>CBDTVI010000194.1:0-4574 GCA_965364065.1 uncultured Yoonia sp. | reverse complement strand
TGATTGAATTATGCAGTGGCGAGGCCGCCCACGGTGTCGTCAACGCATATGTTGAAATCGTCTCGCGCAACAAACGCACGCAAACTATGAAGGGTCTCACAAACGCGGTTTTGCGCAAAATCGCCGATGAAGGCCCCGCAGAGTGGGACAAGCGCGCCGTGCCACTAACGCCCGGCTGGTTGCGCCAGCCGTTGGTTGCCGCATGGGGCCGCGACGCGGTGGCCGGTATGGAAGCTGCGCATTTTGCTGGCGCAGCATTGGACCTGACTGTGAAATCTGATCCTGAAGCCGTAGCTGAAACCGTCGGCGGTGTGGTTTTGCCAACGGGTTCTGTGCGGGTCGCGAATGCGGGACAAGTCTCGACACTGCCCGGATATGCGGATGGTGCTTGGTGGGTACAAGACGCCGCAGCAGCGATCCCAGTGAAGCTGTTGGGCGATGTGAAGGGGCAGAATATCCTCGATCTTTGCGCCGCACCAGGCGGCAAGACGATGCAATTGGCGGCATTGGGCGCGCATGTCACAGCCGTTGATGTTTCTGAAAAGCGCATGGCGCGCGTCGCAGAAAACTTAACCCGTGTCGGCCTCACCGCGGAGGTCATTGTCAGCGACGCGTTTGCATTGGACGAAGGCGGCTATGACGCGATCTTGCTTGATGCGCCCTGCTCTGCCACGGGAACGATCAGACGGCACCCCGATCTGCCTTATGCCAAGGACGGGTCAGAGTTTGGCCCGCTGATTGACCAACAAGAAGCATTGCTGGATCACGCACTGACCTTGCTGAAACCGGGTGGCCGCTTGGTGTATTGCACCTGTTCGCTGCTTCCTGACGAAGGCGAGGTCCAAGTCGAAGACGCTTTGGCACGTTTTGAGGGCCTCACGGTTGAAACACCCAGCATCGAAGGCATCGACGCTGATTGGGTGACACCCGAAGGCGGCTTTCGCCTGCGCCCCGATTATTGGGCAGAGCATGGCGGCATGGACGGTTTCTATATGGCCGTCCTAAGAAAGCCTGCGTGACTTGAACGCAGCCTTGTTGCTATGGTCTGCGAAAGCGTTCGTGACTAGTAGAAAACGAGGCGGCAAAACTTGGGTCAACCACAGACATGGCGGCAACGCCGTATCCGTTTCATGCATCGGGTTCATGCCCGCAGTGCGGCACGTGCCAACACAGCAACTGCTTTTGTGTCCGCCCCTGAACCGCACACGATTGGCCAAGTCGCGCGCGGCCGCCAACTGATCGCGGGCAATTTTCTATTCTCTGGATTGCTGGTCGAGGGGTCACAGCTTTCAATCTGGGAAATCGCCCGCGACAACCCCGCCGTCAGCGAAGAAATCCAAGGCTGCGAATGGCTAGATGATCTCGCAGCCGTTGGCGATGATCGCGCACGCGACCGCGCACAAGCGTGGGTCTTTGACTGGATCACACGCTATGGCGATGGGCGCAGCGACGGCTGGACCCCCGGCATCACGGGGCGGCGCTTGATCCGCTGGATCAACCACGGATTTTTCCTGCTGCGCGGTCAAGACAAAGCAGCCGGCCAGCTATTTTTTCAAAGCCTTGCACGACAAACCCTGTTTCTGTCGAAACGCTGGCAAGCCACGTCCCCCGGATTGCGCCGCTTTGAGGCGCTGACAGGGGTCATTTACGCGGGCTTATCGCTAGAAGGAATGGAACATCATATTCCACCCGCTGTTGCTGCCCTTGGTGCAGATTGCCAATCGCAGATTGACGCGAACGGTGCGATCAAGTCGCGTAATCCCGAAGAGTTACTCGAGATTCTGAGCCTGTTAACCTGGACCGCAAAAGCACTGACCGAGACAGGACATAACGTGCCTGCCCCTGTGAAAGACGCGATTGAGCGTATTGCCCCAGCGTTGCGCGCGCTGCGTCATGCTGATGGGAGTTTGGCGCGATTTCACGGAGGTGGACAAGGTCTTGAGGGGCGGCTGGACCAAGCGCTTGCGTCCTCTGGCGTGCGTGGCGGTCCGGCAAAAGGTCTGCACATGGGATTTGCGCGGCTGACGGCTGGACGCACGACATTGATCGCCGACGCAGCAGCACCACCTAGCGGTGAGGCGTCGGCTGACGGCCATGCCAGCACATTGGGGTTTGAGCTGACATCAGGGCGCAGGCCATTGATCGTCAACTGTGGCTCTGGAGCGCTGTTTGGCGGTGAATGGCGCAGGGCTAGTCGCGCCACGCCTAGCCACTCGACGATGATGATCGAAGGTGTCTCATCCTCGCATCTGGCTCCCTCAGGACGATCCAGCCAAGCAGAAGAATTATTAACCGAACTGCCCTCAATCGTGCGCGGTCATACGATCGAAGACACCCAAGGCCGCAGGCTTGAGATGTCACAGAACGGCTATCAACCCAGCCACGGCCTAACACATGCGCGCATTTTGCACGTCTCGGCGGATGGGCGCACAGTTGATGGCGAGGATATTTTGACCACGCTGGATGCCGCAGACAATGCCATTTTTGACAAAGCCCTGATCAATGCGGGGCCGACTGGCATTCTTTATGCAGCGCGTTTTCATTTACACCCTGACGTCGAAGCGACCCTTGATATGGGGGCAACTGCTGTGGCCATGCGCCTGAAATCAGGCGAGGTTTGGGTCTTTCGGCACGACGGGCAGGCGAAACTTAGCCTTTCAGCGTCGGTTTATCTGCAAAATGGCAGATTAAGACCCCGCACGACCCATCAGGTGGTTTTATCCGGCAGCGCAATGGCCTATGCGACACGCGTCCGGTGGTCGCTGGCCAAAGCACAAGATACGCCCAACGCGGTGCGTGATCTGGTGCAGGCCGATCCAATGGACGACATAGATTAGTCTTTTTAGGGATCCACATGACCAACCTTGCACCTCTGCGCCGCGCGCTGCTTTCTGTTTCTGACAAAACCGGCCTGATTGAATTGGGCCAAGCTTTGGCGGCACGCGGAGTTGAACTGCTTTCGACGGGTGGATCGGCTAAGGCGCTGCGCGATGCAGGTTTAGATGTTCGTGATGTGGCCGAGGTGACAGGCTTTCCCGAAATGATGGATGGCCGCGTTAAGACACTGCATCCGGTTGTGCATGGCGGCCTACTGGCCCGCCGCGATCTGGACACACACCGCGACGCGATGATCGAACACAGCATCGGGCCAATCGACCTGCTGGTCGTGAACCTTTACCCGTTTGAAGAAACCGTCGCCAAGGGCGCGGACTTTGACACCTGCATTGAAAATATCGACATCGGCGGACCCGCGATGATCCGCTCTGCCGCGAAGAACCATGCGTTTGTGAGTATGGTGACTGATGTTGAAGACTACGCAGCTTTGCTGGCCGAACTGGACGCCAATGATGGTCAGACCACTTTGGCCCTGCGCCAGCGCCTTGCCCAAACCGCGTATGCGCGGACGGCAGCCTATGACACTGCCGTCAGCACTTGGATGGCAAGCGCAATTGGGTCAGACACCCCGCGCCGTCGGTCGTTCAGCGGAACATACAAGCAGACCATGCGCTATGGCGAAAACAGCCACCAGTCCGCCGCCTTCTATACCGACGGAACAGACCGCGCAGGTGTCGCGACAGCCCAGCAACATCAGGGCAAAGAAATGTCCTATAACAACATCAACGACACTGATGCCGCCTTTGAACTGGTGGCGGAATTTGATCCTGCAGACAGTGCCGCAGTCGCCATCATCAAGCATGCCAACCCCTGCGGTGTGGCACGCGGAGCAACTTTGCTAGAGGCCTACCAGAGCGCATTCAATTGCGACCGCACCAGCGCTTTTGGTGGCATTGTCGCGCTGAACCAGCCGCTTGATGAGGCAACAGCCAAGGCCATCGTTGAAGTTTTCACCGAAGTCGTCATTGCGCCCGGTGCTTCCGACGCAGCCAAAGCAGTGTTTGCTGCGAAGAAGAATTTGCGCTTGCTGACAACTGACGGATTACCCGATGTCAAAGCACCGATCACCACCTACCGCCAGGTTGCGGGCGGCATGCTAGTACAGGACAAAGACACTGGTTTTGTCGGAATGGACGACCTGAAAGTGGTCACTAAACTGGCCCCGACAGACGCGCAGATGGCAGATCTGCTGTTCGCATGGAAAGTTGCGAAGCACGTCAAATCCAACGCCATCGTTTATGTCAAAGATAGCGCCACAGTTGGCGTCGGCGCAGGCCAGATGTCGCGCCTTGATAGCGCGCTGATTGCCGCCAAAAAGGCCGAACGCATGGCCGATGCAATGGGCCTGCCGGAACCGCTCACCAAAGGGTCCGCTGTCGCCTCTGACGCGTTTTTCCCGTTTGCAGATGGATTGATGGAAGCCGCATCTGCGGGCGCTACATGTGTCATTCAACCGGGCGGGTCGATGCGCGACGACGAAGTGATCGCTGCCGCCGACGCCGCAGGTATCGCAATGGTCTTTACCGGCATGCGGCATTTCCGGCACTAGGAGTTTACCAATGCGGCTGATGTTCTGGACTGGTTTTTGGGTCTTCGCGATTGATCAGATGATCAAGTTCTATGTCTTGTTCAGCGTCTTTGGGCTGTCATGGGCGCAGGTGCGTGTCCCGTCCGATCAA
>CBDTVI010000193.1:0-4681 GCA_965364065.1 uncultured Yoonia sp. | reverse complement strand
TGGCCGTCTCACATTGGCATGCCGCCAGCGGCCCGCATCAGCGAGATCATGCGCCGTTCCACACGCCTGTCGCCCTGACGCACCTGAAGCGTTGATCCACGAAGTTGGGGGACGTTCAGGAAATAGCTGTTTTCTAGCACATAACTGTCTGATTCGACCTGACCGGACAGCTGCACCACCAGTTCGGGCAGTTTTTTGATCGTGCCATCATAACTCAAAATGATCGCGGCTGTCGGTTCGGGGGGCAAAAAGGTGCGACACTGTACCAGATCCGGGCTTTTGCGCACAAAGGTATCCGCGGGCTTGGTGCAGGTTTCTTCGAGCGCCGCAAAAAGATGGACTGGACGTTCGGTGAATCGGGCCTGCGTACGACCATCCACCGGATCTGCTTCCCCATTTAAAGGTGTGCATCCTGCAACAACAAGCGCGGTTAGGGCGGAGAATCGGAGCATGGACACGTCCTGATTGTAGGGTTGAAGTTACAAAACCATGATTATCCTGCCGCTACAATGAGCCTGTCTGTGCTTGGGTTGTGCGTTAACTTTTTTGACCGGTCTTCGCGGATTTGGTTAACATTTTGCGCTAAGTCTGCCGCATTGCACAGGTTTTGATTGATTTGATCTTGGAGCGGTGCGCGCGCGCTGAGGGCGATGAATCATGCGACGTCTCGTCGCGTCTAAAATCAGGGCTCAGGTCAAGACAAAAGTTGTCAAAAAAAATTTAAATTTGCGTTGACGATGGGGGTGTCCAGGCGTCATATTGTGCAAGCCGGTAAAGCTGCCACAACATCTAGTAAATACATCTAGAGGGCAGCGCGGGGCAGGGACGGAATGAACTAAGATCACGAATGGCTATTTGGCCGTCGGAGGCTGCCCTGAACGGGGTGTCCACCGTTCGAGACGTCGTTCCCTTCACTGCCTTCGGCATAAGGGGTGCCAGCCGCAATGACGGTGACGCGGATGTGTCGGGCATAAAATGGAAAAGCTGGAACGAGGCAGCGTTGATATGAAAATCGAACGGAAATTTACCAAAGCAGGTCACGACGCATATGCATCGCTGAATTTTGTGAGCACAGTTTCGGAAATTCGGAATCCGGACGGTACGATCGTGTTCCATCTGGATGCCGTCGAAGTGCCATCAACCTGGAGCCAGGTTGCCAGCGACGTGATCGCTCAGAAGTATTTCCGCAAAGCCGGGGTCCCCGCAAAGCTGAAGAAAGTCGAAGAACAGGGCGTGCCGGAATTCCTGTGGCGTTCAGTTCCCGATGGTGATGATGTTGAGATGGGCGGCGAAACTTCGTCCAAGCAGGTATTTGACCGGTTGGCTGGCGCGTGGGCTTATTGGGGTTGGAAGGGTGGCTATTTCACTGATGAATCTGATGTGCGCGCCTATTTTGACGAGATGCGCTATATGCTGGCCAGCCAGCGCGCCGCTCCCAACAGCCCGCAGTGGTTCAACACTGGACTGCATTGGGCCTATGGTATCGATGGTCCGGCGCAGGGGCATTACTACGTTGATTACGCCACCGGCAAACTGACCAAATCGACCAGCAGCTATGAACACCCGCAGCCACACGCCTGCTTTATTCAGGGTGTGCAGGATGATCTGGTCAACGACGGTGGCATCATGGATCTGTGGGTGCGTGAGGCACGCCTGTTCAAATACGGCTCTGGCACTGGTTCCAACTTTTCCATGTTGCGCGGCGCCGGTGAAAAACTGTCAGGTGGCGGCAAATCATCCGGTCTGATGGGATTCCTGAAAATCGGCGACCGGGCTGCGGGCGCAATCAAGTCGGGCGGTACCACGCGGCGTGCGGCCAAGATGGTGATCGTTGACGCGGATCACCCCGATATCGAAGACTTCATCAACTGGAAGGTCATCGAAGAGCAAAAAGTGGCAAGCATTGTCGCGGGCTCCAAAATGCACGAGCAAAAGCTGAATGCACTATTTGACGCGATCCGCACTTGGGATGGCAAAGAAGAAGATGCGTATGATCCAAAAGTGAACGAGGCGCTGAAAGCGGCCGTGAAAGATGCCAAAAAAGTCTGCATTCCCGAGACCTATGTGAAGCGGGTTCTGGATTATGCAAAACAGGGCCACACAAGCATTGAATTCCCGACCTACGATACGGACTGGGATTCCGAGGCTTACTCCTCAGTCTCGGGCCAGAACTCCAACAACTCGATCCGCGTCACCGACGCGTTCCTGAAAGCCGTCGAAGAAGATGGCGACTGGGAGTTGATCAACCGCAGGGATGGCGCAGTCGCCAAAACCATCAAGGCGCGCGACCTGTGGGAACAGGTTGGCCACGCAGCCTGGGCCTGTGCTGATCCGGGTATTCAATACCATGACACCGTCAACGCATGGCACACATGCCCTGAAGACGGCGCAATCCGCGGCTCAAACCCGTGCTCAGAATATATGTTTCTGGATGACACCGCCTGCAACCTGGCCTCGATGAACTTGTTGACCTTTTACAAAGACGGCGAGTTTCAGGTCGAAGATTACATGCACGCCACACGCCTGTGGACCGTGACGCTGGAAACTTCGGTGATGATGGCACAGTTTCCGTCCAAGGAAATCGCGCAATTATCCTATGATTTCCGCACCTTGGGTCTTGGTTATGCCAACATTGGTGGCTTGCTGATGAATATGGGACACAGCTATGACAGCGACGAAGGCCGCGCCTTGTGTGGCGCCCTGACAGCGATCATGACGGGCGTTTCTTATGCCACATCTTCTGAGATTGCAGGCGAGTTGGGCCCCTTCAGCGGCTACAAGCGCAACAAAAAACATATGTTGCGCGTCATCCGCAATCACCGCAACGCCGCGTATGGAGCTACGGGTGGCTACGAAGAACTGGCAGTCAAGCCGGTGCCATTGGATCATGCCAACTGCCCCGATGCCCGTCTAATCGATATTGCGATGTCAAGCTGGGACGAGGCGCTGAAGCTTGGCGAAAAGCACGGCTACAGAAATGCGCAGACCACTGTTGTTGCCCCCACAGGCACCATCGGTCTGGTGATGGACTGTGATACCACCGGTATCGAACCTGATTTTGCTTTGGTCAAGTTCAAGAAACTTGCCGGTGGCGGGTATTTCAAAATCATCAACCGCTCGGTGCCTGCCGCCTTGGAAAACCTTGGGTATGGTTCGGCGCAGATCGAAGAGATTGTCAGCTACGCCGTGGGCCACGGCTCTATGGGCAATGCACCGGGGATCAACCACAGCGCCCTGACCGCGCATGGCTTTGGACCCGCCGAACTCGCCAAAATCGACGGCGCATTGGAAAGCGCGTTCGACATCCGCTTTGTCTTCAACCAGTGGACCTTGGGCACCGAGTTCTGCACGCAAAAGCTGGGCATCTCGGCGGACAAGCTGAACGACCCCTCGTTCGACCTTTTGCGGCACCTCGGATATTCGCGCAAAGAAATCGAAGCGGCGAATGATCATATCTGTGGCACCATGACGCTGGAACAAGCGCCGTTCCTGAAGGAAGATCATTACCATATCTTTGACTGCGCCAACCAGTGTGGCAAGAAAGGCAAGCGTTTCCTGAGCGTTAACAGCCACATTACCATGATGGCCGCCGCGCAGTCGTTCATCTCGGGTGCGATCTCAAAAACCATCAACATGCCAAATAACGCGACAATCGAAGACTGTCAGAAAGCCTACGAGCTGAGCTGGTCGCTGGGTGTCAAAGCCAATGCACTTTATCGCGATGGCTCCAAACTTTCGCAACCACTGGCCTCTGCTTTGGTCGAAGATGATGACGACGCCGCGGAAACATTCGCAAGTGGGTCCCCGCACGAAAAAGCCACGGTACTGGCCGAAAAAATTGTCGAAAAGATCATCGTCAAAGAGATCATCAAATCGCACCGGGAAAAGATGCCGCAACGGCGCAAGGGTTATACTCAGAAAGCGGTTGTTGGCGGTCACAAGGTTTACCTGCGCACCGGTGAATACCAAGATGGACAGTTGGGCGAAATCTTCATCGACATGCACAAAGAAGGCGCCGGGTTCCGGGCGATGATGAACAACTTTGCCATCGCTGTGTCGGTCGGCCTGCAATACGGCGTGCCGCTGGAAGAATTTGTTGATGCCTTCACCTTCACCAAGTTTGAACCTGCGGGCATGGTTCAAGGCAATGACAGCATCAAAAGCGCGACCTCGATCCTAGATTACATCTTTCGCGAACTGGCGGTGTCTTATCTGGACCGAACTGATCTGGCGCATGTCAAACCCGAAGGCGCAAGTTTTGATGATCTGGGTCGCGGCCAAGAAGAAGGCGTGTCCAACATCTCCGAGATGAGCGACACAGCCGCCTCGCGGTCACTGGAAGTGCTCAAACAGATCAGCTCGACCGGTTATCTGCGCAAACGTCTGCCGCAGGAACTGGTGGTGCTGCAGGGCGGCCAGATGGATGCCACCGCGCTGGCGGGCGTGGATGCAGACCGGATGCTGCAGGTTTTGGTGCCGGAGGTGGCCGTCGCAGCTGCGGGCGCCACAGCGTTTGCCAGCGCCACAGTCAGCAGCGGGGCGATGAGCATGGATGCCCGCACCATAGCCAAGATACAGGGCTATGAGGGCGAAGCCTGTGGCGATTGCGGCAACTACACGTTGGTACGCAATGGCACCTGCATGAAATGCAACACCTGTGGCGGGACCAGCGGGTGTAGCT
>CBDTVI010000192.1:0-4696 GCA_965364065.1 uncultured Yoonia sp. | reverse complement strand
ATTCCGAAACGGCATTCCGACAAGTTGGAAACAAGACGGATATTTGAAGAAATTCTTTCTGACCTTGCTGGACCCCAACGGTAAAACACCTCAGATCGCGTCAGCAGATGGCGGCGTGATCGTGATTGACCCGAACACTGAACTGACAGACGACGATATCATTCCGTCCGAAGACAGCGCCGATGCGGTCGAACGCGAACGTGAATTTTTTACCAACGACGATGAAACAATGACCGTTGGACTATGGGACTGCCAAGCATCCGAAGGTCAAATGGAACCCTTCCCGTCGCATGAATTCGTTGTGATGGTAGCAGGCGAGGTCACGATCCAAGAACCCGGTGGGATCAGCCAAACGTTTAAAGCGGGCGACGCATTCTTCGTGCCCAAAGGGACCGAATGCAGTTGGCATGTTCCCCAATATGTCCGCAAATTCTTTGCCGCTGTAGACTAAGAAAACTAGTCACGCACAGCCCTCATTTTCCCCAAACCTATGCTTTCCGGAGCCGCAAAATGCCAGATTTTCAGTTGACCAACAAACTCCCAACGAACCCCGACGTTGTCGTTATCGGGGCCGGATCGGCAGGTTTTGGGGCCGCGAGGCGCCTGATGAAAGAAGGTAAATCCGTCATCGTGCTTGAAGCTGCAAACCGGATCGGTGGCCGCGCTTGGACACAAAGCGAAACTTTTGGCGTGCCCGTGGACATGGGCGCATCTTGGATGTCGGGCGCGGACAAGAACCCTTACACTAAAATTGCCCGCAAAAAGGGCTATCACCTTGCAGACCACACAAATGCCGCGACCGATCTATTTCGTTTGGATAAATCCCGCGCAAGCGGACAAGATTTAGCCGACTATCACAAGACAGCAAAGGCCGTTCAAAAGGCCATGAACAAAGCTGGCCGCGAAGGGCGCGATGTGCCCGCGTCGGACGTCATTCCAAATGAAATGCCTTGGGCGGGCGCTGTGCAGTCTTGGCTTGGACCAATGGATTACGGCTTTGACTTTGACGAAGTTTCCACCTTGGATGACTGGCAGAGCAAAAGTGACCAACCCAGCTACTTCGTGCGGGAGGGCCTTGGTGCCGTGGTCGCCGAAAAAGCCGAAGGTCTGCCGATAAAGCTTAACACATCGGTCACCCACATTGACTGGAGCGGTGAGGGTGTACGCGTCGAAACCAGTGACGGCACCATCAGCGCCAAAGCCTGCGTAATCACCGTATCAACCGGTGTCTTGGCGTCAGGTGCAATTCGCTTCACCCCCGCGCTGCCCGAGGCCAAAGTAGAAGCGGCACATGCTTTGCCAATGGGCCTGCTTGTTAAAGTGCCAATGATGTTTGATGGCGCACGACTGGGTTTGGGCGACAACAATTGGGTCACGTATCAGGTCCCCAACGATATGCCTGCCAAAGCCTGCTATTTCATCGCGTGGCCATGTGGCCACGACTACCTATTCGGCAATATCGGCGGGCGGTTAGGCTGGGAGCTTTCTGCCGAAGACCCCGCTGTGACTGTCGATTTCGCAATGGAAGAATTGGTCAAACTCGTAGGGTCCGATGCACGCAAGCATTTCATCAAAGGCTTCCGCACAGATTGGGCCAATGATCCGCTCACTTTGGGCGCATATGCGGCTGTGAAACCGGGGCATTTCGGGGTCCGCAAAGTGCTTGAAGCCCCAGTAGGTGACCGGTTGTTTTTTGCAGGCGAAGCGATGGCCGGAGGTCGCTGCGCCCTTGTGAGCGGCGCATATTACAGTGGCAAACGGGCCGCGAAAAACGTCATCGCCGCACTAGACGGTTAATCACCGTTAACTGCGGCGACCACTTTTGCACGAATGAACTAAGTTCGTCAGTTCATTCTCATTTGCTGCCATTCAAAAGATGGGCCGCGTTGTGCACAACATCATCCGGCGTATGCAAAATCCGAGGATCAGGCGGGGTCGCCACTGATTTGTCTTTGTCGGGATAGTCGAGCGACGAAAGAAAATGCTTCATACAGTTAAGGCGTGCGCGTTTTTTGTCGTTTGAACGGATCACTGTCCAAGGCGCATCAGCCGTATCAGTGTAAAAGAACATCGCCTCCTTCGCCTCTGTGTAATTATCCCATTTATCAAGGCTCGCGCGGTCAATTGGGGAAAGCTTCCATTGCTTCAACGGGTCCGTTTCCCGTGACGCAAATCGCTTGCGCTGTTCTTCTTGGGTTACAGAAAACCAGTATTTGAACAAACGAATGCCGCTGCGCGTTAGCATCCGCTCGAACTCGGGGGTTTGGCGCATGAACTCGAGGTATTCATTTGGCTCGCAGAACTGCATGACGCGTTCGACGCCTGCACGGTTGTACCAAGATCGGTCATACAAGACGATCTCTCCGGCCGTTGGCAAATGCTTGACGTAGCGTTGGAAATACCACTGCCCGCGTTCTTCGTCCGTTGGCTTGTTCAACGCCACGACGCGCGCGTCGCGAGGGTTCAGATGCTCTGTAAATCGCTTGATTGTGCCACCCTTGCCAGCCGCATCGCGGCCCTCGAACAGCATAACAATCTTTTGACCTGTCTCTTGGGACCACTTTTGTACCTTGAGCAGTTCAACTTGCAACGCGGCCTTCTCGGCCTCATAGGCCCGTCGGCCCAATGGCTTGGCATATGGATACTCTCCTTGCTCGAAACCACTGATCTTCTGTGACAACGCAGAGCGTTCCTCAGCCTTCATATTCGCCACCGCTTGTTCCATTCACGCGTCCCTTCATTTTGGAAAAGTATAGCGCGAACCTGCTTGTTTGGCTTTGATGTGGGTCAATGTCGCATCCTTGTGCGGCTTCATCAGCGCCTCACCCGACATGCAGTTGAAGGTGGTCGTTGGCTTTTCCGCTGGGCGCATGGCAGGCCGGACCAGGCGCGGTTGCGGACCAATGAGGCGCTGCCTGTTTCCTCTTAGACTACGTCGGTTTTCATTGACTGTGTCGTTTTTGGACTATTTCTTGGAAGTATGAGAACATGGCAGTCGTGCTCCAGCAGTTGCGCACACTATGTTGCTGCCTGCTTTTTCACGTCACAAAAAGGGATAAGAGATTCATGAAATTTCCTAATTCAATCCACCCCGCCGCACGGAATTATGCCAACGAAGTATCCGCAGGACAGCTTTCACGCCGCGAATTCCTGACCCGGGCGACGTCGCTTGGTGTAACGGCTACTGCCGCCTATGGACTGCTTGGGATGACGCAACCGGCCCTTGCTTCAGGTCATGTGCAAACTGGGGGTTCATTGCGAATTGAATCCTTGGTGAAGGCGCTGAAAGACCCGCGTACTTACGATTGGCCGCAGATGTCCAACTACACGCGTGGCTACCTAGAGTATTTGGTCGAGTACCAGATCGATGGCAGCTTTAAACCTGCTTTGCTCGAAAGCTGGGAAGTGAACGAAGACGCGACCGAATACACGCTTTCCGTCCGCCCCGGTGTGACTTGGAACAACGGCGATGCCTTCACTGCCCAAGATGTAGCATTCAACATTGCGCGCTGGTGCGAGAAAAACGTCGAAGGAAATTCGATGGCGTCTCGGATGGCGTCGCTTGTTGACGGCGAAACGGGCCAAGCCCGCGACGGTGCAATCACTGTCATCGATGACGCAACGGTGCGCCTGACTTTGTTCCAGCCCGATATCACTTTGATTGCTGGCTTTTCTGACTACCCAGCAGCGATCGTCCACCAAAGCTTCAATGGTGACCCATTGGACAACCCCATCGGGACAGGGCCTTACATCCCTGGTGACTTCGAAGTGGGTGTAAAAGCCGTCTTGGTCAAAAACGAGGACCATAACTGGTGGGGCGAAGGCGCATATCTGGACCGCATTGAATATCTGGACTTTGGCACAGAACAGGCTGGTATTGTTGCAGCTGTAGCCGGCGACGAAGTCGACATGGTTTACGAATCGATCGGCGATTTCATCTCGATTATGGACGACATTGGATGGGGCAAGTCTGAGGCGATCACTGCAAACACTGTCGTAATTCGCCCCAATCAAGCTGCCGAAGTTGATGGGATCAAACCTTATGCTGATGCACGTGTGCGCCGCGCATTGGCGATGGCGATTGATAACAATGTGCTCTTGGAACTTGGCTTTTCCGGGAACGGGCTTGTTGCGGAAAACCATCATGTTTCCCCCATTCACCCCGAATACGCGCAGATGCCTGCCCCTATCTTTGATCCTGTCGGGGCCAAGGCCCTCATGGAAGAAGCAGGCATGGGTGAGTTCGAGCATGATATCATCTCGATTGATGACACATGGCGCAAGAACACAAGCGATGCGGCGGCCGGAATGTTGCGCAACGCGGGCATAAACGTAAAGCGCACTGTGATACCTGGCGCGACCTTCTGGAACGACTGGACGAAATACCCGCTGTCGACCACAGACTGGGCGCAGCGACCATTGGGCGTGCAAGTCCTCGCACTTGCTTACCGATCCGGCGAGCCTTGGAACGAAAGCGCATTTTCAAACGCCGAGTTCGACACGCTGCTCGCCCAAGCACTTGCACTTGCGAACGCAGACGAGCGCCGCCAAGTAATGGCCAAATTGCAAAAGATTATGCAAGACGAAGGCGTGATCATCCAACCGTATTGGCGGTCGATCTATCGTCACCACAAACCGGACGTGGTTGGCGCGGAAATGCATCCGACATTTGAAATCCATGTGTCGAAATTGGGCC
>CBDTVI010000191.1:0-4698 GCA_965364065.1 uncultured Yoonia sp. | reverse complement strand
AAAAAAATAATCCACAGAAAATGAGCTGACTAACAACAACAACATCTTTTCTTTCTTCTTATATATTTATTATGCAAGAGAGAGCCAAAGAGAGATTGAAGCCATGTTTGAAATTCTTGAAAGCTTTTATCCGTGGATCAAGGCATTGCATATCATGGCAGTGATCGCATGGATGGCTGGATTGTTTTACCTCCCGAGACTTTTTGTCTATCATGTGGAGCGGGCGAAAGTAGGTTCAGAGATGGACCATACTTTTCAGGTGATGGAAGAAAAGCTGCTTCGCGTGATTATGAATCCTGCAATGGTTGTCGCTTGGATTGCGGGACTGATCATGATTGGACTGGGTGCCTTTGATTGGGGTGCAGTCTGGTCGTGGGTTAAGCTTGTTTCAGTGATTTTAATGACTGGTGCGCATGGCTGGATGAGCGCGCGCCGCAAAGAGTTCGTAGCTGGTACAAACACGCGTACGGGACGTGCTTATCGATTGTTCAATGAAGTGCCGACAGTTTTGATGGTGTTTATCGTTGTGGCGGTGGTCGTACGGCCGTTCTAAGTGCTTGATTGACTCGTCGTTGCGGGTTGCGTAATGCTATCGAAGCCTCCCGTCCGGGAAAGCGGTTTTCCATTATTACACGAAAAGATGCCAGTTTGATGCTGGTACTAGGGATACTCATGACCCAATTGCGCCTGAACCTCGCCGATTTGAAAGCACAAAGCCCGAAGGACCTATTGTCCCTAGCTGAAGAGCTGGAAGTCGAAAATGCGTCCACTATGCGGAAGGGCGATATGATGTTCGCCATCCTGAAAGAGCGGGCGGATGAAGAGTGGGTCATCGGTGGTGATGGTGTTTTGGAAGTGGTGCAAGATGGATTTGGATTCCTGCGCTCACCTGAAGCGAACTATCTGCCCGGACCAGATGATATTTACGTGTCGCCTGATATGATACGCCAGCATTCGCTGCGTACCGGCGATACCGTCGAAGGTGTGATGAAGGAGCCTAACGATACAGAGCGCTATTTTGCCCTGACATCCGTTGAGCAGATCAACTTTGAAGATCCTGAAAAGGCCAAACACAAGGTTGCATTTGAAAACCTGACGCCGCTTTATCCGGATGAGCGTTTGACGATGGAAATTGATGATCCGACCATCAAGGACCGATCTGCAAGAATTATTGATCTGGTATCCCCGATTGGTAAAGGCCAGCGGTCTTTAATCGTGGCGCCACCGCGGACTGGTAAAACGGTACTGTTGCAAAATATTGCCAATTCTATCGGCAAGAACCACCCAGAATGCTATCTGATCGTTTTGCTGATTGATGAACGTCCCGAAGAAGTGACCGACATGCAGCGCTCTGTGAAGGGTGAGGTTGTGTCGTCTACCTTTGACGAACCAGCGACACGCCACGTGGCTGTGTCTGAGATGGTGATTGAGAAAGCCAAGCGGTTGGTCGAGCACAAGCGGGATGTTGTGATCTTGTTGGACTCGATTACGCGCCTAGGACGGGCGTTTAACACGACTGTGCCGTCCTCTGGTAAGGTTTTGACCGGTGGTGTGGATGCGAACGCACTACAGCGTCCTAAGCGCTTCTTTGGTGCGGCACGTAACATCGAAGAAGGTGGGTCGTTGACGATCATTGCAACCGCGCTGATTGATACTGGTTCGCGGATGGACGAAGTGATCTTTGAGGAATTCAAAGGTACGGGTAACAGCGAGATCGTGCTGGACCGTAAGGTGGCTGATAAACGGGTCTTCCCTGCGATGGATATCTTGAAATCTGGTACGCGTAAGGAAGAACTGCTTGTTGAAAAGGGTGATCTGGCCAAGACATATGTACTGCGCCGCATCCTAAACCCAATGGGCACGACTGATGCGATTGAATTCCTGATCGGGAAGCTGAAGCAGACCAAGACAAATGCGGACTTCTTTGATTCAATGAACACATAACTTATTGTTATAAAACAATGGGTTAGATATGGATACCATTTTTGCATTAGCAACTGCGCAGGGCCGTGCTGGCGTTGCAGTGGTGCGTATTTCGGGTCCTGTGGCTGTAGCTGCAGTGGCTTTGCTGTGCAGTGATGTGCCTCAAGCGCGCGGTCTTCGGAGGCTTTATGATGCTACCGGTGAGTTGCTGGATGAAGCGCTGATCTTGCGGTTTGATGCTGGCAAGAGCTTTACCGGCGAGGATGTTGTTGAACTGCAATTGCACGGCAGTCCTGCTGTAGTGAGCGCGGTCTTGCGTGTCTTGGGTGACAATCCTGAACTGCGGCAAGCTGAAGCGGGAGAATTTACCCGCCGTGCGCTTGAAAATGGGTGTCTTGATTTAGCTGAGGTTGAGGGTCTTGCGGACCTGATCGATGCAGAGACCGAGAGCCAGAGAAAGCAAGCCGTGCGGGTGTTTTCTGGTGCGCTGGGCGCGTTGGCGGATGGATGGCGGACCAGGCTGATCAGAGCAGCAGCACTGCTAGAAGCGACAATAGATTTTGCAGATGAAGATGTACCGTTTGATGTGACCCCAGAGGTCCGCGAGTTGCTGGGTGGTGTTGCATCGGAAATGCAGCGTGAGGCGGATGGCGTGCGTGCGGCAGAGCGCGTGCGAGACGGCTTTGAAGTGGCGATTATTGGCGCGCCAAATGTTGGCAAATCAACATTGCTGAATAAGTTGGCAGGTCGGGATGTTGCGATTACGTCAGAGATTGCAGGCACGACACGTGATGTGATCGAAGTACGAATGGATCTTGATGGATTGCCGGTGACGTTGCTTGACACGGCAGGTTTGCGCGAAACCGATGATACGGTTGAGGGGCTGGGTGTTGCACGGGCCAAGGAACGGGCTGCGCGGGCTGATCTTCGTATTCACTTGATCTTGAACGCAAGCGACGTGTCGCCAGATTTGGGTCCTGATGACCTGATTGTGCAGGGCAAAGCTGATATTGCCATTGGGGACAGCCTAGCTGTGTCTGGAAAGACCGGGTTGGGCATCGATGCGCTGATCGCGGAAGTGTCTGAAAGACTGAGCCACAAAGTTGGAAATATCGGGATCGCAATGCGGGAACGTCACCGGACTGCCATGATGCGGGCGATTGGCTATATGGATGATGCACAGCGCGCGATGAATGATGAACTGGCTATGACGGATCTGATCGCGGAAGACCTGCGGTCCGCCATTCGCGCAGTGGATAGCATCGTGGGCCGTGTTGATGTAGAGCAGGTTCTTGACGAAATTTTTTCGAGTTTTTGCATCGGAAAGTAGGAGTTGTTTCACGTGAAACATTACGATTACGACGTGATTGTTATTGGTGGTGGACATGCTGGCGCTGAGGCGGCGCATGCTGCGGCCCGTATGGGTGTGCGGACTGCCCTGATAACGCTTACTAAAGCGTCGATTGGTGTGATGTCATGCAATCCAGCTATTGGTGGCCTAGGTAAGGGCCATCTTGTACGCGAGATTGACGCTCTTGATGGTGTTATGGCCCGGGTTGCGGACAAGGCTGGTATTCAATTTCGCCTACTAAACCGCAGAAAGGGCCCAGCTGTCCAAGGTCCAAGGGCGCAATCTGATCGTGAAATTTACCGTACAGAGATGCAAGCAGAGCTAGCCCTGCTGGAGAATTTGAACATTCTTGAGGGCGAAGCAACTGACTTAGTGATGGACAGGTCCCGCGTTGCGGGTGTTGTCATGCGTGATGGTGCAGAACTGACGGCCCAAAGCGTGATCCTAACCACGGGCACATTTTTGCGGGGCGTTATTCATATTGGCGATGTCTCACGGCCTGGTGGGCGGATGGGTGATGATCCGTCGATCAAAATGGCGGAACGGTTGGATAGCTTTGCGTTGCCGCTTGGGCGTTTGAAAACAGGCACGCCACCTCGGCTAGATGGGCGCACAATTGCGTGGGACAACCTGGAAGCACAGCCTAGCGATGCTGACCCAGTCTTGTTTTCGTTCTTGTCAAAGGGTGTGTATGCCAAGCAAATCGACTGCGGTATCACCCACACCAACGCGCAAACGCACGATATTATTCGCGAGAACCTAGAACGCTCTGCTATGTATGGTGGGCAGATTGACGGCGTCGGGCCGCGATATTGTCCTTCAATTGAAGACAAGGTTGTTCGGTTCGCAGATAAAACATCCCACCAAATTTTCTTAGAGCCAGAAGGCCTCAATGATCACACTGTGTACCCTAATGGTATCTCGACTTCATTGCCGGAAGATGTGCAGGAGCAATATGTCCACTCCATCTATGGCCTTGAAAACGCAAAGATATTGCAGCCGGGCTATGCGATTGAATATGACTATGTGGATCCTCGCGTCCTCAATATGACGCTGGAGCTGCGGGATGTTCCGGGCCTATATCTTGCGGGTCAAATCAATGGAACAACCGGCTATGAAGAAGCTGCCGCGCAAGGTTTGGTTGCTGGATTGAATGCTGCCGCGGTCGCCAAATCAGGCGAGCCTGTTATCTTCAGCAGACGCGAGTCCTACATCGGCGTTATGATTGATGACTTGATTACCCGCGGTGTGTCCGAACCTTACCGGATGTTCACATCGCGGGCTGAATTTCGATTGTCTCTGCGGGCAGATAACGCAGATCAACGGCTTACGGCCAAAGGACGGTCGCTTGGCTGTGTCGGCGACATAAGATGGTCCTGCTTTTCTGACAAGATGGATCAGATCGACAAAGCGAGGGCATTGCT
>CBDTVI010000190.1:0-4702 GCA_965364065.1 uncultured Yoonia sp. | reverse complement strand
TACCAGTCATGGCTCCGTGCCGTTCGGGCGAGCACCAAACCATGCCTTCGCTCCACGTGACCAAATCGCGCAATTCCTGCACCTTGGTGTGGGATGCGTCGGCATCGTCGGGTAAAGGCAAACCGCTTGGGTCAAACGTCTTAGTGTCCGCGCCGAGACGCGTCAGAACTCGTGCGGCTTCTTGGGTCATCAATCGGCTGAATGAGCGGTCCCGAAGTGAGCCATAAAGCAACAAAATGCGCGGTGGGTGGTTTGGTTCACCTTTGGAGAATAATCGAACAGGGTCGATGGTGCGGAAATGTTCGTCGGAGATGTTGGGTGTGTCGGTCATGTGAGGGCCTTTCGGTTTTTTGAGATAGCGTCAATCAGGCCGCCAAGCGCTTGATCCAGTTGTGCGAGGGGACACGCGATATTCAGTCGTCCGAAGCCTGCACCCCCCTCGCCAAATGCGATGCCACGTGTAATGGCCCAACCTGCGTCTTGCCTGAGGAACTGGTTCAATTTCTCAGGGCTCAAGCCCAATGCGCGAAAATCCAACCAAAGCAGAAACGTGCCTTCTGGTTCAATCAAGGTGACTTCCGGCACATCACCTATCCGGTCCCGCACCAAGGCGAGGTTGCCCTCGATATACCCAGTGACAGCATCAAGCCAGGCATCACCCTTCAGATAGGCGGCCTCCATCGCGACGCTCGCGAAGGCATTGTTTTTGTTCACCGTCAGGCGGCTGTTTTCAGCCTTAAACGCGTCACGCCGCGCCTGATCGGGCACAACTGTAAATGCACTGCAACACGCCGCGATGTTAAAGCTCTTGGCGGGTGAAAGGCAGGTAATGCTGTTTAATGCGTCCTGCGGCGAGACAGATGCAAACGGAGTATATTCATGGCCTGAAAACGTGATGTCGCCGTGGATTTCATCCGATACAACAACAACGCCGTGCTTTCGGCAGATCGCACCAAGCTTTGCCAATTCTGCTTTGGACCAGACGCGGCCAACGGGATTGTGTGGATTACACAGAAACAGCAATTTCGAACCCGGTTTGCCAGCGCAGTTTTCCAACCCCTCAAAATCCATTTCATAGCGGCCGCCCGATAGGGTTAACGGGTTTGTCACCACATGGCGGCCGTTTTCTACAATGATGTCGGCGAAATCGAAAAAGACCGGAGGTTGGACAATGATTCCATTCCCCTGATCCGTAAACAGATTTACTGCCATAGACAGACTATTGAGCACATTGGGCGCGCGCAGAATATGCTCGGGGTCCGCAGCCCAGCCGTGTCGCAGTTTCAGCCAATTCGTGAGGGCAGGCATCAGCCCATCTGGCACTGCTTCATACCCAAAAACACCGTGGGACGCGCGTTGCGCCAACGCGTCCAACACCACAGGTGGCGCGCGAAAATCCATATCGGCCACACCGGCAGCAAACAGGTCCATTCCATCTGCACCAAGAACCATCCGGTGCACCTTAAGCGCGGGAACTTCGCGGCGATTGATTACCTCGTCAAAATCAAAACTCTCAGTCATTTTTTGCGTCCTCCAGCAGCCAACCAAAGAACCAAGTCGCCAATACAGCGGCGACCAATTGGACAGCAATAAAGGCGGCGACATCAGTGGGGGCGATCCCTGCAAAAGTGTCAGAGAATCCGCGAGCGATCGTCACGGCTGGGTTCGCAAATGACGTTGAAGAGGTGAACCAATAGGCTGCTGTAATGTATAGTCCAACCACCATGGGCACAGCGGTAGGTCGCGCCTTGATGCAGGCGAGGATTGTCCCGACCAAACCAAAAGTAGCCACGAACTCTCCGACCCATTGGCCGATACCACTACGGATCGTAGTCGAGGGGTCGATCAACGGATGTTCAAACATGACATGCGCCGCAAGCACGCCAACGATACCACCAAACACCTGCGCGATGACGTAAAGCCCCGCATCGCGCTTTTCGATTTCGCGCCGCATGGCGAAGCTGAGCGTCACGGCCGGGTTGAAATGCGCGCCTGAAATCGGCCCAAAGATGGTAATCAAAACCACAAGGATCGCGCCGGTTGGTATCGTGTTGCCCAACAGCGCAATCGCCACGTTCCCGTCAGATAAACGTTCAGCCATGATGCCAGAGCCAATGACCGTAGCGAGCAGTGAAAAGGTGCCCAGCCATTCGGCCATCAACCGTCTTTCAAGTGTCATCATGCGTCCTCAATCAGGGCCGAAAACCTAGCTATATCGATGTTACCGCCGGTGATGATGGTCGCGACAGTCCGATCCTTAATGTCGACCTGACCGTTCAGGACCGCAGCGAGGCCGACGACAGCACCTGGCTCTGTCACGATCTTGAAGCGTTCAAATGCAAAACGCATGGCCGCACGGACGTCTGTATCACTGGCAGTCACGCCACCAGCCAGCAAATCAAGATTGATTGGAAAGGTCACCTCATTCGGAATTGGTGTCATGATCGCATCACAGATCGTCCGCTGTCCCACAGGGTTTGCAAGGCGCTCGTGCGCTTTAAGCGAGCGCCTTGTGTCATCAAAGAGCGCAGGTTCAGCGGCGAAAACCTGTGTCTGTGGTGATGCTTGCGCCATGACCACAGCAGTTGCTGCAGTAAGCCCGCCACCCCCGCAGGGGACCAACACAGTGCCAAGTTCACCTGCATCTTCCAGCAACTCCAACGCCGCAGTTCCGGCCCCCGCAAGAACCTGTCCATGCGCACTTGGCGGCACTTCAATGCGGCCAGTCTGGGATTGGATTTGCGCGACCACATCTGCGCTGCGCTCGGTGTCGCGATCAAACGTAACGATCTCAGCACCCAGTGCGCGGGTCGCCGCTATTTTCGCAGAAGGCGCATCGCTTGGCATCACTATGATGGCGGAAGACCCCAGCATTTGGGCAGCCCGCGCCAAGCCAAGCGCGTGGTTGCCCGATGAATAGCTGACTGTCCCGCGTGCGCGTTCTTCAGGCGATAGATTCAATATCCGGTTGTATGCCCCTCGAATTTTGAACGCACCTGTGCGTTGGAAATTCTCGGCCTTGAGAAGAAGCCGACCACCAAGCAGCGCGTTCACATCTGCGTTCTCAAGCACTGGCGTGCGCACAACGACACCTGCAAGCGCTGCGGCTGCACCGCGAATGTCCTCAAGTGTAACGGGATGCGTGGTCATGCATATGCCTTACGGGGTGCAGCATCGGACGCGATCTGAAACACTGCGTCACCACGCACCACTTGCGCCATCGCCCGCTTGCACAAAACGATGCCCTCATAGGGCGAAATGATCATATCTGGCTCTGACTGCGGCGTATCAGGATGGTGAACGCGTCCGACCACATCGCCCTTCGACACACCTTCCCCGATGGATTTAAGCGGTTCGAAAAGGCCTGCAGTATTAGAAAAGACTGACCCTTGCGCGTTTAGCTCACGCGTGCCCTGCGCCGCGTCTGGCGTATAGGTGGGCAACATATCAAGCGTGTGCAGGATGCGGCGCAATCCACGCTCGGTGCGTTGCAAAATGTCAGGCGTAACCTCACCGCCGCCGCCAAGCTCGGCCATGACGTTGATCACGCCATTGCGGTTGGCCGCCCCCATCGCAGTGCGTGCTGTACTGTCGCGCCCACCACCGCTTGTAAAAACCCAAGCATAAGGCAAATCAAATGCGTATTGAATGCGTATTAAAGCCTGGGCTTCCTCGGGGCTGTGGCCTTGCCCGCGCAACAATGTCGGGGGGTAAAACAGCGAACTGCCGCCCGAATGCAGATCAATAACGTAGTTGGCCAAGGGCATAAGTTCGTCTTCGATATAGTGGGCAATCATTTCAGTTGGACTGCCCGCCACATCGCCGGGAAAGAGGCGATTGAGGTTGCCTTGATCTAAGGGAGAAGTCCGAAAACCCGCCTGTGCGGCAGGGTAATTCACCATCGGCATCAGGATCAGACGACCGCAGATATCGGCAGGGTCCAGTTCGCGTGCAAGGTTTGATACAGCAATCTGGCCTTCATATTCGTCCCCATGATTACCCGCCATAATCAATAGGGTCGGCCCTTCACCGTTTCTAATCGAAACGACAGGTACGGGAATCCAGCCATATGCTGAACGATGAACCGAATTAGGCACGCGCAGAAAACCTGAGTGTTTTCCGCACGCCTCAAAGTCCACCTCTGAGGTGATTAAAGTTCCAGCCACACGGGTCCCCTCGTTTCACATTTCGGTAAACGCCGAAGTAATTTCGAGCTAATTCAGACAAAGCGCCTTGTCAAGCTTCGTTATTTCGGGCACTACCGAAATATGAACCAGCCCGACGCTATTGAAGCCTTTGCAGCCCTCGCTCAACCAACCCGAATTGCCGCTTTTCGGTTGCTGGTTAAGGTTGGCCCAGAAGGTTTGCCTGCTTTGGAAATTTCCCGGCAGTTAGGCACAAAACCATCGACTTTATCAGGTCACCTATCAATCCTGAAACGCGCTGGCGTTCTTATTGCCACGCGCCACCAGCGCGAAATTCACTATGCAGCCAACCTTGCAACTGTGAATGCGCTAGTCCAGTTCCTGATAGCGGACTGCTGTGGCGGCAAGATAGAAAACTGCACAGAGATCGTCGCGCTCCTTGATCGATAGCCAAATAGCTAAAGCGGACATCTAACTCGTCACGTCAAATGGCCACTAAGTCCCGCACAGCGGACCTTGGTTCACGCCGCAGCGAAGGTCGGCTGTCCGCCCTTAGT
>CBDTVI010000189.1:0-4870 GCA_965364065.1 uncultured Yoonia sp. | reverse complement strand
TGTACCGGACGGTCAAGCTGTTCGAAGAAACTGGCATTCTTGAAAAGCACGAATTTGGTGATGGCCGAGCGCGCTATGAGGCCGCAGACCGCGAACACCATGATCACCTGATCGACGTGCATTCCGGCGAAGTCATTGAATTTGTCGATCCAGAGATTGAAGCCCTGCAAGAACGTATCGCGCAAAAGCTGGGCTACCGCCTGATGGGTCACCGACTAGAGCTATACGCCGTGCCGTTGACGGACAAGGAAGACTAGGCTTGGACAATATACGTGGCGCGGCCTTTATGGTCTTTTCGATGCTTTGCTTTGCAATCGAAGACGCACTGATCAAGCTGTTGGCAGATGCGATCCCGGTTGGGCAAATCTTGTCAATCATCTGTTTGGGCGGGCTTATCGCCTTTCTGGCATGGTCGGCTTTCAAAGGTGAACGCCTATGGCAGCCCGCATATCTGGACACGAAGGTCCTTTTACGCAGCCTGTGTGATGTTTCCGGTTCAGTCATGTTCGTGACGTCATTGACCTTGATCCCACTCACCACCGCGTCTGCTGTGATCCAAGCCACGCCATTGGTCGTAGCGATGGGCGCTGCAGTTTTCCTTGGCCAATCAGTAGGCTGGCGGCGCTGGCTGGCAATCCTTGTGGGCTTTGTCGGGGTGATGATCATTATCCGGCCCGGTATGGAAGGGTTCATGCCTGCCACGCTCTTGGCCGTCGGTGGTATGTTGGGATTGGCAGCGCGTGATTTGTTCACGCGCGGGCTGACCGTGCAATTGTCCGGCGCGCAACTGGCTACGCATACGTTTGCGCTGATCGTGCCTGCCGGTATTCTACTCACGCTGTTCCGAGGCCAAACCCCTGTGATGCCAGACGCCCGAGAATGGTTCATTTTGCTTTGTGCTATCATCATCGGCATGATCGCCTATTTGGCAATTGTTGCTGCGACACGCGGCGGCAATGCGGGCATCATCTCATCGTTTCGGTATAGCCGGATGATCTTTGCATTGATCATCGGGTATTTTATCTTCGCCGAAGTCCCCGATACGGCCACATTGATCGGTGCTGCCATCATCATCGTATCCGGCATCTACACAGTGTGGCGCGAAACGCTTTTGCGCCGCGCTTCCCTAAACGAAAATCACGCGCTATAGAGGCGCTGATACCGCTAACATTCGCCCTTAGGAGCATCTTATGAGCACCATTATTGACATCCACGCCCGCGAAATCCTCGACAGCCGAGGCAACCCCACCGTCGAAGTCGACGTGATCTTGGAAGATGGCACCATGGGCCGCGCGGCTGTCCCATCGGGCGCATCCACTGGCGCACATGAGGCCGTCGAAAAGCGTGACGGCGACAAAGCCCGCTACATGGGCAAAGGCGTGCTAGACGCTGTTGCTGCTGTGAATGGCGAAATCGCGGAGATACTGCTTGGGTTTGAAGCCACAGAACAAGTCGCCATCGACATGGCGATGATCGAACTGGACGGCACCCCGAACAAAGCCCGCCTTGGCGCGAACGCGATCCTTGGTGTGTCGCTAGCCGTGGCCAAAGCTGCTGCCGAATACACAGCCCAGCCATTGTTCCGCTACATTGGTGGTACATCCGCGCGCACCCTGCCCGTCCCGATGATGAACATCATCAATGGCGGCGAACATGCGGACAACCCGATCGACATCCAAGAATTCATGATCATGCCGGTTGCCGCCGAAAACATCCGAGAAGCCATTCGCATGGGTGCGGAAGTGTTCCATACACTTAAAAAAGAACTCTCTGCTGCGGGTCACAACACCGGTATCGGCGACGAAGGTGGCTTTGCCCCGAACCTTGCCAGCACGCGTGCCGCCCTTGATTTCATCATGACGTCGATCACAAAGGCAGGCTATGTGCCGGGCAAAGACATCTACCTCGCCCTCGATTGCGCAGCGACGGAATACTACAAAGACGGCAAATACGAGATGGACGGCGAAGGTGTCTCACTGACTTCGGCGGAAAACGCGGCCTACCTTGCCAAACTTGCCGAAGATTACCCAATCATCAGCATCGAAGACGGGATGTCTGAGGATGACTGGGACGGTTGGAAAATGCTGACCGATATGATCGGCGACAAGGTGCAATTGGTCGGTGACGACCTGTTCGTCACGAACCCTGCCCGTCTGGCGGATGGCATCGCCAAAGGATCTGCCAATTCTATGCTGGTAAAAGTAAACCAGATCGGCACCTTGACCGAGACTCTGCAAGCCGTCGATATGGCGCACCGTGCGCGGTTCACAAATGTGATGTCGCACCGCTCTGGCGAAACCGAAGATGCGACGATTGCGGACCTTGCTGTGGCCACGAACTGCGGCCAGATCAAAACTGGATCGCTGTCGCGCTCTGACCGTTTGGCAAAGTATAACCAGTTGATCCGCATCGAAGAAATGCTGGGTGAAACGGCTGTTTACGCAGGTCGCAGCGTTCTCAAAGCATGATCGAAGCAGGCATGCATGCAGTGCCACAGGGGCATCTCCCTGCTGTGGTCACTTATTTGGAAATGGCAGCCCCTGCGATGCACGCAGCCAAGCCTTTTCCGGATGGCATGACGGCCACGCAAGAGAACCCAAAAACAGACGCCTACCGCGCGCTATTTCGTGCGGTAGGTGAACCTTGGCTTTGGTCATCTCGACTTGAGATGGACGATGCAGCCCTTGCCGAAATCCTGAACAGAGACACCACCGAAGTCTGGGTGGTCCGAAAGAATGGTGACGCCATCGCGATGGTCGAGCTAGATTTCCAAGACGGCAAAGTCTGTGAATTGGCCTATTTCGGGATGATTTCAGCGGTCACAGGAAAGGGTTTAGGCGGACCAATGATGGCATTGGCCCAGCGACAGGCCTTTGCCCGCGATGTGACCCGCTTTTTTGTGCACACCTGCAATTGGGACGATCCGCGCGCTTTGGCGTTTTACCAAAAGGCGGGCTTTTCGCCTTATAAATACGAAGTCGAAGTTTTCCCCGATCCACGCCTTCAAGGCATGCACCCAAAGACAGCAGCCCCGCAGATCCCATGCCTGACTTAACCGCGGATCAAATCATCGCGCAATTAGACCTAAGCCCCCACCCAGAGGGCGGTTACTACCGTCAAACATGGGTGGCTGAAAACGAGGGCCGCGCCACGGGAACATGTATCTACTTCTTGCTCAAAGCCGGACAAGCCAGCCATTGGCACGCAGTCGATGCTGTTGAAATCTGGCACTACTATGCGGGCGCACCACTGACCTTGTCGCTGGCCCCGTCACTGGATGGACCGGCTATAGATCAGCGTCTTGGCCCCGATTTAAGCGCGGGTGAATTGCCTCAAGCCATTGTACCGACAGGCCATTGGCAAAAGGCTGCTACGACTGGCGACTGGACATTGGTCGGATGCACTGTGTCACCGGGCTTCCAGTTCGCGGGATTTGATCTTGCGGCACCAGAGGTTGATATTCCGCGTTAACCCGTCGGACCTTGGTCAGTCTCGTCCTCTTCAGGCATCTCGCCCGTTTCCAAGATATGCATCATCTGTGCATTCATCGCGACCTCGCGGGGCCCAAGAATTTCTTGAACGCGGGCAATGTATGTCTCGTTTTCCATCACGGGGATATTGGGGTCATAGGCAGCTGCCAACGTGATCATCGACGCGCGGTCCGCGCGGTTAAATGCGTCAACCATCATTGCAGCGCGGTCCTTTGGCACATCAAGCGCCTCTAGCGCAGACCGCCCCATGCGCAATGAGCTGTCGTAGGTTTCACGGACAATGTCGCGGCACCCAGCGGCCCAAAGCTCGTAGACGTGGTGGCGATCAACCGCGCGAGCAATGATGTGCACATGCGGGACCGTCGCGTGCACGTATCGCACCAGTTCAGTCAGCTTTTCCTTGTCGTCAATCGCAGCGACAAAAACCTTCGCGTGTTGCAGGCCAGCCGCTTGCAACATGTCGGGGCGGGTCGCATCGCCATAGTAAATACGCGCCCCAAAACGACGCATGTTTTCAAGGTGTTGCGCGTTGTAGTCGATGACGGTCAGGTTATAGCCAGCCGCACTCACGATCCGCCGCACCATACCACCGATACGGCCACCACCTGCAATAATGACCTGACCCTGTTCTTCGATGTCGTCAGCTTCACCACTGTCAATCACAGCATAGCGCGGTACGATGACACGGTCGTAAAAGATGAACAAAAGCGGGGTCAGCATCATCGAAATGGCCACGACCAACAGTAATTGATCGGCCAGCATTTGCGGCAAAATCGAACTGCTGACGGAAAATGACAGCAACACAAAGCCAAATTCACCAGCTTGCGCAAGGCTCAACGCCAGCAGCCAGCGATCCGCACCGCGCAGCTTAAAGACAACCGCTAAAACGGCCAGAACGCCTGCTTTGATCGCGATCAGCAACACGGTCAGCCCCACGATCAGCAACAGATTGTCCGCCAACAGTGCAAAGTTGATTGCCGCCCCCACCGTCATAAAAAACAAACCTAAAAGCAGCCCTTTGAACGGATCAATGTCTGATTCTAACTCGTGGCGGTATTCGCTGTTGGCCAACACGACACCCGCAAGAAAGGTCCCTAACGCAGGCGACAACCCGACCAACGACATGAGTAAAGCAATTCCAATGACCATCATCAACGCCGTTGCTGTGAATAGTTCGCGCAGGTTTGCGCCCGCGATAAATCGGAATATCGGACGGGTCAGAAAGCTGCCAGCGCCCACAACGGCGGCAATGGCCACGATGTTCACAAGCGCCGTTTGCCAGCCTGTCAGTCCCGCGACAAGGCTCATGGGGCTGCCATGGTCGCTTGTTTCGCCATGATCATCTGCGGCGGCTTGCGCTACATCACTGGCAATATCCA
>CBDTVI010000188.1:0-4915 GCA_965364065.1 uncultured Yoonia sp. | reverse complement strand
TTTTGCGGTCAACGACAAGATGCAAGGCAAAGTGTTCGCCTTCGAGTTAGACAGCGGCGGCTTGGGACGATCACAACGACAGGTCCAAGCCGACATCGCGGAATGGGACGACTGTATTGCATGCAAGGAGTTTGACGATTGCTACAAACTTTGCATGGCCAAACTGGCATTGGAAACGGCAATATCAAATAAATGACCCTGTGAGACACCAACTGCGCGCTTATTGATCAAAGTCATTCCCGCCCTTTCAGCGCGGTTTAAGCTGGTGCCTAGATCACGACTGATCTGAAATGGGAAACATCCGTTGCGCGAAGTATTCACATGGCTGAACGATCAACTGTTGCGCATGGACTGGTTGTCGGACCTTGTGACATGGGTCCTTGCAGACGGTGCTGGCTTGGACATGACAAGCCGGATTGCCGGCAGCGTCCATTTTTTCATCTATGACGTCATCAAGATTTTTATCCTGCTGTCAGTTCTGATTTTCAGCATTTCCTACGTGCAAAGCTATTTCCCCCCAGAACGCACCCGCCGCATCCTTGGGCAGCGTCAGGGTTTGGGCGCAAACACCATGGCCGCCCTTTTGGGCACCCTGACGCCATTCTGTTCGTGTTCGTCCATTCCCTTGTTTATCGGGTTCACAAGCGCGGGCTTGCCGCTTTCTGTGACGTTTGCTTTTCTGATTTCATCGCCGTTGGTTGATTTGGCGTCGGTCATTTTGCTTGCCAGTATCTTTAACTGGACAATCGCGCTCAGCTACGTGGCCGTTGGATTGGTCTTGGCGGTGCTGGGCGGCACGTTGATCGGGTACTTGAAACTAGAAACTCAGATCGAGGCGTTTGTGTTCCAAAGTCCGGTGCGCGACCACGACGACGACGGGCAGATCAGCCGCCGTGAACGGCTGGCCTATGCACGTGATCAGGTCATGGATATCGTACACCGGGTCTGGCTGTTTGTGTTAATTGGCGTCGGCATTGGTGCCGCGATCCACAACTGGATCCCAGAAAGCTTTATCGCCGCCACCTTGGGCCAAGACAGATGGTGGTCGGTTTTTGTTGCGACCTTTGCAGGCATTCCGATGTACGCGGACATTTTCGGCACGCTGCCCATCGCCGAGGCATTGGTACTAAAGGGCGTGGGCGTAGGCACGGCGCTGGCGTTTATGATGTCTGTGACAGCCCTGTCATTGCCATCAATGATCATGCTGAAAAAAGTGGTCAAACTGCCCCTGCTGATCATTTTCGTGGGGATCGTGACTGTTGGTATTATTGTGATTGGCTTTGTGTTCAACAGCGCCAGTCACCTACTTATTTAAAGAACGGAGACAAGATATGCACATTAAGATTTTAGGGTCCGGCTGCAAGAAATGCGTGGCGTTGGGCAATAACACAAAGGCCGCAGCACAAGCCGCGGGTATCGACGTCGAGATCGAAAAAGTGACCGATATCATCGCCATCGCGGGCTATGGTGTGATGTCGACGCCCGGCTTGGTGATCAACGAAAAAGTCGTGTCCTCTGGTCGTGTCCTGACCGCGCCTGAAATAGGTCAGATATTGGCTCAACAGTCCATGAAATAACTCCAGCCTTTCCGGCAGTCATCCCTATCGCTTGTGTCAAAGAAAGTGGTGTTATCGATACCGACAGACGCGACACTGATTATGGGTATTTTCGCGGCGCTGTTCGTCCTGCTGGTTTGGGGGCGTATCAACTATGACCTTGTCGCTTTCGAGGCATTGGTATTGGCCGCCTTGGGCTTTGTGCCCGTTTGATCCAATCTCCATAAGCCCCTTTGCGAGCCCATCGTCCGAATGATAGTGATGGTGATACTGTTGCGCCCAAACGCGAAAGACCTGACATGACAACTGAACAATCTACATTACCCCTTGAAGAAAACGGGATTGCCATTGCACCTGCATATCAGGCGACCGAAAAGACCGGTTGGAACAGGTTTTTTCTGATCCCGCTTTTGATGGGCGCTTTGTTTACAGGTGCGGTGATTGGGATGTATTTCCAACCGCCGGGGCTGCGGGCGTTTTTCAATGCAACAGGGCTTGAACCGGGTGCGGGCACGGAAACACCCATCGCCGTCGCAATCCAACAGGTTACGTCGCAAGAACAAATCGCGGTCATCAGCGAAGGTGATGTTGTCGCGTTGGGCCGCATCATTCCGCTGGGCGATATCATCAGTGTGGCCACGCCGTCGGGTGCCGGTGACGCGCGGATTGCCGAAATCAAGGTCGCGGTTGGTGACACGGTCGTGGCTGGCGACGTTCTGGCCGTTCTGGACAACCTGCCGCAATTGCAAAGTGCGGTCGCCTCAGCGCAAGCCGCGATGCGCGTGCGCGAGGCATCGCTTGCCCAAACCCGCGCGTCAAATCAGGCCAGCCTTGGCGAAGCTCAAGCATCGCTTGAACGCGCCGAAACCACCGCCGCCATCGCCAAGACAGAGCTTGCGCGCGCAACGTCCCTACTAGAACGCGGCGTGACAACGCGTGCTGTGTTTGATCAAGCACTTGCGACTGCAACCGCTGCTGCGCGTGATGTGGAACGCGCCATCGCGACGTTATCGCGATATTCGGGCAGTTCAGAAACCTTGCAAGCCGACATCGCTGTGGCCGAGGCCAATCTGGGTGCCGCCAGCGCAGAACTTGCCAGCGCCACACAAAACCTTGAACGCGCCTATGTGCGCGCGCCTGAACGCAGCACAGTTCTGAACATCAAAGTGCGCGCAGGCGAGCGCCCCCCGAACGACGGCATCATTGACCTTGGCGACACGACGCAAATGACCGTTGAGGCAGAAGTCTATCAAACGCTGATCGGCCGCGTGACTATTGGCGACCCCGTCACCATTTCAGCCGAAGCTTTGTCGCAGGATTTAAACGGTGTCGTTTCAGCCATTGGCCTCAAAATCGGGCGCCAGTCGATTATGTCAGATGATCCGGCCAGCAACACAGACGCCCGCGTCGTCGACGTCATTATCGCTTTGGACGACGCATCATCGGCCCTTGCACAGCGGTTCACAAACCTTGAGGCCATCGTACGGATCGATGCGGGCCGCGCGCAATGAGCAGGCTACTTGCGTTGCTGTTCGGGCGCTTGCCAATCGGCTGGCTGCAACTGTCGCACAACAAAGGCCGCCTTTTTGCCGCCGTATCAGGCGTGGCTTTCGCCAACCTTCTGGTTTTCATGCAACTGGGGATTATGGGCGCGCTGAACGGGTCAACCGTTGCGCCATATTCGATTATCAACACTGACATTATTCTGTCGTCGCAAGAGGGAAACACCCTAACAGACAGCGAACATATCGCGCGGGTCTGGATGTTTCAGGCCTTAAGCGTGGCAGGCGTGGCGGATGCCAGCCCACTTTATATTGGTAACCTGCCATTCACCCTTGATGACGGCAAGTCCGTGTCCCTTTTGGCGTTCGGAATGAATACCACGCAACCCGACTTTGTTTCGCCTGCCATCGCCCCGTTACTGTCAAAACTGACACTGGAAAACACCGCGCTATTGGATGAAGGCACGAGAGGCATGCCCGCATCGGTCATTGATGGCTTGAGGGAGGGGGAGACCTTTGCGTTCGAGGCATCAGGCGAAACCTTGACCGCAATCGGAACCATGAATATCGGCGGCGGGTTTTTGGCGGACGGCATGATGATGGTGTCAGATCAGACATTCTTGCGGTTCTTCGGGTCGCGCAGCAGTGCCGCACCAGATCATATCTTGGTGCAAGTCAAAGATGGCGTATCAGCTGAAACCGTCGCGACCCGACTGCGCGCTGTTATGCCTGCCGCGAGTGTTCGCATTCAAACCACGCAAGATGCAAAAGCCGCCGATCTGTCGTTTATGTCCACGGAACGCCCCACGGGCATCATCTTTGGTTTTGGAGTGTTCATGGGCATTTTGGTGGGGCTTGTGATTGTCTATCAAGTGCTGTCCACGGACGTGGCAGATCACTTGCGCGAATACGCGACATTTAAGGCGATGGGCTACGGACAGCCCTTCTTTCTAGGGATCATCTTTGAAGAGGCGATCGTTTTGGCAGTATTTGGGTTTATTCCAGGATTTTTCGTCTCGATGGGGCTTTATGCTGGGTTGGTCGCCGTTACCGGCCTGCCGGTCACGATGGAGGCCAGCCGCGCGATCCTTGTATTCTTTGGAACTTTGACCGCATGCACCTTGTCCGGCGCTATTGCGACAAGACGATTGGCTAACGCTGATCCAGCGGATTTATTTTGATGCAGGGTTCACCAATCACTGTCAGCGGTCTGAACCACTTCTTCGGCATAGGCGAAGCGCGCAAGCAGGCGATCTTCGACATCAATCTGTCGATCGCGCAAGGCAGCCTAACCATCCTCATGGGCCCGTCAGGGTCCGGTAAAACGACTTTGCTGACGCTGATCGGGGCTTTGCGCGAAATTCAGGAAGGCAGCGTGCAACTGCTGGATCATGAATTGAACGGGGCGACCGAAGCCGATTTTGTCACCTTGCGCCGCCGTCTTGGGTTCATATTCCAAGCCCATAATCTGCACGAAAGCCTGACCGCGACCCAGAATGTCCTGATGGGACTTGAAGTGCACGGCAAAGGCAACACCAAGCTTCAACGCGCCGCCAGTCATCACATGCTTGACCTGCTGGGCCTTGCGGACCGACGCGAGTATTTGCCCGGCAATCTTTCTGGTGGTCAAAAACAACGTGTCGCAGTGGCGCGCGCGTTAGTGTCGAACCCAGAAATCGTTTTGGCTGATGAACCAACCGCAGCACTTGATAAGGAATCTGGCCACACAGTGGTCAAAATGCTGAAATCTTTGGGCCAAGTACGCAGCACCACGACCGTAATGGTGACCCATGATCCCCGCATTCTTGAAATGGCTGACAGGATTATCAAGCTAGAAGACGGACGAATTGTGTCAGA
>CBDTVI010000187.1:0-4941 GCA_965364065.1 uncultured Yoonia sp. | reverse complement strand
GCGTCCGATAAATTCGGTGTTCTGTTCCAAAACCGTGGCGCTGGCTTTACCCTTGAACAAGGCCACCCGAATGAAGCAGGGCCGGGAAAACGCCCGATGCACACGATCATTCCCGCGATCCTTAAGAAAGATAACAAGGTCTACATGCCATTTGGTGTGATGGGTGGGCAGTACCAATCGACGGGGCACGCGCGCTTTGTGACCAACATTACTGATTTTGGTCTGTCACCGCAGGCCGCAATCAACGGTCCGCGCTGCTTTGCCGAAAAGAACAAATTGAACGTCGAGGACGGTTATAGCGACACTGTCAAAGCAGAGCTTTCGGCGATTGGGCACGACGTGCAGAAACCCGAAACAGCCATCGGCGGCGCGCAAGCGATTTTGCTGCACGAGGACGGTGTGCTTGAAGGCGGCAGTGATCCGCGCAAAGACGGATGCGCGTTAGGGTATTAAAACGAAGGGCGGGGTTTTCCCCGCCACACCGTTCAACCTGCGCGCAATGACCGCAAAAACAGGCCTAGCCCGCCCACAAACAGCACCAAAATCACGATCAAATCAAACGCGCTCATCCGTGCCAGTTGCAGCGTCATGTTTGCGATAACGCCAAAGATCAGCGCGACAAGCGATCCGCCTGCCAAAAGCCAGCCAATCCAGTTTTTGGAATTGTAAAAGATCATGCCGACGCCAAACATAAACGGGATCAAAACCATGCCCGACGTGATCGGGACGCCACCAATGCCGAACACCCGTGATCCCATGCTGAAATTAGGCCGCACGATGATACCGTTCAGCAACATATAGCCGCCACCGATCATCATAATCAGACCGATCAGGAACGTCCCCGTTCCGCCGTCGCTGCCGCCTGCACCTCGTGCCATGAAAGTCTCCGCTTGCTGGTTCTTGGTCTGTTTACCGCAGTCGCCCGAGCTTTGCTAGCGCATGAGGTCGAGGCGAACGGGGCAGGCGCAAAAGCCTGCCCGATCAAACCGAACGTTGCGCGCACTGATCAGATACGGGCTTTTAGAGCCTCCATCAGATCTGTCAGCGTTTTGATATAATGCTCACCGGTGAGCCTGCCATTCTCGTCGAATTCATTGCTGGAGTTGGCCAGCAAAACCTCGGGACCTTGCAAGATGTCTGGCCGAAAAGCCATCATCGCCAATCGCAGCGAAGACTGCGACCGCTCACCACCTGCACGACCCGCAGCAGCGGACATGATTGCGACAGGTTTCCCGCCCCAAGGCGCACCTTTGGTCCGGCTGACCCAGTCTAATGCGTTCTTCAGAGATCCCGACATCGCCTTGTTATACTCGGGCGTGGCGATAATCACGGCGTCCGCCGCAGCGATCTGATCTGCCAGCGTTTGCACAGATGAAGGCACGCCATCGGTCGCTTCCAAATCGCCATTATAAAGCGGAAAGTTAATGTCGCCTTCGATGAAGGTATCTGCATTAAAAATTGAGGCCGCATTGCGCATCAAAAGCGTATTTGTAGATGCTTTGCGCAGCGATCCTGAGATACCAAGTAAAGTTGTCATTTTGGGCTCCTGTCCAATGTTATCTTCCCACCTAGAGCCTAATGAAAAATTTGCCATAGCAATGGTTGCACAGGCGCTGTGCGTGTCCCATTCTAGGTGTACAAAACTGGAGTTCCCGATGATCCGACATGGTGGAAAAATACTGAGCGATCAGTTGGTTAAACTGGGCGTGCGCCGTGTCTTTTCGGTTCCCGGTGAAAGCTTTTTGGCCGCTCTTGATGGGCTTTACGACAGCGGCATTCCCAATATCGTGTGCCGCCAAGAAGGCGGTGCGGCGATGATGGCCGAGGCATACGGGAAAATGACCGGCAAGCCTGGTGTCTGTTTTGTCACGCGTGGCCCGGGGGCTGCGAACGCGTCCGCAGGCATCCATATTGCGATGCAAGACAGCACGCCCATGGTGCTGTTCGTGGGGCAGATCGATAATCGCCACACTGACCGTGAGACCTTTCAAGAGGTTGATTATAAACAGGTCTTTGGCGGCTTGGCCAAGTGGGTGGCGCAGGTTAATGACACCGACCGTTTGCCTGAATACATCGGGCGTGCCTTTGCCGTGGCGATGTCTGGCAGACCCGGACCTGTGGTCCTCGCCCTGCCCGAAAACATGCTGAGTGCGGCAGCCGACGTGCCTGATTTGCGCCTGCCCAAGCGGCTTAAGTCAGTGCTTAGCCCAGACACGATGCAGGCCGTCATGCATGCTTTGGCGCAATCTGAACGGCCTTTGATCGTGGCTGGTGGTCCACATTGGAACGCCGAAGCACGCACCGATTTGCAAGCTTTCGCGGAGCAGCAGCAAGTGCCTGTCGCCCTTGGTTTTCGCAGGCAAGACTACATGGACAATCACCATGCCAATTATGCAGGTGACCTAAATGTCGGCATCAACCCAAGGCTGGCCGCGCGTGTGCGTGACGCAGATTTTCTGCTGCTGCTGGGTACGCGGTTAGGCGATATTGAAACCCAAGGTTACACGCTAATAAATCCTGCTGATCCGCAAAAAACCATTGTCCATATTCACGGTGACGCCGATGAAATCGGGCGGGTATATACGCCTGACATCGGCATCACTGCGACGGCTCCTACCGCCTTGCGCCAATTGGCGAATGCTAGCCCTGCTGGGGATTGGTCCACGTGGACGGCTGCCGCGCGTGCCGATTACGACGCTTGGCTAACCCCGCAGGAGAGCCCCGGCGCACTGAAGCAAGAAGACGTTATCAAATGGCTGTCGGACAATCTGCCCGATGATGCGGTTTTGACAAATGGGGCCGGCAATTATGCGGCATGGCTGCACCGTTATTTCGTCTATAAACAACACGGGACGCAGCTTGCTCCGACGTCTGGCTCGATGGGTTATGGGTTTCCGGCGGCGATCTCTGCATCAATCGAATACCCTGATCGCACCGTCGTTTGCTTGGCCGGTGACGGTTGCTTTCAAATGACCTGCAACGAGATGTCGACTGCTGTGCAACATGGGGCCAAACCTATTGTGATCGTGATGAACAATGGCCGCTACGGGACCATTCGCATGCATCAGGAAAAGACTTATCCGGGCCGTGTTTCAGGAACCGCATTGACCAATCCGGACTTTGCAGCACTGGCGCGTGCCTACGGTGGACATGGCGAAATTGTGGAAACTTCGGCTGACTTTCCGGCTGCATTCAAACGCGCCCAAGCCGCAGGCACAGTGGCCATCATCGAATGCAAGATTGACGAAGAAGCGCTGGCAACAGGGGCAACCCTCAGCGCCGTGCGCGCGGCGACAATGAAAAATTAAACTTCTTGCCAAATAGTTTGCGTATTTTCTTGCCAGTCGCTGCGATGCAGAAGGGGTGTATCGTCGCTGGCTGCTGCTTTGCCGATGCAAAGATAGCCTGTCAAATGCCAATCATCAGGGACATTCAGCGTCTTTGCTATGGCGTCAGGATCAAGGATCGACACCCACCCAAGTCCAAGATTTTCCGCGCGTGCCGCCAGCCAAAGTGTATGGATTGCCGCCACTGTCGAATAGGCTAGCATTTCTGGCATCGTTTGCCGCCCCAACCCGTGACCTGCCTTTGGTTTGGCTTTTGTAAACACAGCCAAATGCACGGGCGCTATACGCAAACCGGCAAGCTTTAGCTTGTTATAACTTGCCCGTTTGGCGTCGGCGTAGATCGCGGAGGCTTTGGTGTTTTCCGCCGCGAAGTTCGCAATCACAGCCTCGCGCAAGGCTGGCGTCGTGACTTGCAAAACCCGCCAAGGCCGCGCGTTTCCGACTGATGGGGCCAGATCCATTGCGTAGCGCAAACGCTCTAAGACTTCAGGTGCAACTGGGTCGGGTAGAAAGTGCCGCACGTCGCGACGCCAGCGCAAAACATCGCGCAATGCGTCCCGATGATTTTGCGTCAGTTCCATTTAGGTTTGCGCCCATTTCCCCACTTGGCTGGGCAGAAACGCCTCAACCGATGCGGTGGCCACGACCGCCGTATCACCAGTTTCATCGTTAGGAATGTTGAGCCCGCCTTGGACGACGCTGACCGTTGCACGTCCACGGGGCAGGCCGGATTTCAACGCCTCGGCGTCGATCTTATCCGGCTCTTGCACGGCGACAGTGACTTGGACGCGCATTTCGGTGTGCGGCAAATCAATGCTTTGAAAGATGGGCAGGGTGGAATGGCGGATCGCATCTTCAATCGCGCGGCGGGCGGCTTTTTGATAGTCCATCCCGTGCAGATCGTTGCCCATCCCCATTTCGATAATCACGCGCTGGTCCATTATGTCCGCTCCATATCAAACGATACGTTGATCGCAACATTGGCAATCACTGTGGGCTTGCCGTCGGGGCGGGGCACATCAAGGCCGCCGTGATGCACGGTGATGTTCGGCTGGCCGTAGGGGAAAATATCCATCAGGCTTGCCGTATCCACCTGATCTGGCTGCTGCACGCCGACTTGGACATCAATCAACATCGCTTCTTTTGGGAAACCAAAGAGTTCAGCCATATTGATTGAGTTGTGCCACAACGCATCTTGCAATCCGCGCCGTGCCGCTTGGGTATAGTCTTGGCGGCGCAGGCTGGTACCCATGCCAAATTCAGTCAGGACGCGGTGTTTTGGCATGTTCGTTCCTTTGTTAGTAAGCTCGCAAGGCGTAGCCTATAGTGAAAACTGGTGCGTCTTGGTATCCAAATTCAACTTTGTACTCTGCGCAAGCCGAGCACAGCTTTCATCAAGACTATTGCGATTAATAGTACGTGACATTGAACGGATCGGGATAGCATGAATATCACCGAACCCGTCAACGAGCACACATTCGCGCGGACCAAGTTGCCCATCAACGTAGCGGTGACCAATCACAAAATTGCCAGCATTTAAATCACTAGCACGAACATGATTGGCATAAATTCTTTTGATCGTGTCATTCAGATA
>CBDTVI010000186.1:0-4960 GCA_965364065.1 uncultured Yoonia sp. | reverse complement strand
TAGACAAACGCGCGGTAGGGCAATTGTGCCACGCCGCGCGACACAGCCAAAAAAATCCTGCGACACCCACACGCCCCTCTGCTAGTTTGTAAAAAAACAAAAGAGCAGAGCAGGCACATGGATATGACAGTTATGGCTGATGACCTTCGCAAGAAGATCATCGCAAACCCCGATGTATTGTTAGAAGACGTTGACGTCATGCGCGCCCTTGTGGGTGCCAATGACGAAAGCCAAGGCAGCAATGTCGTCGATCTGCGCGCGATAGCGATGGAACGGCTGACCGCGCGCTTTGACCGGCTTGAAGACACGCACCGCACCGTGATTGCAGCCGCATATGACAATCTTGCAGGCACAAATCAGGTCCACCGCGCGATCTTGCGTATGATGGATGCAGACACATTCCCGCAATTTCTGACTGATCTCAGCGGCGAGGTGGCTGACATTCTGCGCGTCGACGCTATTCGGCTTGTGTTAGAAAGTACCGATCCCGACGCACTGACCAACGACGCTGAAACGATCGCCATAATGCCAGAGGGCTATATCGATGGCTATATCACTTTGGGCCGCAACATGCCTGCCCGTCAGGTTACATTGCGCGAATTTCAAAAAATCGGCGGTAGTCTTTATGGTGAACGCGCGCCTTATATCAAAACCGAGGCCTGCCTGAAGATCGATCTTGGCCCCGACCGGATGCCCGCGATGCTTGTCATGGGCAGCGAAGACCCACACCTGTTTACAGCACAGCAAGGCACGGACCTTTTGACGTTCTTTGCAGGCGTGTTTGAACGCGTCGTGCGGCGGTGGCTGGCCTGATCCTATGATCTCGGCGGCGCTTACAGATAATTTGTCAAAATGGCTCGATCATCAGCGTGCGTTGGCGGGGGCCGCCGATAACACGGTCAAAGCATATCAAACGGACGTCTTGGGCTTTCTGGGCTTTATGACCGTGCACAATGGCGACACGCAGGGTCTTGGACCCATCGCGCGCGTGACTGTGCGCGACATGCGGGCGTGGATGGCGCATGAGCGCGGACGTGGTGTTGGCGCGCGGTCATTGGCGCGATCCTTGTCAGCAGTCAAATCATTCTACCGTTGGCTGTCAGAGCGTGAAGGGTTTGAACCCACAGCCGTCCTGTCCACTCGCGCACCAAAGTTTCAGCGCAAACTGCCGCGCCCGCTAGAGGTCCAAGCAGCCGCCGACATGATCGACAGGGTCGAACTGCAATCAAGCGAGCCTTGGATCGCGGCACGTGATGCTGCTGTTGTCACCTTACTTTACGGGTGTGGTTTGCGGATATCAGAGGCACTCGGCCTGACAGGTGCGGATGTCCCCCTTCCAGAGGTTCTGCGCATCATCGGTAAGGGTGGCAAAGAACGCATCGTGCCCGTCATTGGTCCCGCACGCGATGCGGTCGCAGCATACCTGAAACTTTGCCCCTACCCTTGCACCAACCATGAACCGATCTTTCGCGCCGTACGCGGCGGTGTCCTGTCCCCGCGCGCAATCCAAAAAGTGATGGAACAATCACGCATGCAACTCGGCCTGCCAGCAACTGCCACCCCGCACGCCATGCGCCACTCGTTTGCGACCCATTTGTTGGCCGCTGGGGGTGACTTACGCACCATTCAAGAGCTGTTGGGACACGCATCATTGTCCACGACCCAAGCCTACACGGCCGTGGATGCAGCACATCTGATGTCAGTCTACGAGCGCGCGCACCCAAAGGCCTGAATATCCGATTGCCCTATTCGGGATTTTCGCCCATGACGGTTCCATGAATTTACGGACCAAAGCCCTTCTTGTTCACCTGCTGACCGCCACAGGTGCAGTATTCGCCATGCTCGCCATGTTGGCCGCCGTTCAAGAGCAATGGAGCATGATGTTTCTTTGGCTCGTCATAGCCTTTTTCGTTGATGGTATCGATGGACCGTTGGCGCGCCGCTATGACGTCAAAACCAACGCACCCGAATTTGATGGCGTTCTGCTGGACCTGATTATCGACTATCTGACGTATGTTTTTGTACCCGCCTATGCGCTGTTCAAATCTGGACTGTTGCCGGGCTGGACAGGTTGGTTTGTGATCATCATCATCACCTTCACATCCGCCCTCTATTTCGCAGATACACGCATGAAAACAAAGGATAATTCCTTCTCAGGCTTTCCGGGGTGCTGGAATATGCTTGTCCTTGTTATCTTTGCCCTGCAACCGAATTTTTGGGTATCCGTCTTGTTGGTTGTCAGTCTGGCAATCACGATGTTCTTGCCATTGAAATTCGTTCATCCGGTACGCACGGAGCGGTGGCGCATGGTCACATTGCCTATGGCACTGGCATGGACAATCTTTGCAGGCTGGGCGGCTTGGGTTGATTTTTACCCCAACAGCTGGGCGCTTTGGGGGCTTACTGTGACGTCCGTATACCTCCTGTTCGCAGGTGTCGCCCAACAGATCGTCCCGGTGCGTAAGGCCTAAATCAAAAGCCCTGCAGCCCCTTCCAGCTTGAGCAAAGCCACCTTCGCCTCAATCCCGCCCATACCAGAATACCCACCTAGTCCATTTGCGGCCAGCACACGGTGGCATGGGATTATGATCGCAATCGGATTGGCACCGCAGGCTTGACCAATTGCTTGGGCTGACACGCCTAAGTCTTGAGCCAGATCACCATAGGTGCGCGTCTCGCCGTATGGGATCGCACTGAGTGCTGCATAGAACTTTTGCTGGAAAGGGCTGCCCTTTGGGGCAACAGGCGTTTGAAAATTCTTCAGGCTGCCCGCAAAATACGCCGCCATCCCATCACAAATCTGATCGAACAGCGGACCTTGGGACAGATCGCCAGCACGGCCCCAGACAAGCTCTGTAATTGCCCCATCGGCGGCATTTGCGCCCAAGGGACCGACAAGTGAGGACTGGCAAATCATCGTATCATCGCCAGTCCCATTATTTTAACCCAGTGCTTCGTTGCAGCGGCTGCACACACCGTCATGTGCGTGACGGCCGACATCAGGCAAGATCTTCCAGCAACGCTGACATTTCTCGCCCTCTGCGCGGGCAAAGACGACAGCCACATCGGCAACGTCATCCAAACAAAACGCACCTTCTGGGGCAGCATCAGTTGAGACAAAGATGCCAGATGTGATGCACAAATCATCAAAGCTAACCGTTTCCAGCAGCTTTGCAGTCGCGGCACTGACATGCACGGTTGGAGCAGCTTCAAGAGATGCGCCAATCACTTTGGCGGTCCGCTCAACTTCAAGCGCACCGGTCACAACGCGGCGCACTTTACGCACTTCGGCCCATTTGGCGGCCAATGCCGGATCATGCCATGCGGTTGGTGTTTCGGCGAAATCCTCAAGATGGATTGAGCTTTCGTCGCCCGCGAACCGTTCGAGCCAGACCTCTTCCATGGTAAAGGTCAGCATCGGGGCCAGCCATTTTGTCAGGCGGTGAAATACGATATCCAGCACTGTGCGTGCGGCACGGCGGCGGGTCGTATCGCCGTCACAATAAAGCGCATCCTTGCGGATATCAAAATAGAATGCCGACAATTCCAAGGTCGCAAAGGTAAAGACCGCTTGGAAAACGCCTTGGAAATCATACTTGGCGTAACCTTCGCGCACCTGCACGTCCAGCTCGGCCAGACGGTGCAGAACCCAACGTTCAAGCTCTGGCATGTCAGCGGCGTCGACCCGATCAGCTTCGGTAAAATCAGAAAGCGACCCCAGCATAAAGCGCAGCGTGTTGCGCAGACGGCGATAGCTATCAGCGACACCTTTCAGGATCTCGTCACCAATGCGAAGGTCAGCCGTATAGTCAGACTGTGCGACCCAAAGACGCAAAATATCCGCGCCATATTGGTTGATCACCTGCTCGGGTGCGATGGTATTCCCGACAGATTTGGACATCTTCATGCCCTTCTGGTCCAATGTGAAACCATGGGTCAGCACACCACGGTAGGGTGCGTGTCCTTTAGTGCCACAAGCCTGCAACATCGACGAATGGAACCAGCCACGGTGCTGATCGGTGCCTTCAAGGTACAAATCGGCCATGCCGTCCTCTGACCCGTCGGCACGGTCACGCAACACAAATGCATGGGTCGAACCACTGTCAAACCACACGTCCAAAATATCAAAGGTCTGGACATAGTCATCGTGGTTCACGTCATTGCCCAAGAAACGCTCTTTTGCGCCGTCCTTGTACCATGCGTCGGCGCCTTCGACCTCGAATGCCTCAAGAACACGTGCGTTCACGGCTTCGTTGCGCAGCAAATATTCTGGATCAGTGGGCTTGGTGTCTTTCTTCACAAAACACGTCAGCGGCACACCCCAAGCACGTTGGCGCGAGAGCACCCAATCAGGGCGCGCTTCAATCATGGAATACAAACGGTTGCGGCCCGTTTTCGGGGTCCACGTCACCAATTCATCAATCGAACGCAACGCACGTTCACGGATCGACGTGCCATACGTGTCCTGCCCGTCACCGACGGCTTTGTCGATTGCAGCAAACCACTGCGGACGGTTCAAACGAATGACAGGTGCCTTTGACCGCCAAGAATGCGCATCGGAAATCGTGATCCGCTTGCGCCCTAGCAGCCCGCCCACCTCGATCAACTTTGCAATAACGGCCTTGTTAGCGCCGCCAGCTTTACCATTGGATTTCAGGATCGCTTCGCCCGCAAAAAACGGCAAATCAGCGCGGTAGGAACTGTCATCAAGGATGTTGTAAGTCATCGGCAGGCCATGCTTGACCCCGATTGCATAGTCGTCGTCACCGTGGCTGGGCGCTGTGTGCACAAAGCCGGTACCAGCGTCGTCGGTCACGTGATCGCCCGGCAACAGCGGGACGTCAAAGTCCCATTCGTCTTCTGCGCCTTCGGCCCCGTTCAACGGGTGTGCGCAGATCAGTTGCGCCAGTTCATCCGGCGTCACGTCACGCACACGGCGGTACATGCTGCTATCAAGGCG
>CBDTVI010000185.1:0-4976 GCA_965364065.1 uncultured Yoonia sp. | reverse complement strand
CGGGCCAGAAATGATCACAGCAAGCGGTGACTGGCGCAATGTCATGGCCACGACGCTGGTTGACGGGCAATTGTCCACACGGGTGCTTGGGGATCACATAGATCGCGGGTCGTTTGCAACAGCGCTGGCCTGCGCTGATCTGCCTTAACCAAGCATTGCCACGATCGCGACAAGCGCTGCAACTTCTGTAATCTGCTGGGTCGCACCCAAAATATCGCCTGTTTGTCCGCCAATTTTTGCGCGTGCTATCAGACCGCAAACAAACGTGGCAGCCGCTGCAACTAACACCAAAACCGCATAACCGCACGCAATCGCAACCACAGAACCAATCCCAATTGCGAGCCATGTCGTACTTGCGGCTGGCCGCCCGACCGTTTGGCTTAGCCCACCTGCGCGCGCATTGGGCATCGCTGACATCAGCACAACCATGCTGGTCCGGCTCAGCGTCGCAACCGCGATGAATACCATCCAGTGGATACCGAATGCGATAACGGCACTCAGCGCGAGCCAGCGGATCAACAGTGACAGGGCAATGGCGCAAACGCCGTAGACCCCGATATGGCTGTCTTTCATGATCGCAAGGCGGCGGGCTTTGTCCCAACCACCCCACAGCCCATCGGCGCTATCAGCCAATCCGTCTTCGTGCATCGCACCCGTGGCGATAACCGAGGTGGCCAAGACCAAGGCTGCGGTGATCCCCGCCGGTATGCCAAGCCACAGCAGCGCGGATGCAAATACTGCCAAACCGCCACCAACAATCACACCGACCAACGGGTACGCCCAAGAGGATGCCGCACCGCGTGCGACCGCCTTTTCGCCATCTAAGACAATCGGCAAACGGGTCAAAAGCCCAAGTGCAGCGGGGAGGTCTACGCGGTGGATCAAGGCCGTGTCGTGTTTAAACAATTGGTCCGTCCTTTGTAGGCTTTTCATCAGGTCATTCTGCGTTAAACAGGTCCCAATGATTGACCCCAGCGAGGACCTGATGCAAGCGCCATTTACCACTCTTTCGACCTTTCGGGACACACTTGCAGCGGCCTCCGGGATGGATGCCAAGGCCATGCAGGGCGCGCAAGATCGCAACGGCCAATTGACCAAGCCTCCCGGTGCCTTGGGGCGGCTCGAGGATCTGGCGATTTGGTATGCAGGTTGGCGCGGCGACGCAAAGCCGCAGATCAATGCGCCTCAGGTCATTATTTTTGCAGGCAACCACGGTGTTTGCGCGCAAGGTGTGTCGGCGTTCCCGCCGGAAGTGACTGTGCAAATGGTCGCGAATTTTGAACATGGTGGTGCGGCGATCAACCAGCTTTGCAAGGCGTTTGGTGCGAAGATGGATGTATACCCATTGTCACTGGACACACCGACTGCTGATTTCACGACTGCCCCCGCGATGACCGAAGCGGAATGCGTTGATGCGTTGCAAACCGGCTGGAACGCTGTTGACCCTGCCGCTGATCTTTTGGTGACAGGTGAAATGGGGATCGGCAACACGACTTCTGCCGCGGCGATATCAGCGGCCCTTTTGGGAGGTGACGCTGCTGATTGGACGGGGCGTGGCACGGGCGTTGATGATGACGGTTTGGCACGCAAGACCGATGCCGTGGCACGCGGCCTGGCCTTGCATGCTAGTCGCGATCCGCTTGAGGTTTTACGCTGTTTGGGTGGCCGTGAATTGGCAGCAATGGCCGGTGCGATTGCTGCTGCCCGCCACCACCGTATTCCAGTTATTCTTGATGGGTTCATCTGCTCTGCTGCGGCACTCACCCTTGCAAAGGCTTTCGATGGCGCGCTTGATCATACGGTCGCAGGACATCTAAGTGCCGAAGGCGCGCATCAGCGCCTGCTAGATGCCATGGGCAAAGAGCCACTGTTGCGGCTTGGTTTGCGTCTTGGCGAAGGGTCCGGTGCTGCACTTGCTATTGGTGTTCTGAAAGGGGCTGTCGCCTGTCATTCGGGCATGGCTACATTTGCAGAAGCGGGCGTCAGCGACGGCTAGTCTTCGGTTTTGCGTTCGTTGGTTTGCTGGCGGGCAGCCAATTCCATCTCGAGTGAATTGTTCAATTCGCGGGCGCGCGCGACATATTCCGGCAATTCGGAAACAGCGACACCTGGCTCCCAAAGGGCCGCCAACTCTCGCAAGGCCTTGCGGTCGTGATGGTAGAAGCGCTGCTCGAGCTCGGCGGCTTCAAATTCTGTTAGCCCAAGGTTTTCCAACGCATAGCGACCGGCCCGCAGCGAGCTGTCGAACATCTCGCGAACAATGTCATTGGCCCCTGCGTCATACAGTTCATGCACATGCACGCGGTCGCGCGCGCGCGCGATGATGTGTAAATCAGGGCGTGTTTTGCGCGCATAGCGCACCAACTTTACAGCATTTGCCTTGTCGTCGATCGCGACAACCAGAACCTTCGCGTCCTCTAGTCCGGCGGCATTCAAAAGATCAGGTCGTGTCGGATCGCCAAAAAATCCGCGAAAACCAAATTTCCGCATCATCTGCACGGTCGCCAGATTGTTATCAACCACGACCGTGTCAAAGCCCGCGCTTTCCACCAACCGGTTCACAATCTGACCGAACCGCCCGATGCCAGCGATAATCACGGTACCTTTCTCATCGACCTCGTCGGGTTCTTCTGGGTCGGCATCGCCCATGCGCCGCGTCAATAACTCATAGGCGATAAACAGCAGCGGCGTGATCAGCATCGACAGTGCTATAATCAGCAAGAGTTGCCCCGCCAGTGCATCGGTCAGAACGCCTTGGGTCAGTGAAAATGAGATCAGAACAAACCCGAACTCACCCGCTTGTGCGAGGCCAAGGGTAAACAGCCAGCGGTCCTTTTTTTGCAGTTTGAACAGCAATGCCAAACCAAAAAGGATGACACCTTTGATGGCCATGACCGCGAACGCAAGGCTAAGGATGCGGGCGGTGTCACCAAAGAGCAGATCAAAGTTAATACCTGCGCCAACCGTGATAAAAAACAGCCCCAACAACAGGCCTTTGAACGGCTCAAGGTCGCTTTCCAGCTCGTGCCGGAATTCAGAGTTGGCAAGGACAACGCCTGCAAGAAACGTGCCAAGTGCGGGCGATAGTCCGACCATTTGCATCAACACTGCGATCGACACGACCATCAGCAGGGCAAGTGCAGTGTACATCTCGCGTAGGCGCGCATGGTGGATATAGCGAAAAACGGGGCGCGTCAGAAACGTGCCCGCCAAGATCACTGCGGCAACAGCACCGAGGGTCACGAGCGTGACACCCCAACCCGGCAAGCCTTCGACCAAGCTCACCGTCGCGCTATGGGCATCGTCGGGATCAATAACCGCGATCGATCCGTCCGTTGCCAGCGAGACGACAACAGGAACGGCCAGCAAAGGTAGCAATGCAAGCATCGGAATAACTGCTATATCTTGCGCCAACAGGACAGAAAACGTGGACCTGCCGCCGCCCGTTTGCATCAAGCCCTTTTCGGTCAGGGTTTGGAGGACGATCGCCGTGGACGACAGCGCAAAGATCATCCCAATTGCGACCGACGTGCCCCAGTCATAGCCCATCGCGACACCGCCGCCTGTGATTGCCAGCATCGTCAGGCCAACTTGTAATCCACCCAGCCCCAGCAAGCGTTGACGCATATTCCAAAGCGCGCGTGGCTCAAGTTCCAGACCGATGAGGAACAGCATCATCACGACGCCAAATTCAGCAAAATGTTGCAGGTCTTTTGTTTCGGTGCCGACTAACCCGGTCAGCGGGCCAATCGCGATACCCGCCAGCAAATACCCAAGCACAGATCCCAGCCCCAAACGCGCGGCAAGTGGTACTGCAATCACTGCAGCACCTAGGTAAATCGTGGCTTGAATAAGGAAAGTTTCCATATGGGTCGTTAACCGCTAGGCATTTCTATGGCATATGTCCGGCCACGCTTGACGTAGTTAAGAGCCTCGTTTCCGATCGCGGTCACTTCGCCGCCGTCCAGCGCACTGCCGACTTCGACCCGCACATAGCGACCGTTGCTAAGCCGCACTAAGGCACGGCGCGCATTTGGTCTGCCATAGATGCCGATCAGGTTCATGTCGCGTAGACGGATCACGTCCTCTTGGGTGGCTGCACGGGCGACACCGCCGGGGACGGGTTCGTAGTTTTGTGGGGCTACAGGTGCGGCCGCGACAATCGCGGCTGCGGGCGCACTTGGGGGCAGTGTCTGGGCTGCGGCAACAATGGCGCTGAAACGCGCGGGCCTGACGGCGGGGCGCTGCGATGCTCTGACCGCAAGCGAGGTGCTATTGTCAAAACGCAATGTCGCATCTTCGGCAGCAATTGCGGCAAGGATATCAGTGATATCTGGCGTGTTGGGATCCGTCGCAGGCGCGAGCCCGTTCGGGCGCAATTGTGGGCGTAAATCGTTGGCTGCGCGGTCTTCTACCGTCGACGTATCAAGGAGCACTGCACCGGTGTTTTGCAATTCCAAGCCAGCCAATCCGACACCCCCAAGAGCGATGGGCGCCGGCGCAGGTGTTTCGGCAACTTCATCTGTTTGTGGCAATTGCGCATTTGCGGGTCGCAACGGTGTTGAAAAGTTGGGGCGTCCATCAACAATGATCACACCCTGCGGGGCAGGGGCCAACATGGTCATGCGGTCAAGATCATCTTGCGACAACGAAGGGCGTAAGTTGATGTTCAGATCAGGCAATCCGGCAATGACGACCGCGCCGTCAGGTGTGAGCGTGCCTTCGGGCGTCGCTTGGATGAACCCGTCTTCATCGCGTGCAAAGACGGTATCAGCTGATGGAGGGTTCGCGGGTGCCGCAAAGCTGAAATCTTGCAATGGTGTGGTCGCAAAAACTGCTGGCTGCGCTGCGCGCAAAGGCTGCGACGCTTGCACCGGACGGTCGAATTCCATGGGGATCGCACCAGACGGGATGTCCAGAAAACGAGGGCTGCGCTGCCAAACACCAGTTGCGGCATAAGAAACTTCTGCTTCCGC
>CBDTVI010000184.1:0-4977 GCA_965364065.1 uncultured Yoonia sp. | reverse complement strand
AACCAGCTCAAGCTGCTTGGACTTCTGACGCACTTCGATGATGTCGCCTTCTTTGACGCGGTATGACGGGATGTTGACCCGCTGGCCGTTCACTGTGACGTGGCCGTGGTTCACGAACTGGCGTGCTGCAAAAACAGTTGGTACGAACTTGGCGCGGTAAACAACAGCGTCCAAGCGACGCTCCAGCAGACCAATAAGGTTTTCACCTGTATCGCCTTTAACACGCTCGGCTTCGCCGAAGATGCGGCGGAACTGCTTTTCGGTCAGGTCGCCATAGTAACCTTTTAGCTTTTGCTTTGCGCGCAGCTGGATACCAAAGTCGGACAGTTTACCTTTACGGCGCTGACCATGCTGGCCTGGGCCATATTCGCGGCGATTGACTGGGGATTTAGGACGGCCCCAGATGTTTTCGCCCATGCGACGGTCTAATTTGTATTTGGCAGCGGTACGTTTAGTCATACGCTGATCTCCTTCTTTTAGTTGCGAAGGGCGTTGTCCTTTTCGCGGATTTTGCCGCGATGACAGGGTTCCGCTTGCGCGGTCCACCAACACCAATGAATTCGGGCGTTATATAAGGGATTCTTGGGGTGTCAACGGGCCATCCAGATTGGACCCCAATGAGGGGCGCATGATGCCCTATGAAAGTACATATTGCGTCTCAATCTGGTCCAACTACAAGGGTATGGGTGCCCTTGGGGCAGCAATGAGGACGAAGTTTGCTTGTTTTGTTTCTAACCACGTTAATCAGTATGGCAGCATTATGGCTAATCGCGCATCAAATCGTGAAGCAACGCTTCGCGGCATTGAAAGCGGATTTACCTACCATTCACAAATCCGCAATTGCTGTCCCACCTGATGAGGACCACCCACCCCAGTTGGTCGCCCTTTGTGTTGATCTGCTGCGCAAGTCACACTGCACCGATCCTTTTGATACCCTAACCCCCGCAGAGCAGCGCATGGTTTTGCATGCCCATTCGATAGACGCTTTGCCAGCATGGATGTCGCGCTACGGTGCTTTGCGCCTTTCAAAGGCAAATCGCGCTATTTTTCACCAGCTACGTCAGGTGAAGTCATCACAGCCAGATCGCCCAAAAGAACATTATGGCGCCGTCAAAGCGTTGTTGCGTTCCCGCTCTGAAAGCTAGAAACCTGCGGCCATGACACAGCCGCCCAATACCTCCTTATTGCATTTTGCAGCCGCTTTCGCTGCGGGCGGTTTGTTGTCGCTTATGGTGTTGTTTAACGGAACGCTTGCCGCTTATGGGTCACTTTTCTTTGCGTCGTGGGTACCGCATTTGACGGGTACCGTTGCAGCGCTCTTGTTCCTTGCAATATTGCGCCCCAAACGGGCCGAGGTTACGCGGCCGCCTTTGTGGGTCTATCTTGGCGGGGTATCGGGTGCTGTGACAGTCATGCTGACGTCCGCCACATTGAACAGCGCTTTGGCATTGTCTGGCACGATCGCGTTGGGATTGGCGGGGCAAATGGTGTTCAGCCTATTCGCCGATATGCGCGGCCTGTTTGGGCTGCCGCAGCGCACACCACAGCCACGCGACTTTGTCTCGCTGAGCTTGATTATCGCAGGCAGCCTCATCCTGATCTTTTTCGGGAGCAGCACATGATAATCTTTGCGAGCCTTGCCGTTTTCGCAGGCGTGCTTGTATCGCTCAGCCGGCAGATCAACGGGCGGTTGGCGCTGTCGACCTCTGCGATGGAATCTTCGTTTTGGAACCATCTTGTTGGTTTGGTATTCATCACCGTCATCGCACTGCTGGTCGGCGGGCTTTTCGCCGGAGAACCCCAAGCGGCCCCATGGTGGGCATATTTAGGTGGAACTGTCGGCGTGGTGTTCATTGCTGCTGGTAGTTGGCTGATCTCAAAGATCGGAGCGGCGCAAACCGCTTTGTTGATTATCGCAGGTCAGATGGTGTTTGGCGTGTTGATCGATGTGGCAATGGGCGCGCCCGGCAATCTATGGGCGCGCATTCTTGGTGTGAGCTTGATCCTTGCAGGTATGTGGGTTGCACATTCCGGCAAGAAACCCGCTTAGTCGTCTTTGGTCGCGTTCATCCGCGTGATCCCTGCGACACCAGATTTACCAAGTTCAACCGTCGCAAAGGGTCCACCGATGCAAAGATTGGCAAGGTCTTTGTTGTCCAAAGGCGGTGTACTGGCAAAAATCTCTTTGGCGAACTGCTCTGCATTGTCTTTGGGCCGGTAGCCCAAATGCCCCGCCTTGGTGTTATCGACCACAGCACGGTCATTGTCAGAGATGCCGTAAACGATGCTGAAACCGACAACAGGGCTATTGACCGAGCGCTCTACCAGATGGATCAAATCGTCATAGGACAACCATGTGCCAACGCTGCGCGCGTTCGTCGCTGGCGCGCATGAGAAAATGCGCATGCAAACGCTCTCGATCCCGCGCTTGTCCCAATAGAGACTGGCCAGATCTTCGCTAAAGCACTTTGCCAAACCGTAATATGTATCAGGGCGGTGCGGCACATCCAGGCCGATGGTGTCAGTCTTTTTGTGCATACCCACCGCGTGCACCGAACTGGCATAGACCACGCGCTTTACGCCGTTCCGGTAAGCTGCTTCCCAAACATTATAAGCGCCGATAATGTTGGATTGCAGAATGTCGTCCCACGCGGCTTCGTCCCCGATGGCCCCGAAATGCACAACCATGTCGGCATCTTTGAGCAAATCAACCATTGCATCAAGGTTGGATAAATCGGCTTTCACATAGCTTTCACCATCGAAAAGCGCACCAACATCGTCGGCCAAATCAGTCGATACCAGCGTATCGCACATTTTGCTCAACGGTTCGCGCAAGCGAGATCCAAGTTGGCCCGCGGCCCCTGTCAGAACGAGTTTTTTCATCAGATTTCCTTTGCGTTTGTGTAAGGCCTAGATGACCGCCTTTTCCACGAATTTCTCACCACGCTCAATGCGGGCATAATTGAAGGGCGTCAAATCAAGCGTGCGATATTCACCATATGTAATCAGCTCTGCCGTGCCACGCCCCATGGCTGGCGATTGCTGAAAGCCATGACCCGAAAAACCGTTCACGAAGATGAAATTTTCAACTTCAGTGTGCGGCCCCAAAATCGCGTTCTGGTCAAAGGTGTTGTAGGCATAGTGCCCGGCCCAAGAATTACGCAATTTTATCGCTTCAAACTGGGGAATGCGGTGGGCGATGGTTGGCCAAACTTTGTCTTCCCAGATGTCATGGTCTTGGGTGAAATCATCGTAATCCACGGCGCTGTCATCATCGGGGCCGCACCCGGCCATATAATAGGTGCCATCAGTGCGCATATGCACGCCGGACGGGTCAATCGTGAGTGGCAGATCACGGTCCAACGGCTGTGCGGCCTCAAAGATGAACGTATAACGTTTGCGCGGCTCCACCGGAATTTCGATGCCGGCCATGCGGCTGGTCGCGACGGCACGCGGACCAGAAGCGTTAACGACTGTGCCGCAACTGATGACTTCGCCGGATTTGAGGATCACGCCTTCAACGCGCGTGCCTGCGGCGTTGCGGGTCATCGCGATCACCTCGTTTGTGAGGTATTCCACGCCGCGTTCTTTGGCCGACCGTTTCCACCAATCAAACACTGTGTTTCCGTCGAAATAGCCTTCATCCACCAGGTTATGGTTCGCGGCTATTATATCATCGAGGTGATAAAACGGATAATCAGCGGCAATTTGGTCAGGCGTCATGTGTTTGGTGCCCGCACCACAGGACGCCTGTAGTTTCTGGCTTTCGCGCAAGGTCGCTGCGAAACCTGCATTATCAGCCAGATACATATACCCGAAACTGTGCAATCGCGGCTGCGGAACACGGGCATCACCGCCCATATAATCGCGGAAGTTTTTGACGAAATCCGCTCCAAATTGTGACACACGCACGTTGATCGCGGCGCTGAATTGCTGGCGTATGCATGAATTGGTATGCGACGTGCTTGCGAATTCATAAGTTGGATCGCGTTCCACTACCAAGACCCTGCCGTCAAAGTCAGGATTATCTGTCAAGAACCACGCGACCGATGATCCGTACATCGCACCACCGACGATCACGACATCATAGCTGGAGTGTTGTGGCGTTTGCATGATCGGCCTCTGATTTTCACATGTTCGTTTCCACCTTGTCTGCAACGACGGTGCGACGCAAGATTTGTGTAGCGTGCTCTACGCCTAGTGAAAATCACGCGATTTCGGGATCACGCGCACATCGCGCGGATGGCCGCCGCGTGGGTCATGCGGGATAGCTTTTTTGACCTCGTCCGCATGGGCCAAGGGCGGTGCCATGTGGTCATACGACAACCGCTCCAGCGCATCACTGCGATCAGTCAAATGATGCGCCACGATGTGGATCACGTCTTCGCTGCGTTGCACCATACCGCGCACATCAATCACACGGGCGCGCATGATGGTCTTCCGATATGCCTCCATCACTTTGGGCCAGACGACGAGGTTCGCGACCCCTGTTTCATCCTCAAGCGTGATAAAGCACACGCCCTTGGCACTGCCCGGACGCTGCCGGATCAGGACAATGCCTGCCAATTTGATGGATTGCCCGTTGCGCATCTGGGTCAGCATATGGTTGGGCGTATACCCCTGCTTGTCCATACTGCGCCGCAAGAACGACATTGGATGCGCCTTCAAGGACAGCCGCGTCGTTTGATAGTCCGCAACTACATGTTCGCACACAGGCATCTGGGGCAGATCAAAGCGCACCTCTGCGCCCTCGTCCTTGTCTTGGGCAAACAGCGGCAGATCAGGCGCATCCCGCAGGGCGCGGGCATCCCAAAGCGCTTGACGGCGATCCAACGTCATTGACCGCACCGCATCCGCAGCCGCCAGTTTGCGCACCGTGCCTGCATCCAGCTTTGCGCGTTCTTTGAGGTCTTTGAGATCGCTGAAAGGTGCGTTGCGCGCATCCATCACCCGCTGCCCCATATCTTGGCGCATCCC
>CBDTVI010000183.1:0-5041 GCA_965364065.1 uncultured Yoonia sp. | reverse complement strand
TGAAAGGTGCGTTGCGCGCATCCATCACCCGCTGCCCCATATCTTGGCGCATCCCATCAATCTGGCGCAGACCAAGGCGCACGGCAAAAACCTGAGGACTGATCGGTTCTAACGTGTTGTCCCAATCGGAATAATTCACATCCGGCGCGCGCACGATCACCTGATGTTCACGAGCATCGCGTACGATTTGGGCAGGCGCGTAAAACCCCATGGGCTGGGAATTCAGCAAGGCGGCACAAAACACATCCGGATAATGGTGTTTAATCCAGCACGACACATAGACCAGATGCGCGAAACTGGCGGCATGGCTTTCAGGGAAACCGTAATCGCCAAAGCCTTTGATCTGATTAAAACAGCGCGTGGCGAATTCGGGATCATAGCCGCGGTTGATCATGCGGCCGACCATCTTATCCTCTAACTTGCCAATCGTGCCATGTGACCGAAAGGTCGCCATGGCTTTGCGCAATTCATTGGCCTCTTTGGTGGAAAACTCAGCCGCGACCATGGCGATTTTCATCGCCTGCTCTTGAAAAATTGGCACGCCAAGGGTGCGCCCAAGAACTTTGCGCAGTTCATCAGGATCATGCTGCGGCCCGGGCGAAGGGTATTCGGTCGCCTCCTTTCCACTGCGCCTGCGCAGGTAGGGATGCACCATATCGCCTTGGATCGGACCAGGGCGCACGATGGCAACTTGGATCACCAGATCATAGAACTCGCGTGGCTTCAGACGTGGCAGCATATTCATTTGCGCACGGCTTTCGACCTGAAACGTGCCAAGGCTGTCGCCGCGACATAACATATCATAGACGTCGCTGTCTTCTTGCGGGACCGTCGCAAGGGTGTAGCGCTGCCCATAATGCGCATCGATCATGTCAAAGGCTTTGCGAATACAAGTCAGCATGCCCAACGCCAGCACATCGACCTTAAGGATGCGCAATTCGTCGATATCGTCCTTGTCCCATTCGATAAAACTGCGGTCTGGCATCGCACCATTTCCGATAGGAACTGTTTCAATCAGCGGCTTTTCGGTTAGAATAAACCCGCCCACATGCTGGCCCAAATGGCGCGGCATCCCGATCATCTGATCGGCCAGTTTGATGGTGCGCGCCATCAACGGATCGCGCAAATCAAGCCCTGCTTCTGCAGCCTCGCGCGTGCCAATTTCGCGGCCCCATGACCCCCAGATAGTTTTTGAAAGGGCGGTGGTAATATCCTCGGACAGCCCCATGACTTTGCCCACCTCGCGCACGGCCATGCGCGGGCGGTAATGGATCACTGTCGCACATAGGGCGGCACGGTCGCGCCCGTATTTGTGGTAGATATGCTGGATGACTTCTTCGCGACGTTCATGTTCGAAATCCACGTCGATATCGGGGGGCTCTTTACGTTCCTCAGAAATGAACCGCTCGAACAGTAGATCGTTGTGGGCGGGGTCCACAGCCGTGATGCCCAACACATAACAAACAGCCGAATTGGCCGCAGAGCCCCTGCCCTGACATAAGATTTCAGGCTTGGTTTGATGCCGTGCAAAATCGACGATCTGTTCGATAGTCAGGAAATACTGCGCGATATCCAGCTTTGCGATCATCGCGAGTTCTTTGTGCAAAATCGCCGTGATGTGATCGGGGGTGCCGTCTGGGTACCGAAACACGGCCCCCTTCCACGTCAGCTTTTCAAGGTGTTCTTGCGGGGTTAACCCTTCTGGGACCGTTTCACGCGGATATTCATATGACAGCTCTGTCAGGTTGAAGTTGCAGGCATCGGCAACAGCACGTGTGGCGGTGATCGCATGTGGCCATTCTGCGAACAGCGTCTGCATCTGGGCGGGTGATTTGAGATACCGTTCCGCGTTGGCATCTAACAGGTACCCCGCTTTGTGGATGGTCGTTTTATGCAAAATACAGGTCATCACATCTTGCAAAGGGCGCCGTTCGGGCGCGTGATAATGCACGTCATTGGTTGCCAAAATAGACAGCCCATTGGCACGTGCCAGCGTATCTAGACGGTTAATCCGCGCCCGATCATCGCCACGATAAAGATAGCTGGCAGCGATGTGTTTGAGCGTCGGCAGTGCGCGCGTCAGCCGCCTTAACCCTGCGCTGAAATGGTCCACGTTTTCGCTAGGAAGAACGACCAACTGCACACCTGCGCTGTATTTCACCAGATCATCCAGCGTGATGTCGCAAGCCCCCTTTTGTTGCCATGCCCCATCCACGCCGTGCATCTTGCCCTTTGAAAGTAGCGCGCAAAGCCGCCCATAGGCAGCGCGGTCTACGGGGTAGGCCAAAAATTCCTCACCCGAGATCAGTTGCAACCGGCAACCAATGAGGGGGCGCATATTTGCTTTGGTGGCTTGCGCATGCAGGCGCACAACACCCGCCATGGTGTTCAGGTCCGCACAACCAAGCGCGTCATACCCCAAATACGAAGCCGTCGCGGCAAGGTCGACCGCATCGGACGCCCCGCGCAGAAAAGAAAAACAAGTGGTCACGCCCAACTCCACAAAGGGCGCGCGGGTGTTGGGCGGAAAATCATCCCCCTCAATGGTACGCCGCGGATGTTGATGGTCATTTTCCGGCACGGCAGTTCCCCTCTCGCCTCATCATCTTGCCCTTTAAACTCCCGCCGGAGGCATCCCAAATCTGCAACACGCGCCGCGCCACCATCACGCAAAACACCCATGCACAAACCAGCGTGGATCACCGCCGCGCCCGTCTTCGTGCAACCCCTCGCGGTACAGCCACAACCGCAATCCCGTCTGATCCTCGATCTTGAAGTAATCGCGCAACCGCGTGCCAGGGCGGTCTTTCCACCACTCGGGCGCGATCCGCTCTGGCCCCGCATAACGGGCCACACGGTGCGTCTGCCTGCGCCAGACAAATTGCGCAGGCGGGCCTTCGGGAACGGCGTATAGGACGCGCACTTCCTCGGGGTGATCAAGCAGGCGCAGCGGGCGTTCTTTGGTCAGAACCGCCATGTCAGTAGGGCTATCTGCAAGGGCTGCGATCTGCGCCTCGGCCCGTTCGGGCACATGGCTTTGACGCAGAACAGGACGGGTGACGGCACGCGGGCCGAATTTGGCGCTGAGCCGGTCAATCAACTGGGTCAGGTGCAGATCATCACCCGCGCCACCCTCAAGCGTGTTCTGGCTTTCTGCCATCACCTCGACCCCGCCCGCCGCAAGCGTGATCAGATCAAAGCCAAACCCGGGGTTGATCCGTTCGACCTTATCACGAAACAACCCATGCAAATGCCCCGCATCACGGGTGGGCGCAGAAGTCGCCACATCTACATGGCTGACATCACCATCGGTTTTAAAAACCGTCAAATGCAAACGGCGACATCCCTGTCCTGCCTGCTTTAACTGTGCGCAAAGGTCCTCGCAAAGATCAGCCAGATAGGGCGTCGGGTCAAAAATAGGCTCAGCCAGTCGCGCCTGCGCGCGGATGACGGGTTTGGTATCCACACTGGACACAGGTTCAGCCAGTTTGCCCATCACTTGATCCAGCCGCATCAGCGGATTGGCAGGCAACCCCGCCTTCACAAAACGACGGGTCAGCGACAGGCGTGGCACATCCATGACAGCACCTATGGTTTTCAGCCCCAAGCGGCGCAGCAGCAACACGGTCGCACCATCCAAGCGCAGCCCCGTCACAGGCAAAGGACCTAGCTTGAAATACGCCTCGTCCGGCCCGCAATTCGCCCGCACAGGACCAAACCGCGCCAAAGCCCAAGCCGCCCCCCATGTCGGTGCCACAGCCAGCCGCGCAGTCAGGCCAAGCCGCGACAATTGCGTCTCTATCTCGATCAACATCGCGGCTTCGCCACCCCACAGATGATCGGCGCCCGTGGTATCAAGGATTAATCCATCATCACCGTCACGCACTGTCCAAGGACACCACCGACGCGCCCAAAGAACCAAACGGTCAAGGGCCGCGCGGTCGCCCGCCTGATCGGCATATGCGACCTGCATTTCAGGGCAAATTGCACGCATGTCCACGACCCGCGATCCAGGCTGAATACCATTAAGCCGCGCACAGCGATTAGCAGCATGGATCACCGGCCCATGCTGACCTTCGCAAGCCAGCACCACGGGTATATCATCCGATGGCGCGTTCCCTTCCCGCTCCATCACGCGGCTCCAACGTTCGATCGCGAACTGGGGCAGCGAAATTGACACGATTCGACGGGGCGTCATAGGTGGCCACCCATTGGCCGGGCTGCGTGCGACGCGAGCGGAATAAATCGAGCGACCAACGCGCCGCGCCCGGCGCTTGTGGATCGTGCGGATGTGGGGCGGACGGCAGGCTGGCGATGCGCCAACGGTCGCGGGCCGCACTCAGGTCGGGGCTGGCGGCACGGCGGATCAACCAACACGACACATCTGCGGCTTCGGCACGCATCGCCAACCGCTTGGTCGCGGTGAAATCCAGCGCAGCGGGGTCGCCCCAAACCTCGCCAATGACGGCACTTAGACTGCGGCAACGCAAGCCATCCTCCATCGCCCAAAGCACGTCCACTGCGCGCGACAGATCGACCATAATAATAGGATGATCGACAGGCAGACCAGCCAGCATAGGCCGTCCAGCCTCTTTGCGGGACAAGCGGTCCTGGACCCAGAGGATCGGGGCATTGGTGCGCGGCAAGCGTGACAAGGCAAACGCCACAGCACTGGCGTCTGTCGGGCTGGCCGGAAACGCCTCTGACAGAGTATGCGGCACTGTGCTGGGTTTCCCACCCTGCCCGGCCAAAGTTTTTTGCACACGCAACAAGCCCATACACGACACACCGAATCCATATTAATGTTCACTATTTGTTCTACATCAACTCAAAGATTTTCGCAATGTTAGCCAAGGCATAAGATGCCTCAGGAGGCCGCCATCAATTCAATGGCTCCGGAATGTAATTTTTTCCTTGTGATCCTAAGTTTGTTCCTGCTAGACCCGCCAGCGGAGACGTGGCCGAGTGGTCGAAGGCGCTCCCCTGCTAAGGGAGTAACGGGGAAACTCGTTCGAGGGTTCGAATCCCTTCGTCTCCGCCA
>CBDTVI010000182.1:0-5073 GCA_965364065.1 uncultured Yoonia sp. | reverse complement strand
TGTCGCAAAGGTTGCCGCAGTGAAAGCCGCACCTGCAAAGACACCCGTTGTTGCTGCCAAGCCTGCAGCGCTTGCTGCCAAGACTGCAGTGCCTGTTGCAAAGGCACCTACAAAGGCTGCGGTGAAATCGACCACAAAACTTGCGCCGAAGTCCGAACCAAATGCGACTGCAAAGTCCGCCACGAAGATTGAAGTCGCAGCTGCAAAGCCCGCAGCCAAAGCAAAACCTGCGCCGCGTGGCAAAAAGGTTTCCGTCCAAAACACCCCTTGGGATGGCAAGAAAGCCGCAGCAAAGAAGAAGTAAAGTACAGCGCTGCAGTCAATGCAGCGCTTCTTTTTTGTCCGTTCAAGAAACGACCAATGCAGGCCTTGCATAGTGGGGTTGCGCAAACGGGCGTTGTTGATGGGCGGGGCGAGGATTACCTCAGTGATAGAACACACAGTCACTTTTCCCAAGAGGTACGCCATGTCTATCCGTCCAGATAACACACTGATTTCCAACCGCGAAATGCTGCTAGAATTGCTTGCCACGCCATTCCGCGCTGTCGACGCATTGCTGCACAATCTGGCTGAAAACAGTTCCCGCATGCAGGCGCTGCAAACTATCGCTGCGATCCCAGAGGCAGAATTGCGCGCCAAAGGCATGACCCGTGCCGACGCAATTAGCATGACTTTTCGCCACGACGCCTAAGTCGAAGTTGTCAATAAAATAACAGCCAGCCATGTGGTCAGGTGCGCGTATTTACAAATCGCTGCGACACCGCACCACATGGCTTGGATTCGCACAGCTTTTCCCCATGATACGCAGCGGAGGAGGCTGCGGGTGACACGCCCGCGCCATCACGACTGATCAAGGGGGAAGACGTCATGTCCGATAAAACCTATGCACCATCTGCCGAAATGGCCGCGAACGCTCATGCCGATAAGGCGACTTATGATGCGATGTACGCCGCCTCGATTAATGATCCCGAAGGGTTCTGGGCCGAACACGGCAAGCGTCTGGAGTGGATCAAGCCATTCACAAAGGTGAAAAACACCAGCTTCGCACCCGGTCAAGTTGACATTAAATGGTTCGAAGATGGAACGCTGAATGTCAGCGCCAACTGCATCGACCGCCATCTGGAAACCCGTGGCGACCAGACCGCAATCATCTGGGAACCAGATAGCGCGGACGATGAGGCACTGCACATCACTTATAAGGTGCTGCACGAAAAGACGTCTTTGATGGCCAACAGCCTCAAGAAATTGGGCGTGGGCAAAGGCGACCGTGTCGTTCTTTACATGCCGATGATCCCTGAAGCTGCCTATGCGATGCTGGCGTGCGCACGGATCGGTGCTATCCATTCCATCGTCTTTGCAGGCTTCTCTGCTGACGCACTTGCAGCGCGGATTTCCGGCTCGCAAGCCAAAGTCGTGATTACTGCTGACGGTGCGCCGCGTGGTGGACGTGTCACGAACCTTAAGGACAGCGTGAACCAAGCGTTGATCAACGTCATGCATGATTGCAAATGTTTGTGTGTCCGTCGCACAGGCCAGCAAATCGCGTGGCGTCCGGAGGGCGATTATTGGCTGCACGAGATGGAAACACAGGTCAGCGCCGATTGCCCACCTACAGAAATGAACGCTGAAGATCCGCTGTTCATCCTTTATACGTCCGGCTCAACCGGTATGCCCAAAGGTGTCGTGCATTCGACAGGCGGCTATCTGGTCTATGCGGCGATGACCCATCAATACACGTTCGACTACCATGAAGGTGACGTCTTTTGGTGTACCGCTGATGTGGGTTGGGTGACTGGGCACAGCTATATCGTCTATGGCCCACTGGCCAATGGCGCGACCACTGTGATGTTTGAGGGTGTCCCGACTTACCCTGACGCGGGCCGTTTCTGGGCCGTGTGTGAAAAGCACAAGGTGAACCAGTTCTACACTGCGCCGACAGCCATTCGTGCGCTGATGGCGCAAGGCAACGCATTCGTCGAAAAATACGACCTGTCTGACATTAAGGTTCTTGGCACCGTGGGCGAGCCCATCAATCCAGAAGCTTGGAATTGGTACAACGATGTCGTCGGCAAGGGCAAAGCGCCCATCGTCGATACGTGGTGGCAGACCGAAACTGGCGGTCATCTGTTGACCCCACTACCGGGTGCAACAACGACCAAGCCCGGTTCGGCCACATTGCCGTTCTTTGGTATTCAGCCTGTGATTCTAGAGCCCACGACTGGCGAAGAGATCCACGACACGGCTGCCGAGGGTGTGCTTTGCATCAAAGACAGCTGGCCTGCGCAGATGCGCACCGTTTGGGGCGATCACGAGCGGTTCGAGAAGACTTATTTTGCCGACTACAAAAACTACTATTTCACTGGCGACGGCTGCAAACGCGACGCAGACGGATACTATTGGATCACAGGCCGTGTTGATGACGTCATCAACGTCTCTGGTCACCGCATGGGTACGGCAGAGGTCGAAAGCGCGCTTGTCGCTCACGCTAAAGTCGCCGAAGCTGCCGTTGTGGGTTACCCGCACGCGATCAAAGGGCAGGGCATTTATGCCTACGTGACCTTGATGAACGGAGAAGAACCGACCGAAGCACTGCGCAAAGAGCTTGAGGTTTGGGTCCGCACAGAGATCGGCCCGATTGCCAAACCTGACCTTCTGCAGTGGGCGCCCGGTTTGCCCAAAACCCGCTCTGGCAAGATCATGCGCCGTATTCTGCGCAAGATTGCCGAGAACGATTTTGACGCACTTGGTGATATCTCCACGCTGGCTGATCCTTCCGTGGTTGAGAACTTGATCGAAAACCGGATGAACAAAAGCTAGGCTTTGACGGCATCAAATATACGAGAAAGACCGCGCAGAAATGTGCGGTCTTTCTGTTTTCAATGCCAAAGGATCGGCCAAGTTGCCGCTGTCACGCAATCCATGACTAGGTTAAGATCGTGCCAACCCATGACCCAGAAAGCTTGCATACCCCATGTCTGATCCATGCCTAAAGATGGTGCTCGTAACCCCGGAAATCCCGTACAATACCGGCGCGATCGGGCGAACCTGCGTGGCGCTGGACCTAGAGTTGATTTTGATCAAGCCCTATGGCTTTTCAATCGAAGAAAAAGCAGTGCGTCGGGCTGGGATGGACTATTGGAAGCATGTTCACCTGACCGAATTTGACGACTGGGACAGCTTTATCGCTGACCGCGCACCACCGCGAGACAGCATGTATCTTTTCGAAGAATTTGGCGCAGAGACCGTCTACGCACCCGACTATCAAGACGACGCTTATTTGATTTTCGGCTGCGAATCCAAAGGTCTTCCTGCGACGATATTGGACGGTATGCACGACCGGACATTCAATCTGCCGATGCTGAACCCGCGCGTGCGGTCACTGAACCTTGCAAATGTCGCCACTGCCGTTGTGTTCCAAGCGATGCGCAAAAAACTAGGTGGCTAGAAGCTAGATTAGCCCTGATCCATCTTCACATTCACCTGCTCGCTTTCCAGCAGTTTCACTTCGCGCTGCGGGAACGGAATACTGATTCCGTTTTCAGCAAATGCATCCCAAAGTGCCAAAAACACATTGCCTCGAATATTGGTCAGGCCGCCTGTCGGATCCTTGATCCAGAACCGCAGGATATAGTCGACCGAGCTGTCGCCAAAACCGACGATGTGGCAGACCGTGTTGCGGTCACTTAGCACGCGGTCGACGCTTTGAGCGGCTGCAATCGCGATGCGTCGGACATCATGGGGATTGTCGTGGTAGGCGGTGCCAAAGTTGATATCAAGGCGCACAAAATCGTTGGAATGCGACCAGTTGACCACTTGGCCTGTAATCAAGTCTTCGTTCGGGATCAGGTATTCGCGGCCATCGCGCGTGACCACCGAAACATACCGCGCACCCAGCGAGTTGATCCAGCCAAACGTGTCGCCAAGGCTGATCACATCCCCCGGCTTGATGGATTTATCCAGCAGGATAATCACACCCGACACAAGGTTCGACACAACCTTTTGCAGACCAAAACCAAGGCCCACACCAATGGCACCGGACAGCACCGCAAGGCCTGTTAAATCAATGCCAAGCGCGCGAACGCCTAAGAAAAACGCTGCCCCGTAGAAGGCGATTTGCACACCTTTGACGATCAAGACCTGCATGGACGGGCTGATATCATCGTTGGCTTTGACGCGGGTTGTTGTTGTGGCCGTAAAGAACCGCGCGAGGCTGATGAGCACGCCCAAAATCACCAATCCTTGGACCAGCAACAAAAGTGAAAACCGCATTTCGCCCATGCTGAAACCGATGCTGCCAAGCAAGCGTTCAGCGGTGTCTAACAGGCCAAGAATTTGGAGCGTTGCCCACGTCCACGCGCCGTAGCGGACGAATTTGCGCAGTGAGGGGCTTTTGATCAGGCGGGTCGCAAAAACAATGCCAAGCCAAGCAAATGCAAGGGTGCCAATCACGCCAAGCAGGTAGCTGCGACTGGGCCATGTCGTTTCGCGCATGGCGAAAATCACGAACCAGATCAGCCCGACAAAGAAAATTGCGCGCAGCCGTTGATGCGCGACAGCAAGAATACGCATTCGCCATTTTGGCCAGTTTTCCCGCGATCCCATCCATGCGCGAATGCGTGGGCCAAGGATCGCGCGCAGGACATGCGCCACCACAAACACGCCTACGGCGATCAGGATTTGATAAAGGTTCCACGTCCGAAATAGGGCCTCAAGAAGTATCTGACCTTGGCTCAGCAAATCATTGCTGATGCTCAGGACTTCGTCGATCGCCGCGTCTGGGGCAGCCGGAGCGACGATAACCTCTTGTTCTGTTTGGTGTTGTGCCATTTTATCCTGCTGCGTATGCGCTTGTGTAAATGTCGCATGATCAGGGTCGGACAGGCAAGTGGGCCGTTATCTTGGCAGGCGCGTTGTCTTTCTAAACTGACGCAAAGCTAGGCTTGTTTGAGCGCTCCCAAAACAGTAGAATTTTCTTGAAAAGATTAAGTGAAAGTTAACCGTTATGTCGATTTCCGTCATTCTATTGCTTGTTGCCGCGGGCGTCCTCATCTTGCCGAGCTTTGGTGGGGATGA
>CBDTVI010000181.1:0-5124 GCA_965364065.1 uncultured Yoonia sp. | reverse complement strand
CCCGTCCAACGGCCATACGGCACAATTTTTGGTCCCGCGTCAACAGCCGCAATGGCAAATTGTATCACGTTTACGACACGTTGGGTGTCGGAAACGGACATTTTCTGTGAAATTTTCAAAGCGCTTTGATGCTGCAATGCAGCATGCCCGCTGTTCTATGCGCGCAGTCGGACTTTTGATTTACCCCGAAAGTCTGACGGCGTCTGACCTGACTTCTCCTGAAAGCTGCGGGTGAAGTATGCAGGCGATTGAAACCCCAGCGACTGCGCAATCCCCTGAATCGGGGTCGCCGTTTCCTTAAGTAGCACACAGGCTTCGTAATGGATTCGGTCATTCAGCAGCCCCAAAGCGGACCGTCCACAAGTCTTGCGGCAACAGCGCGTCAGATGTGTGGGGGTGACGCCAAGTGCGGCAGAGAACTCTGCCACGCCGCGGTCAGAGTGGAAGTCTTGCGCAATCATTGCGGTATATCGCGCGACAAGCTTAGCCGCCGCAGAAGCGCGGCGCACATCGATAGTCGCAGGGTCGCGTGCCTTAAGTTGGCGTTCGACAAAAATCGTTAGCAATCCGAAATAGCACGCCGCAGCGCGCGGATCACGGCCCGGCTGCAATTCGCGCTCGATCGCTTCGATGAAAGTGACCAGCTCTTTTTGTGGGTCAACATCCAGCAGACGCAAATGAAAAGGGTCTTCAGGCCAGCCCGTTGCATCAGGAATTGTCAGGCTTTGCGCATAAACTGTGGGGCCAACTTCCATCCCGTACATTGTGTGGGGGGGGATATAGATAATGTTGTTTGGCCCATACCCATTGGTCAGACCTGCGACGGTTATCCGCCCCTGTCCTTTGCCGATCCGGATCAGGCGTGCGGTCGCGTGACTGCGCATGGCTTCGGTGCGCCAACGCCCCGTGTTTCCGCCATGGGTGATGGACGCCAGCGCGAGCGCGGGGAGGGGTGTGTTCATCATGTTCATCAACGAGCCTCGATGTATTTTTCACTGATTCTGCGCAGAAAGCCGTTTGGAATCAATCCGCTGCCGCATCAGCTAGGCGTAGTGTTGCACATAAGTCAGGCCGATCGGCGGGAACTTGCTGCCAGTCTTTGTGACGAGCGCGAAACCAAGTGCGTTGACGCTTGGCATATTGTCGCGATGCGATAATCGCCGCCTCGCGGGCTGCGTCTAGGGTCATGTGACCTTGCAGATGCGCGATAAGCTCTGGTGCGCCAATGGCCTTTGAGGACAGATAATCTGGGTTCCAGTTGGGTAACATCGCGCGGGCCTCGTCCAGCGCGCCTTGTGCGAGCATAAGATCAAAGCGATGTGCGATGCGTGTGTTCAGCCATTCTTTCGGCGCGTCCATCGTGATGCAAACCGCGTTTTTTGGGTCCAAAAGTGGTGGTGGTGTTGCGTCTTGCCAGCTTGCCAGCGTTTGACCCGTGGCGCGCTGCACCTCCCACGCGCGCTGGACGCGGACGCGGTTTTGGGTATCGATCCGCGCGCTGGTATCGGGGTCAAGGTCGCCTAAAAGATCAACAAGGCTGATTTCGTTCGCCATGGCGCGGATTGGTGCCGGTGTGGCCGGGATATCTGCCAGCCCACGGGTCAGCGCGTTGAAGTTGAGACCCGTTCCACCCACAATGATCGGTCGCTTTTCGCCCGTCAGATAGGGTGTGACGTCACGCAGCCAATGCCCGACAGAGTAGGGCGCGTTGAAAGGAACATGCCCGTAAAGTGCATGCTCTGCAGCGCTTACGTCAGCTTCATCAGGCCGTGCCGTTAGAACGCGCCAGCCATCAAAGACCTGCATGGCGTCGGCATTGACGATGACGCCGCCTTGGTTCTGCGCGATATGCAGTGCCAGCGCAGATTTCCCCGATGCAGTCGGGCCTGCAATCAAAACAGGCGTATCAGGAGTGATTGTGATAGCAGACATAAGAGGCCAGACAGTTGTTATACGCGATCAGCTTTACCTGACCTGCGCCAATCAGTGAAGCGGTCTGCTTATCTGGGCTATTCTCGCCGAACGCCATTGAATCTGTCCGATTTTTGCGACATTTTGCGCGCTAAGCAATGGCACAAAGGGGATCACCATGACCGCGACCGGAAAAACGGCATATAAACGGGTAATGCTTAAGATCTCGGGTGAGGCGCTGATGGGCGACACGGCCTTTGGGCTGCATCCGCCAACAGTGCAGCGTATCGCGCGCGAAGTGAAATCAGTCCACGATATGGGCGTCGAAATTTGCATGGTTATCGGTGGCGGCAATATCTTTCGGGGCTTGCAAGGGTCCGCCCAAGGGATGGAACGCACGACAGCCGACTATATGGGCATGCTGGCCACCGTCATGAACGCGTTGGCGATGCAATCTGCATTGGAAGAATTGAATATTCATACCCGCGTAATTTCCGCGATCACCATGAATGAAGTGGCCGAGCCTTATATTCGCCGCCGCGCTGTCCGTCACCTTGAGAAAAAGCGCGTTTGTATTTTTGCGGCTGGTACTGGCAACCCTTATTTTACGACTGATACTGCCGCGACCCTGCGCGCCAATGAAATGGCCTGCGAGGCGATTTTCAAAGGCACTAAAGTTGATGGTGTTTATGACAAGGACCCGGCAAAGCATGCTGATGCCGTTCGTTACGACGAGGTAAGCTATGACGAGGTGTTGCAAAAGCATCTTGGGGTGATGGATGCCAGCGCGATTGCGCTGGCCCGTGACAATCACCTGCCGATCATCGTGTTTTCACTTGATCACGAGGGCGGCTTTCGCGGTATTTTGGCTGGCGAGGGCACATATACCGTGGTGAAAGATTAGATTCTTTTGGGATGAGGGGCGCTGCCCCTCAAACGCCCCGGGATATTTCCGCTCGGAAGAAGGCGGCTGGGGTGTTGGCTATACAAGTGCATCCCTTTGGCCTAAAACAAAGAAAATGACGGGCCGTAAGGCCGAGATGAGGAAGAGCAAAGAACAATGGCTGACGATTTTGAACTAGATACCGATGATCTGACCCGCCGCATGGAAGGCGCAATTGCCAATTTGCGCGTTGAGCTTGCGTCGTTGCGCACTGGCCGTGCCTCTGGCTCTATGTTGGAACCGGTGATGGTGGATGCATATGGGTCCATGACGCCGATCAACCAAGTGGGTACTGTGAACGTACCCGAGCCGCGGATGGTTACGATCAATGTTTGGGACAAAGGGCTGGTCGGAAAAGTTGAAAAAGCCATTCGCGAGAGTGGCTTGGGGATCAATCCTCAACTAAATGGCACGATCATTATGTTGCCAATCCCAGAGTTGAACGAAGAACGTCGCCGCGAATTGACTAAAGTCGCAGGGCAATACGGCGAGAGTTCTCGCGTTTCGATCCGGAACCTGCGCCGTGATGGCATGGACCAGATCAAAAAGGGCAAAGCCGACGGCATGGGCGAGGACGATCAAAAGTTCTGGGAAGCCGCTGTGCAGGAAGTGACCGACGCTCATATCAAGCTTGTCGATGACACAGTCGAGACCAAACAAGCCGAGATCATGCAGGTCTGATCCACGCAACCCGAGCAGAGAAGGGGCAACTATGCCCAAGGACGCCGACGCCAGAACTGCCCCAGCTCATGTGGCTATCATTATGGATGGTAATGGGCGGTGGGCGCAGCAGCGAGGTCGGCCGCGTCTGTTCGGACATCATGCCGGAGCAAAGCGTGTTCGCGAGATCGTGGCGGCTTGCCCTGAATTGGGTGTCAAATATCTGACAATATTCGCATTTTCGACCGAGAATTGGAAACGCACGCAGACTGAGGTTACGGGTCTTATGAGCCTGTTTCGCAGATATCTTGAACGCGAGGCAAACGAGCTGTTTTCAAGCGGTGTTTGCGTGCGCTTTATCGGTGATCGCGTTCGTTTGGACGACAAGCTGGTCAAGTTGATGGATGAATTGGAATTGCGCACCGCCGAAAATGACCTTGTGCATTTGACAGTCGCCTTGAATTACGGTGGCCGCGACGAAGTCACACGTGCCGCCCAACGATTAGCCTTTGAGGTCGCACAGGGCCGTTTGGACCATAAGGACGTCGATGCCGAAAAGCTTGCTAGCTTCCTCGATACACATGTTTTGCCTGATCCCGATTTGGTCATTCGGACCAGCGGCGAAGCACGTATTTCGAATTTTCTGTTGTGGCAATCCGCCTATGCAGAATATGAATTTGTCGATACGCTTTGGCCTGATTTTACCGCAGCAGAGTTCGCTAAGATATTGGAAAACTACGGAAAACGTGACCGCCGCTTTGGTGCAGTGAGGGCCTAAATGACACAATCAACGCAACCTCCTGCAAAGTGGGATGACTTAACCGTTCGCCTGATATCAAGCGCTGCTATGGTGGCCGTTGGCGCCGTTGGCGTGATTTTGGGCGGTGTCTGGTTCCAGATGTTAGTGGTGTTTGTCACTGCTGTGATGGTCTGGGAATTGTGGATGATGATCCGCCCAGATGAGCCGACAAAAGGCATGCTTTTGGCGGCCCTCGTTGCATCGGTGATGTCTGGCCAACTGGCCGAAGGTACACTGTTGGGTATGCTGTTGTTTTTGGTTGTGCCACTGATAGGTGCGACCCAACTTAAGACCGAGATCAAGACGTTCTTTATATTTGCATTGGGCATCCAGCTGGCTGGTTGGGGGTTGGTGCATTTTCGCGATGACTATGGCTTTACTTGGCTTTTATGGCTGATGTCTGTCGTGATTGTAACGGACATCTTTGGCTACTTTGCTGGCAAAGCATTTGGTGGTCCAAAATTTTGGCCCAAAATCAGCCCTAAAAAGACATGGAGCGGCACCGCTGCCGGTTGGATCGGTGCAGCTTTGGTAGGCTTTATCTTTACGCTATTCACCGATGCGGGCCTTTGGATCATCGTGATTTCGATGGTGCTTAGCTTTGCAGGGCAGATGGGTGATATCGCCGAAAGCGCGCTGAAACGACGGATGGGTGTCAAGGACAGCTCGACCTTGATCCCGGGGCATGGCGGATTGTTTGACCGTTTTGATGCATTGTTGGGCGCGTCGCTGTTTTTGATCATTGTTGCGGACATCGTGGATGTGCCTGGGGTCGTCTTTTGAGGCGAATATCGGTTTTCGGAGCAACAGG
>CBDTVI010000180.1:0-5141 GCA_965364065.1 uncultured Yoonia sp. | reverse complement strand
TGGGCGCGTTGGCGTGGGTTTTTCGTTTCGCAGGCCAAGCGGCCACCAGCAATGCGCCAAAGTTTCGCGATATGCCTTACGGGGTGGCATACGGCTATGTGCTGGGCGCGGTCATTCTGCTTTGGCTGATCTGGGCCTACACGCAAGGTCGCAGCTCTGACACGGCAGTTGCCAACAAGTTCTTCTTTCTGCGCATCGCGATCGAAGGGTTTATACTTTTCAGTATTGCCGCTTGGATTTTCCGTATCTTCGGCCGCACTGTTGGCACAGAGTGGAGCCGTAAGATGTTCCGCTCAATGCCGCTGACGGCATCGTTCGGCATCATGATAATCCTGATTTACGCTATTCTGGCGATCTTTGCGGGTCTCATCGCCCCTTACGGCCAAGAAGAGATTATCCTTGGCGCCGCTGCCAATATCGTGCCCGGCGGTGATCCGGCGCTGGGCGGCGATCCTGATTTCTACTTTGGCACTGACCAAATTGGCCGCGATATCTTAAGCCGCCTGATTTATGGCGCGCAGAACACTGTGGGCATCGCATTTGCCACGACTGTTCTTGCGTTCTTGCTTGGCGGCTCGCTTGGATTTTTGGCCGCCACCCTTGGTGGTTGGTTGGATCAACTGCTGTCGCGCGCTGTGGATGTGTTGATGGCAATCCCCTCGCTCATCTTTGCGCTGCTTTTGATGACAATCGCCAGCGTTTGGGCACCGCAATTGGGTATTCCGCTGACCGTGTTCATGGTCCTGATTATTGCTGTGATCGACAGCACCCGCGTTTACCGCCTTGCTCGCGCTGTGGGGCAGAACATCGTTGTGATGGATTATATCGAAGCTGCCAAATTGCGCGGTGAAGGTATGGGGTATCTGGTGTTCAAGGAAATCCTGCCAAATGCGACGGCCCCCTTATTGGCCGAATTTGGTCTGCGGTTCTGCTTTGTGTTCCTGACGATTGCAGCACTCTCGTTCTTGGGTGTCGGTATCCAGCCACCGCTTGCGGACTGGGGTACGATGGTCCGTGACTTGGGTGGTTTCGTAAACTTCGCACAGTTCGCGCCATTGGCAGCGACCGCGCCATTGCTTGCGGCGGGTGCGATTGCATTGTTGACTGTCGCTGTGAACTTCGTGGTCGACTGGATGCTGCATAAATCGTCGGGGCTTAAAGAATGACCGAAGAACCACTTCTTAAGATGCGCGGCGTTAAACTTGAGGGCCGCAGCGACGAAAAATGGAACCCCATTATTAACGGTGTTGATCTGACGCTTATGCGCGGTGAAGTGCTGGGGCTGATCGGCGAATCCGGCGCCGGTAAATCCACGCTTGGTTTGGCTGCGATGGGCTATACCCGCGATGGTGTGCGTATCAACGAAGGTACGGTTGAATTTGACGGCATTGATCTGTTGACCGCCTCTGCTGCGGTCAAGCGCGAGCTGTTAGGCAAGCGTATTGCCTATGTCGCACAATCCGCTGCCGCAAGTTTCAACCCCGCACACAAATTGATGGATCAACATTGCGAAGGTCCGGTGCAGCATGGCGTCATGGGCCGCAGTGAGAGCGAAGAAGACGGCATAGAGCTTTACCGCAAACTGCGCCTGCCGAACCCTGACCAAATTGGTTTTCGCTATCCGCACCAAGTATCGGGCGGCCAGCTTCAGCGCTGTATGACCGCCATGGCGATGTCGTGCCGCCCTGATTTGATTATCTTTGACGAACCGACAACTGCGTTAGACGTGACAACCCAGATCGAAGTTTTGGCCTCAATCCGTGATATTGTCGAACAGTTCAACACTGCCGCTATCTATATCACACATGACTTGGCTGTGGTCGCACAGATGGCAGACAGGATTAAGGTCTTGTTGAAAGGTGACGAGGTTGAAACGGCTGATACCCGCACAATGTTGTCCGCGCCGACGCAAGAATACACAAAATCACTTTGGGCTGTGCGCAGTTTCGAACGCCCGCTGAAACCTGCTGTACATACCGGCGCTGTGCCAGTTGTTAGCGTTCAGAATGTCGATGCGTCCTACGGTACTGTGCCTGTCTTGCACGACATCAGTTTTGATATGCACGAAGGCCGCACAGTTGCTGTTGTGGGCGAAAGTGGTTCAGGTAAATCCACGGCTGCACGCTGCATCACCGGTTTATTGCCGCCCAAGATGGGACAGATTTTGGTCGATGGCCAAGTGATGCCTGCGGATTATCGCAAGCGGTCCAAGGACCAGCTGCGCCAAGTGCAGATGATTTATCAGATGGCCGACACGGCCCTTAACCCGCGTATGTCGATTGGCCAGATCATCGCTCGCCCCGTGCAATTTTATCTTGGCCTGACCGGTTCTGCGAAACGCAAGAAGGTCGACGCGCTGCTTGAACAGATCGAGCTAGAGCCAACAGAATACTATAACCGCCTGCCATCCGAGCTTTCGGGTGGGCAGAAGCAACGCATCGGGATTGCACGTGCGTTGGCGGCGGAACCAAAGTTCATCATTTGCGACGAAGTCACTTCAGCGCTGGACCAGTTGGTCGCCGAAGGCATTCTGCGACTATTGGCGCGCTTGCAAGACGAGCTGTCGCTTTCTTATATGTTTATTACCCACGACCTTGCGACCGTGAAAGCGATCGCCGACGAGGTCGTCGTGATGAAAGACGGGCGCGTGGTTGAGCAAGGACCAAAGTTGGAAATGTTCAAACCACCGCATCATGCCTACACAGATCTTTTGTTGTCATCAGTGCCTGAAATGGACCCTGATTGGCTTACAAATCTGTTGGAGGAACGCGGAGTTGATAACATCGGCGACGCTGCAGTTGGTAAGATGTAAAAAGAATCACTATGTAAGTTGTGACAAGTTCGGGCGCCTAGCGCCTGAGGAAATAACTAGGGAGAACGATAATATGCAAGGAATTAGTAGACGCGGTCTATTGAAAACAGGTGTTGCTGCAGGTGTGCTTGGACTGACAGGCATGCCACTGCGTGCGCAAACGCGCGGCGGAAAACTGACAGCGGGCCTTTCGGGCGCGAACACATCCGACAGCTGGGATGGCCGGACGCATTCGGATATTTACATGATCGCTTCGGCGCAAGGCGCGGTCTTTGACAGCCTGACAGAAATTGGCGCTGACGGTTTGCTCAAGGGCGAATTGGCGGAAAGCTGGGAAGCATCTGCAGATGCGAAAACATGGACGTTCAACCTGCGTCGCGGTGTGTCTTTCCACAACGGCAAGTCATTTGGCGCGGACGATGTGATTGCATCTCTTGAAATGCACGTCGCTGAAGGCGCGAAATCCGCGGCCCAGCCTATCGTTGCAGCGATCAACGAGATGAAGAAGGTCAACGATTACCAGGTTCAGTTCACACTGGATTCCGGCAACGCTGACTTCCCTTATCTGATGTCAGATTATCACCTCCTGATGTACCCTGCTGGCCAGATCGAAGAGGCAATTGCCCAAGGTATCGGTACCGGACTTTATCAAGTTCAGTCGTTCGATCCGGGTGTTCGCATGGTCGCCACACGGTTCCCAAATCACTACAAAGGTGATGATGCCGGCTTCTTTGATGAAATCGAATACATCGCGATCAACGACAACACAGCACGCATGAACGCGCTGATGACTGGTCAAGTTGATACAGTGAACCGGATCGACTTTAAAACCGAAGCACTGCTGCGTGCCAACCCTGCGCTGCGTATCCAAGAAGTGACGGGCAACCAGCACTATACTTTCGCAATGTTGACTGACAATTCACCGCTAGACAACGTGAACGTGCGCCGCGCCCTTAAGTACGGAATCAACCGTCAGGAAATGGTCGACAAGATCCTTCTTGGTCACGGTAAAGTCGGCAACGACACCCCAATCGGTCCTGCAAACCAGTACTATCATTCTGAGATGGAGCAGCTGTCTTACGATCCAGACAAAGCCAAGTTCTATTTGAAAGAAGCTGGCCTCGATAGCCTCGACATCGATATCAGCGCGTCGAATGCTGCGTTTGAAGGTGCTGTTGATGCGGCTCAGTTGTTCCAGGCGTCGGCATCTGCCGGCGGGATCAACCTGAACGTGGTGCAAGAACCTGCAGATGGTTACTGGTCTAACGTTTGGCTGAAAAAGCCGTTCTCGGCTGTGTATTGGTCCGGTCGTGCGACCGAGGACTGGATGTTCTCGACTGCCTATGAGGCCGGTGTGCCTTGGAATGACAGCCAATGGGACAGCAATGACAGCGCCCGCTTCCAAGAACTTCTGTTGTCGGCTCGCGCCGAGTTGGACAGCGACAAGCGCCAGATGCAGTACTTTGAAATGCAGGAAATTCTGCGTGACGATGGCGGCGTTCTGGTGCCAATGTTCGCTAACTACGTACAGGCTGTGAATAACCGTATCTCTTCGCCTGATATGGTCGGCAACTTGTGGCAGATGGACAACGGCCGGATGGCCGAGCGTTGGTCCGTGTCGTAAGTTTACGCTAAATTGAATAGTGAAACGCCCTGCCGGTTGGTGGGGCGTTTTGCGTTTCTACGGCGGGTTTCCGTTCTGCGCTTTGCGCTTTAGGCGGGATTCGGCCCAAAACGACAGATTCATGGGATATTTAGACCCAAGATGAACAAGCCGTTTTTCCCTGTTCATTTTCCATCGTCATAAAGAGCGCTCACGGCGGCTAGCGATCTCGGTTGTACAGGCTGCCGACCACTCACTTTGATCTAAGTCTGGAGAAACTATGACTTTACCTATCACACGCCAATTCTTGCGCGCAGGTGCGACAGCCCTGATTTTGTCGACAGTTACCAGTGTGAGCATGTTTGTATCCGCAGACGCCGTCTATGCAGAACGCGGCGGCAACGGCAACGGAAATCGTGGCAATAGTGAGCGAAGTTCAAACCGTTCTGACAACAGTAGTGCAAATCGTTCAAGCAATGGAAATGCCAACCGTTCGAGCAACGCAAATTCCAATCGTTCCTCCAATGGAAACGCAGGTGTTGCTGTGAAGAGTCAACAGAACAGAAGTGAAAATGCAAATGGCCGTGGCGTTCTTGCAAGAGAACTGCGCGGTTTGAACGCAGCACATGCCAACCAAACGGCCTTAGAGAATGCCTCTCCGAATAGCATGCCTGGTAAGCTTTACATCTATCAACAAGAGCAGCCACAACTGCGAGAGGATGGGGC
>CBDTVI010000179.1:0-5147 GCA_965364065.1 uncultured Yoonia sp. | reverse complement strand
GGGGGTTTGGCACAAGGGCCAGAAGAAAAACGCGGATTTGCCGGCCGCGTAGCCGGTTTCTTGATAGCCATCACTGGTATCCTCACAGATAATCGCCCTTCGTTGGGGAAGGGTGTCCCACCGCCGGATATAGAGGGCTGTCTGGTATGCTGCAACTGCGAAAAGCGGCTGAAATCGGCGGACGGGGTGTTTTTTGCGACGCGCATGAAGCGGATAGGAAACGCGCGTATTGTCACATCCATTGTATCTGTTGATGGGGACCATAAATTTGGTGTGTAACTCACAAAGGATGACCCTATGAAATGTCCCATCGATGGCGCCACGCTTGTTATTTCTGACCGTAGCGGGGTGGAAATTGATTACTGCCCTGAATGTCGGGGCGTTTGGCTGGACCGCGGTGAATTGGACAAGATCATAGACCGGTCCGTGGGCGAAGCGCCACCGCCACCACCGCCGCCATCAGGTCGCCGTGATGACCGCGATGATCGTGAATACCGCGACAACCGCAGTGAATACCGCCCCAAGAAAAAGCGCGATAGCTTCTTAAGCGAGCTTTTTGACTTTTAGGGGTGCCAAGACGCCTCTGCGCGGCTAGACCCAGCGTGTATTTTCAAAAGGGTTTGCCATGCAGGTCGTCACGCTGATCACCACGCCACACAAACGCAAGCTAGAGGCCGCGTTGGTCGACAGCTTGCGTAACGCTTGGGGCGGCGCAGATGCCAATTGGCTGGCGATTGACGAAGCGGCTAACTTTGCGATCACGAAGGTTCCAGATAACCAGTGGGATGTCTGGGCGGACTTGCAGGGTGAAGGCGTCGATCTGGTTGTTCAGCCATACAGCAACTTGCGCAAAAAGATGCTGCTGGCCGATATGGACAGCACGATGATCCAGCAAGAGTGTATTGATGAATTGGCAGCAGAGGCAGGCGTTGGCGCGCATGTGGCCGATATCACTGCACGTGCGATGAACGGCGAGTTGGATTTTGAAGACGCGCTGATCGAACGGGTTGGCCTGCTCAAAGATCTGCCCGCAGAAATGATCGCTCAAGTCATCGCCCAACGGATCACTTATATGCCCGGCGGGCGTGAATTGGTTGGCACGATGAAAGCGCATGGCGCCTATGCCGCACTGGTGTCAGGCGGGTTCACAGCGTTTACAGCGCAGGTTTCAGCGGCGCTTGGGTTCGATGAAAATCGCGCCAACACGTTGCATATCGCAGATGGCAAACTGACCGGCAAAGTGGGCAGACCGATTCTTGGCAAAGCCGCCAAAGTGCAAGCATTAGAAGAAATCACGACCCGTCTGGGCATCACAGATGCAGATGTCTTGGCCGTCGGTGATGGTGCAAACGATCTGGGGATGCTTTCGCGGGCAGGGACTGGTGTTGCGCTGCACGCCAAGCCCGCCGTGCAGGCGCAATGCGATGTGCGCATCAACTACGGCGATCTGACTGCACTGCTTTATCTGCAGGGCTATGCCCGTGATGAATTTGTCGCCTAAAGCAGGCTTGCAATTCAGCGTCGCCCCGCGGCACAAAGCCATATGGATAAAAAGCTAAAACCCGCCACGATTGCTGCCCATGCCGCCGGCGCGCTTGATGCGCAATCAGGCGGCGTAGTGCCTGCGCTGCAACCTTCAACGACGTTCACGCGCGACGAAAACTATGAGCCCCACCGGCCCGATAATATCTATGCGCGCGACAATTCCGACAATCTGCGCCAAGCAGAAGAAGTGTTGCGCGTCCTAGAAGGTGCGGAAGAAACGCTTTTGTTCCCATCTGGCATGGCGGCAATTGCGGCTGTATTCCGCACGTTGCCCAATCGCGGCACAGCGATTGTTCAATCAGGCATTTACTGGGGCACGACTGCGTGGATACGTGATTTCTGCACCCGCCGCGAAATCACCCTGATTGAGGCCGAGGCTGACGATTTGCTGACGGTTTGCAGACAGCAATCTGCCGATCTGATTTTCATTGAAACACCGTCGAACCCGTGGCTGAAAACTGTCGACATCCGCGCCATTGCAGACGCCACAGACGCGACCTTGATCGTTGATGGCACAGCGGCGACACCGATCCTGACGCGCGCGCTGGATCATGGCGCCGATATCGTCATGCATTCGGCGACCAAAGGGATCAATGGACACTCTGATGTGCTAGCTGGCGTGCTGTCCGTTCGCCACAAAGATGCCGCAATCTGGGGCATGGTCAAAGCTGACCGAAAGATGGCGGGGGCGATTCTTGGTCCGTTCGAAGCATGGCTACTGATTCGCGCAATGCGCACTTTGCCTTTGCGGGTGGAACGGATGTCGCAAAATGCGCAAACCTTGGCCGAGGCGCTGCTAGCGCACCCAAAGGTTGAAGATGTTTTATATCCGGGTTTGCCGCATCACGCAGGGCATGACATCGCAACCAAGCAGATGAAGGGCGGCTATGGCAGCTTGCTATCAGTGTTGGTGAAAGGGGATCGTACGGACGCTTTGCGCGTCGTGGGCAAGCTAAAATTGTTCTTGCGGGCCACGTCGCTGGGCGGTGTCGAAAGCTTGGTGGAACACCGACATACGATTGAACCGCACACCGGAATTCCAGAAAATTTGATCAGGGTATCCGTCGGGATCGAAGACATTGGTGACTTAATCGCCGACTGGACCCAGGCGCTGGGCTAGCCTTCGACGTCGCCGCCTGCTGCTTTCCAATCTCCAAAGCCACCGATGTTGGTGACGTTCTCAAAACCCATGTCTTTCAATGTCTTACCTGCAAGGGCTGCTTGACCACCTGCACCGCAAACCAGATAGATTTCAGCGTCTTTTTTCATGACGTCGTTGTGCATTGGCGTTGCAGAGTCGGCCACAAATTCTATCATGCCTCGGGCGATACGGTGCGCGCCTGCGATTGTGCCGCTTTGGGCGATCGTTCCACTGTCGCGCACATCGACAAAAATGCAGCCGCCTGCTTTGTATTTTGCAATTGCGTCTTCCGCGCTTAGGCGGGGTACGACAGAGTTGGCTTCTTCCAGAAAATCTTTTGCAGCTTTCATGGGGTGTCTCCATTCATGTTAAGTCTTGTTAAGTAAGCACCCCTAGCCAAATAGCTAGTGGTAAAAAAAAGCCCGGGCGCGATGCCCGGGCAAGTCCAACAGGGAGGTGGAGATAATTACCCGATCTCCAGCGGGAACTTGGGGCGTCCGGTGCGTGCAAGGGGGAGGAGCCACACACCGAACGACTTACTATGCCACCAATCTATAACCCCCAGATTCGGTCACAAGAAGGCGGGCATTGGACGGATCTGGTTCAATTTTTTGGCGAAGTCGGTAAATATGTGTCTCTAATGTGTGCGTGGTCACGCCCGCATTATAGCCCCACACCTCGTGAAGCAGCACATCGCGGGCCACGACACCGTCGGTTGCGCGATACAAAAACTTCAGAATGTTCGTCTCTTTTTCGGTCAGACGGACCTTCTTTTCGTCTTCGGTCAACAGCAGCTTTTGGGACGGTTTAAACGTATACGGCCCAAGCTGGAAAACAGCATCTTCGGATTGTTCATGCGTGCGCAACTGGCTGCGCAGACGCGCCAGTAGAACAGGAAACTTGAACGGTTTGCTGATGTAGTCATTCGCACCCGCATCAAGGCCATAAATTGTATCAGAATCGCTGTCTTGTGCGGTCAGCATCACAATCGGGCACTTCACACCTTGCTTGCGCATCAGACGGCAAAGTTCGCGACCGTCCGTGTCCGGCAGACCCACGTCCAAAATCATCAGGTCATAGAGACCCTCCTTGGCCTTCACCATGGCGCTTGCGCCATCGTCAGCCTCGAAGACGTCGAAGTCTTCGGTCATCAACAACTGTTCACCTAGCGCTTCGCGCAGGTCGTCGTCGTCATCCACGAGTAAAATCTTTTTGAGTTGTCCCATGACAGCCTCCATTACTTTGTCTCTTTAGACTTGTGCTCTTGTTACGGCCTGAACAAGCTAACCGATGACAGTTTCACACGCTCGTGTGATTTAGCGTGCTAATGTTTCACTTTGCCCCACAAACGGCTATGACTTGAAACAAATCAGAGGCCCACACGATGACATTCGCCCCCGACATTACAGAACGACTGGCCCGCGCCCGCGCAGATTTGCGCATGGGCGTGCCAATTGTGTTGGACGGGGGCGCTGTAGTGCTGGCTGCTGAAACGCTGGATGCGGCGCGTTTGGCTGATTTGCTGGCCTTGGGTGGGGATGCGGTACTCGCTGTCACTAGCTGGCGCGCGCAGACGCTCAAGGCGCATGCCTATGATGGTGATCTTGCGCGGATCATACTGCCGCCCGACGTCACATTAGGTTGGGTGCGGTCCATCGCTGATCCTGCTGATGATTTGCGCGCGCCTATGAAAGGACCACTGCGTGCAATGCGCGACGGGTCTGCTGATCTACACCGCGCCGCAATTGCGTTGACCAAGGCAGCGCGGTTGCTGCCTGCGGCGTTGGTCTTGCAATTGGATGATGCGACAGGGTTCGCGACACAACATAACCTGACATTGGTGCCAGCGAGTGCCGCAATTGATACCGGCCTGAGCACGCTCAACCCGATCATTTCAGCGCGTTTGCCATTGGAAGTTTCTGAAGCTGGCCGCCTGCATATATTTCGCCCCGACGATGGTGCCGAAGAACACTATGCCATCGAAATCGGCCAGCCGGACCGATCTAAGCCTGTGTTGTCGCGCCTGCATTCGGCCTGTTTTACCGGTGATTTACTGGGGTCGCTGAAATGCGATTGCGGTCCACAACTGCGTGGCGCCTTGGCGCAGATGGGCCACGAGGGGGCAGGGGTGCTGTTGTACCTCAACCAAGAAGGACGCGGGATTGGTCTGGCCAACAAAATGCGCGCCTATTCGCTGCAAGATCAGGGTTTTGATACGGTCGAGGCAAACCACCGTCTTGGGTTTGAAGACGACGAGCGTGATTTTCGCATTGGCGCAGAGATCCTGAAACGGATGGGATTTGGCAGTGTACGGTTGCTGACGAACAATCCGGCGAAAGTGGCGCGGATGAATGCGTGTGGGATCGAAGTGGTTGAACGCGTGGCGTTGAAGGTGGGCGAGAACCAACATAACCATGCGTATTTGGCGACGAAGGCGGCTAAGTCGGGGCATTTGTTGTAG
>CBDTVI010000178.1:0-5216 GCA_965364065.1 uncultured Yoonia sp. | reverse complement strand
GTCCGCACAGCAGACCTTAGCCCTGCACAAAAACCTAATCCAACACCCGCGCTTCATCCATTAACATCACCGGAATACCGTTGCGGATCGGAAAGGCGACTTTGCCCTTTTTACTCACCAGCTCCTGCTTGTCAGCATCGTAGGACAGCGTGTCTTGGGTCATCGGGCAAACCAACGCCTCTAGCATTTTAGGATCGAACTGTGTCTCGCTCATTGCATCACCTCTTCAGTTGATCCGCCGCGCAGCGAATATTCAATCAAAGTCATCAGCGTTTCGCGGCGCGTCGTCAAGGAAGGCGCCTCTAGCAGCGCTTGTTTATCCTCTGGCTCGAACGGGCACAGCATCGACAGTGAATTGATCAGCAACTCATCCTCCGCCTCACCCAAACTCTCCCAATCGGTCGAAAGCCCTGCTTCGGTCAGATAGCGACCAAGTGCGTCCATAAATACGGGACGGTCAAATTCAGGATCTTTTTCCGCAGGCCCCAAATCATTCTCAAACCCTTGCCATGCGACTTTGCAACGACGGTAGGGGGCAAAACCTTCGACTTCTTCGATCACACGGAACCGCGACGCACCCGCCATAGTGATCATATAGCGGCCATCCTCGGTTTCAGAAAACGCCGTCACCTTGCCTGCACAACCAATCGCATGCAGACGGTTACCGCCATCGGCGGCTTCATAAGGTTGAACCATCCCGATCAGCCGAGAGGACGTTTTCAGCACATCATCCAACATCGCCAAATAGCGCGGTTCAAACAGATGCAAAGGAAGCCTTGAGCGCGGCAAAAGCAGCGCGCCGGGTAACGGGAACACAGGGATCGTGTCAGGCAGGTCAGTTTTTGAAATCATAACAGATAAGTAGACCGAAGATCGGATCAGGCAAATATCAAAGATGATAATTTGCGTCGTCCGTTCAACACAATCGGATCTTTTGCCTCGCGTGCATCAAAAATAGTAAACAATTGCGACTTTGCGGCGCCGTCATTCCATTCCCGATCACGGCGGAAAAGCTCCAGCAATTGACCCACGGCTTCTTCAGCTTCGCCGTTGGCATGCAAAGCAACCGCCAAATCAAAGCGCGCTTGATGATCATCGGGGGCCGCATCAACCGTCGCCTGCAATTCAGCCACAGGACCCGCATTCGCAGCCTCACGCGCCAGCGTGATTTGCGCATGGGCAGCTTCCAACAACGGATCAGTCGAAATTTCTGCCGGCGCGCCATTCAAAACCGCTTCGGCCTGATCCACATCATCGAGCGCCAGATAGGACCGGACTAATCCGGCATATGCAGGGGCATTCGCGGGATCTTCTTGCAAGATTGCAGCGAATGTTTCGGCTGCATCAGCCGCTTCGCCGTCTTGCAGCATCTGCTCAGCGGCCTCGATTGCGGAAGTCAGACCATCATCTTCAGGCTCGCCAGCAAGGGCTGCGATTTTTTCGACAAATGCGTCGATCTCGGACCCGGGCAGCGCGCCTTGAAAACCATCAACCGGCTTGCCTTGGAAGAATGCATAGACCGTCGGGATCGACTGAACTTGCAATTGGCCTGCATAGGCTGGGTTTGCATCCACATCGATTTTAACCAGCTTCACGCGACCACCGGCTTTGGTCACTGCCGCCTCGATCGCAGGTCCAAGCGTTTTGCAAGGCCCGCACCAAGGTGCCCAGAAATCGACAATCACAGGGACAGTTTGGGATGCCTCAATCACATCCGCCACAAAGCTCGCGTCGGTCGCGTCTTTGATTAAGTCAGCAGCGGGGGCCTTTGGTGTTCCGTCCAATTCGAGCATGGGTCGTCTCCTTTAACTGGTGTTGGGACCTATATGTGCGCTCTAGGCCGCAAGGCCAAGGGGGCAATCGTGCTTTACCATTGTGTGGCCGCCACTTAACTTCACCGTATGGTAAAAACAGTCCTCACATTCGGCGATAGCAACACTTACGGCACTCCGCCCGCACATGCGCGCGGCGAAAATCGACGGTTTGATGCGGATGTGCGTTGGCCGGGGATTATGTCGCACGCCCTAGGTTCTGATTGGATCGTGCTTGAGCAAAGCTTGCCTGGGCGCACAACCTGTTTAGCGGACCCCGTGATGGGCATGCATATGGATGGGCAATTGGGGTTGCGGATCGCATTAGAAAGCAACGGACCAGTTGATGTTTTGACGATCATGCTGGGCACAAATGACGCGCAAACGCACCACGCGCGCAGTGCCGAACAAATTGTTGGTGGTCTCGCGTCCCTTCTCGCCATCGCGAACTCAGAGCCCTACCAAACGCGCCATGGCGGCTTTGATATCGTGGTGATCGCACCGCCCCCGATCCTTGAGCAAGGCACTTACCGCGATACGCTGATGGGGGCGGCTGAAAAATCGCGCGCCTTTGCCCCTATGATTGCCGCACTCGCAGCACATTGGGGGGTCGCATTTCTGGATGCAGGCGCGCTGGTCGGGTCAAGCCCTATCGATGGACTGCATCTTTCTGCCGAAGACCACGCCATCCTTGGCGCTGCTGTCGCACAAAAGGTCCTTCAACTATGAGCCGTCCAAAACTTGGCGCAATCGCCGTCATGCATCATCAAGGGCGCATCTTGCTAGTGAAACGCCGCAACGAACCCAACGCCAACACGTGGGGATTTCCAGGCGGGCATGTGGAACTGGGAGAGACCGCTTTGGAAGCTGCGGTGCGCGAATTGGCAGAGGAAACAAGCGTGATCGGCACGCCGCTGTCGTACCTGACAAACATCGACGCAATCACGCGGGATGCAGCGGGTACAGTACAATTCCACTATCTGTTGGCCGCTGTCGCCTGTCGTTATGAAAGTGGGGAACCGCAAGCCGCCGATGATGTCAGTGACGCAGGATGGTTCGCGCCCGATGCCGTGAAAGACCTTCCGCAAAGTCCAAACTTGCAGCAGATCATTGATCTGTTGGACATTTAGAGTGGACCCAAATCCACCTTACTGGACCACACCCACCATCGGCCCCAACTGAAACCCGAAATCGCTACGGCCCAAGTCACGCGAATAAAGCCGCGATACCTTGCCGTCGAAGTAAAGCGCGTTTGGAAGCTCCAGATAATCGCGAAACAAGCTGCCGAATGTGTGAAACGTCACACTGTTGTTTGAGATTGCAAAGACTGCAGTACGGCCATCGGCAGACGTGCCCACGCCATTGCGAATGAACCGTGATGTGCTGTCTGGCAAAAATCGCGGGTGTAACGCGCCATCGATGACCAACATTGGTCCCGATTGGGTCGCATCGCGGCAAACGGGGTCTTCGTCCAAATACTGCAAAGTCTCATAGACCTGCGCCGTCCGATCATTGATGCAAAACACCCCATTTGGCAGCAAACCAAAGTTACCGGGACCTGCGTTGGGGATCACCCGCATCACCTCGACACCGTTCTCGATGTAGTGGCCTACTGGACGGCGATCATCGTGGTACATCCCCGCGTTCATCGCAAAATCAAGCTGGGTCACATCGGGCAGCGCCGCAATCGCGCCAAAGCTGCCGATCACAGCATCATCGGCGTCTTTATAAAACAGGCGCAAATTCTCTGACGCGGCATCAACGGTGCAAAGCGTGTAGCTATCACCCGCGTACTGCACATCTTCGCAGGTCACCGCAGCGGCAGGAGCCGCCCACACCAATATCAGGGCAATCAGCCCCCGCATCAGTCGTCGATGTCCTGACGCACGTGGCCTTCTGCAAGCAATGCACGTGTGGCGTCCATCTGATCAAAGGTGCCGTCAATTTCGAACCGCAATTCGGGCGCGAACTTCATCGAGCCGCCTTTGACGACCAAATGCCGGATCTCGTAGCGGTTGCGGCGCACGGCGGACAACGCCTCTTCTTTGCCGTTTCCGCCCAAGGGCAAAATAAACGCGGTGGCGATACTGAGGTCCGGTGTCATGCGCACCTCGCCCACCGTAATCGACATACGCTCTAGTTCTTCATCATGGACATCGCCACGCTGAAGCACTTCTGAAAGGGTGCGACGGATCATTTCGCCCACGCGCAGCATACGCTGTGTGGGGGCTTTGCCGTCTCTATTTGATTTCTTAGCCATAATGGTCATGTAATCGCAGATTGCCGCGTTGCCAAGCAAGGCTTTGCGTCACGCGCGATCCACCGCTAAGACGGGGGCAGGATAAAGGAACGGACCAATGACAGACACACCAGGCATCGTGATTACCGGCGCATCAGGCCGGATGGGGCAAATGCTCGTTCAGGCCGTGGTGGCATCAGACAAATGCCGTCTTGTCGGAGTGTTGGAACGAACGGGACACGCTTGGGTCGGTCAAGACATTGGAACCGCAATGGGCGGGAAGGCCGTCGGCGTAAACGTCACCGATGATGCAGTCGAAGTTTTCGCCAAAGCCCAAGCCGTGATTGATTTCACCGCCCCTGCCGCAACGGTCGCTTTCGCAGGCTTAGCCGCGCAAGCCCGTGCCGTGCATGTCATTGGCACAACCGGCCTATCCGAGGATGATTTGAAAGCCATCAATGCAGCCGCCCGTCATGCACCCATCGTGCGTGCAGGCAATATGTCCTTGGGCGTGAACCTGTTGGTGCAGCTGACCAAGAAAGTGGCCGCTGCCTTGGATGATGACTTCGATATTGAAGTGATCGAGGCACACCATAACCAAAAAATCGATGCCCCTTCTGGAACGGCCCTGATGCTAGGCGAAGCAGCGGCTGAAGGCCGCGGCGTGTCACTTTCAGACGTCAGCGACAGCGGGCGCGACGGGATTACAGGCGCGCGCAAACGCGGTGACATCGGCTTTAGTGCCATTCGTGGCGGCGATATCGTGGGCGAACATGACGTCATGTTTGCAGCCGCAGGCGAACGTATCGTGCTGCGCCACCTTGCGACAGACCGCGCGGTCTTTGCACGCGGCGCGCTGAAGGCCGCACTTTGGGGCCAAGACAAAGACCCTGGTGAATACGACATGCTGGATGTTTTGGGGCTGTAGCACCCAAGACTGATCCAAAGCGCATAAAGGCACGTAAAAATAGCATAAACGCCAATATGGATGTCCAATGAAATACGTTGTCCTGTCTATGATTTTAGCAATGACTGCCGCGCCTACGCTGGCGGATGAATATGCTCCCATTAAGGACGAAGATACCTTTGTGTCTCTTGTCCAAGGCAAACAACTGCGCAATTTTCTTTATGGAATCCGACTGAACGTGTTCGAAGAGGGAACAATT
>CBDTVI010000177.1:0-5217 GCA_965364065.1 uncultured Yoonia sp. | reverse complement strand
GAGCCCATTTTACCAGATGCTGCGCTAAGTGCGAATGGCTGCTATGAATTTGATGCTGCACCTCTTAAACCATCTACCGCCTTCTTGTAGAAAGACTAGATTGCGGTCTGGTTCACGCGCTTGATCAATGCCTCACCTGTTTCCTTGCGCTCACTGTAGCGTTCAACCAAATAATCAGACCTCCCCCGCGTCAGGAGCGTGAATTTAATCAACTCCTCCATGACATCGACCACGCGGTCGTAGTTTGGTGAGGGCTTCATCCGGTCATTGTCGTCAAACTCCAGAAAGGCCTTGGGCGTCGAAGACTGGTTCGGAATTGTTAACAGTCGCATCCAGCGGCCTAGGGTGCGCAACTGGTTCACCGTGTTAAAGCTTTGCGAACCGCCATTGACTTGCATGACGGCAAGCGTCTTTCCTTGGGTCGGACGGACGGCCCCCAAAGACAAAGGTATCCAATCGATTTGAGATTTCATAATGCCGGTCATCGCCCCGTGGCGTTCCGGAGAACACCAAACCATACCTTCGCTCCATGTAACCAGATCGCGCAATTCCTGCACCTTGGGATTGTCGGCATCCGTGTCGTCGGGCAAAGGTAAGCCACTGGGATTGAACGTTTTCGTTGCGGCCCCAAAGCGGTTCAGCACCCGTGCGGCTTCTTCGGTCATCAACCGGCTAAAAGACCGGTCGCGCAACGAGCCATAGAGCAACAAGATGCGTGGCGGGTGATCCAATCGTCCGCCCGACAGCAGGCGGTCTGTGTCGATGTCGCGAAAGTGGTCGTCTTCGATATTGGAGGTCTCGGTCATTGTGCTGAGTCTCTTGTTATTGAAATTGCATGAACAAGGCGATCCAGCGCCTTTTCCAATCGGGCGCGAGGGCACGCGATGTTTAGCCGCCCAAACCCTGCACCACTGCTCCCAAAAGCGATGCCCCGGGTTATGGCCCATCCGGCCTCGCGTCGCAGGAATTGGGTCAGTTCGTCCGGCTGCAGACCCAAATTCCGAAAATCTAACCACAGCAAGAAAGTGCCTTCGGGTTCAATCAAAGAGACCTCAGGGATGTCAGACAGACACGCGCGCACCAAGGACAGGTTCCCCTCGATATAGGGGATGGCCGCGTCCAACCACGGCCCGCCGTCTTTGTAGGCTGCCTCCATCGCCACGCTGGCGAAAGCGTTATTCTTGTTCACTGTCAGACGACTATTTTCAGCCTTAAGGGCGTTACGCCGACTCTCATCAGAAACGACTGTAAAGGCACCGCAACACGCCGCGATGTTGAAGCTCTTTGCTGGGGAAAGGCAGGTGATGCTGTTTTGCGCATCAGCGTCTGAGATACTGGCGAACGGCGTATAGGTGTGATTTTGGAAAGCTATGTCCGCGTGGATTTCATCCGAGACCACGACAACCCCGTTTTTCCTGCAGATAGCCCCAAGTTGAGCCAGCTCGGCCTTGGTCCATACACGGCCCACCGGATTATGCGGATTGCACAAGAACAACATCTTTGTGCGCGGATCAGCGGTGCAGGTTTCCAGACCGTCAAAGTCCATCTCATAACGGCCAGAAGAAAGCACCAACGGGTTTTCAACCATGCGGCGCCCGTTTTCGGCGATGATATCGGCAAAATCAAAAAACACAGGCGGCTGAACTATGATGCCGTCGCCCGGACCCGTAAACAGATTGGCGGCCATCGAAAGACTGTTCAGCACGTTGGGAGCACGCTGAATATGATCGGGGCGAATATCCCAAGCATGCCGTTGTTTCATCCATGCGATGAGCGCAGGCATGAGGCCATCGGGCACTGTCTCATAGCCAAAGACACCATGGGCCAGTCGCTGCGCCATTGCATCCAATATGGGTTTAGGTGCGCGAAAATCCATATCCGCTACCCCTGCTGGAAACAGGTCCATCCCGTCGTCGCCAAGAACCATACGATGCACTTTGAGGGCCGGAACCTCGCGGCGGTAAATCACCTCGTCAAAATCAAAGCGTTCAACCATTTTCCGTCTCTACCAATAGCCATCCAAAAAACCACGTCGCCAAGACGGCAGCTATCATCTGCACGCCAATAAAAGCTGCGACATCAACAGGGGCGATCCCTGCAAAAGTATCGGAGAAACCGCGTGCTATCGTGACCGCAGGGTTTGCGAACGACGTGGAGGACGTGAACCAATAAGCGGCTGTGATATAGAGCCCAACAGCCATCGGCACCGCAGACGGCCGCGCTTTGATGCAAGCGAGGATCGTGCCGACAAGACCAAAGGTCGCAACAAACTCACCCGTCCATTGGCCAATACCACTGCGCGATGTGGTAGAAGTGTCTAGCAGGGGATGTTCAAACATCAAATGGGCTGCAAGCACACCGACGATGCCGCCGAAGATCTGGGCAACTACATATAGAACGGCATCGCGCTTTTCGATTTCGCGCCGCAGTGCAAAGCTAAGTGTTACGGCGGGGTTGAAGTGCGCGCCCGAAATCGGTCCGAAAATGGTGATCAACACGACGAGGATTGCACCCGTTGGAATCGTATTGCCCAAGAGCGCGATAGCGATGTTTCCACCCGCCAACCGTTCGGCCATGATGCCAGAACCAATGACAGTCGCGAGAAGCGAAAATGTCCCCAGCCATTCTGCCATGAGGCGTCGGTCAAGTGTCATTGAACGTCTCCAGTGAGCGTTGCGAACCGCGCGAGATCGACATTGCCGCCAGTAATAACGGTTGCCACAGTCCTGTTCTTTATCGCGACCTGCCCGTTCAAAACTGCGGCTAAGCCAACAACCGCGCCGGGCTCCGTCACGATCTTGAAATGCTCAAAGGCAAAGCGCATTGCCTCTCGGACATCTGCATCGCTGGCAGTCACACCGCCTGCAAGCAGGTCAAGGTTGATCGGAAAGGTCACCTCGTTTGGAGTAGGCGTCATGATCGCATCGCAGATCGTGCGCTGGCCCACGGGGTTGGCGAGGCGTTCGCCTGCCGCAAGTGACTGACATGTATCGTCAAACAATGTTGGCTCTGCCGCATAGACTTGGGTTCGCGGGGATGCTTCGGCCATGACGACAGCTGTTGCCGCTGTCAGGCCGCCACCGCCACATGGCACCAAGACTGCGTCCAGCACGGGCGCATCTTCGAATAATTCCAGGGCAGCAGTTCCGGCCCCAGCCAGAACCTGACCGTGGCCGCTTGGCGGGACTTCGATGCGGCCGGTCTGCGATCTTATTCGAGCCACCACATCAGCGCTGTTTTCTGTGTCTCGGTCAAAGGTAACAATCCCTGCGCCAAGGGCACGTGTCGCGTTCATCTTTGCGGTTGGCACATCGCTGGGCATGACGATGACAGCGGACGAACCCAACAGTTGCGCTGCGCGTGCCAAGCCAAGGGCGTGATTTCCTGACGAATAGCTCACCGTACCGCAAGCGCGTTCCTTTGGGGTCAGGTTTAAGATCCGATAATACGCGCCCCGTATCTTGAACGCACCGGTGCGTTGGAAGTTCTCTGCCTTCAGCAACAACCGTCCGCCAAGCATTTCATTGACGTCAGGGTTCTCAAGCACGGGCGTGCGCAAGACCACATCGGCAAGTGCGACCTGAGCCGAGCGGACGTCGGCAAGTGATACGGGGTGCACACTCATTCTTGATCCATAGTAGGTGCAGCATCAGAGGCGATTTGATAGACAGCGTCTCCGCGCACAACTTGCGCCATTGCGCGCCTGCACAATGCGATCCCTTGATAGGGGGACGTGATCCTGTCCGGCTCAGCCTCAGGTGTATCTGGGTGGTGGATCAGGCCGACAAGCTCGCCCGACGCGACGTCTTCACCGATGGGCTTCAGAGGTTCAAATAGACCCGCTGCGTATGCATAGACCGATCCTTTGACATTCAGCTCGCGCGTGCCTTGCGCTTGGTCGGGTACATAATCTGACAACATCCCGAGACTATGCATAATGCGACGCAGGCCGCGTTCGGTGCGTTTCAGGATGTCAGGCGTGACCTCACCACCACCGCCAAGTTCAGCCATGACGTTGATCACACCCTTTCGGTTGGCGGCTCCCATAGCCGTCCGCGCAGTGCTGCTACGACCACCGCCACCGGTAAAGACCCATGCATAAGGCAAGTCAAACGCGTCCTGAAGGCTGGTCAAAGCCTCCGTTTCTTCAACACTATGGCCTTGTCCGCGCAGTAACGTCGGCGGATAAAAAAGCGAGTTGCCGCCTGAATGCAAATCAACCGAATAGTCTGCCAATGGCATTAAGACTTCTTCGATATAATGCGCGATCTTTTCAGTCAGAATGCCACTGGCGTCGCCAGGAAACAGCCGATTGAGGTTCCCATCATCGATAGGTGACGTACGCAAACCAGCCTGTGCAGCAGGTGCATTTACCATGGGAAGCAAGATCAACCGACCCAGGATATCACCAGTTTCCAACGTGCGGGCGAGGTTAGAGATCGCAATCTGGCCTTCGTATTCGTCCCCGTGATTGCCCGCCATAATGACCAGCGTGGGACCATCACCATTCTTAATGGAAGTGATGGGAATCGGAATCCAACCATAGGCCGAGCGATGAACAGAGTGCGGTAGGCGCAGAAATCCTGACTGCTTTCCGTTTGCCTCAAAATCAACTTCAGACGTAATTGTGGTTCCCGACATCCAAGCGTCTCCCATATCTCAATTCGGCAAACACCGAAGTGTTTTTTGGCTAGATCAGGAGGGATATCTTGTCAAGCTTTGATAATTCGGGCAATAACGAATTATGGAACAAGACAATGCCATCGAAGCCTTTGCGGCTCTTGCACAACCAACGCGTCTGGAAGCCTTTCGGCTGCTCGTCAGGGTTGGTCCAAAGGGATTGCCAGCCTTGGAAATCTCGCGGCAGTTGGGCACGAAACCATCGACACTTTCAGGCCATCTTGCCATTCTCAAACGCGCGGGCGTCCTGACTGCGACACGCCATCAACGTGAAATCCACTACGCGGCAAATCTTTCTCGCGTGAATGCGCTCGTCCAGTTCTTGATCGCTGACTGCTGCGGCGGACAAATCGAGAACTGTTCGGAAATTGTAGCTTTGCTTGATAGCGCCGCAACCCAGTAAAGCGGTCATTCATGCTGTCGCAGCGAAATGTCACTTTGTCCGCTTAGCGGTCATCGGCGCACAGTGCAGCGAACGGCAACTATGAGCCCTTACCGCCAATCTTCTGCAACGCGGCGAACGGCAGCTTTCGAAAT
>CBDTVI010000176.1:0-5240 GCA_965364065.1 uncultured Yoonia sp. | reverse complement strand
TTGCCAGTGATCCCAAGGCGTTTGAATTCTTCGCGCTGGATATCCACCCAGCCTTCAGCGAATTTGCGGCATTCCTGACGGAAATCAACGACATTTACGTCATCCTTATCGCGGCCTTTGGCGCGGTACTTCTCTTCGATCTTCCATTCAATTGGCAAGCCGTGACAATCCCAACCGGGAACATAGCGCGCGTCGCGGCCCATCATCTGCTGGCTGCGCACAACCATGTCTTTCAGGATTTTATTGAGTGCGTGACCGATATGCAGATGGCCGTTCGCATAGGGTGGTCCGTCATGCAGCGTAAAGGGTTTACGCCCTTCGGCCTTGGCGCGCAGCTTATCGTACACACCGATTTGCGCCCAGCGGGCCAGCCAATCGGGTTCGCGCTTGGGCAATCCCGCACGCATTGGAAAATCGGTTTTGGGCAGATTTAAAGTTGATTTATAGTCGGTTGTCTCGGCGCACATTTGCGGCGTCCTCTCGGCAGTCTTATGGGAATGAAACGAAGGGGCGGTGCGCACATGCAGACACCTTTTCCCGGCAGGAGTGAAGGTTTCACGCCGCCGGGCAAATAATGCTTATGATCATCTGCCGCAACATGAGGCTGCTTATAGGGTGCAGCCCGACAAGGGTAAAGCCTGCACTTGATCATCATCTTGCCTTTGAAAACTCCCGCCGGAGGCGCCTGCCCGCGCGACATACACCGCGTTTACCGACAAAACGATCCACTGCGATATCGCGCCGTGTCAAAATGAAAATGATCTCGGTGAAAGCGGTTCGCCTCAGGCCCAAGGACGGTACCAAAGGGGCCGCAGGCCGCACGCCACATTCTGCGCAATTGCGTGCCGTTCGTGCTTGAATTCCAGTCGGTCAGCAGCGTCATCTCGGACCCGTTGCGCAAACCGATGCCTGCAATATCGATTGCACGCCCGAACGAATGCTCTGACAGTCGCGCGCCCGCTTGATTGTTGCGGGATCGACACGCGTAATGCGAAACAACGCGCAGTGATGCGGCACCGCCGCCTTGGCTGCCAACTGCAGGTAGGACGCTGCGCTGCACCCAAGTTTTAAGGGCTGCAGCTGTCCGGCAATCAAGCGTCGCGCGCGGGTTCAGCGTAATGCCCGCAACAGAGCGCACCCTGACTGCGCGTTCAATCCCGCATGCGCCCGCCCCCGGTACGCGTCCAACGACGGTGCCTTGTATCGCGGGATCATTGCAAATTTGACCGCGCTGGCGCGCCAAACGACGATTTTCTGCAGCCGCGACAATTGCAGCGGGGCGCATGCGCGGATGCATAGACTGCGCGACTGCTTCGGGGTTTGGGTCGCCCAAACCTTGTGGGCGCAAGGCGGGTCGCGTTTGATCAACTACCTCTGTGGAAACAGCGGCACCGCGCGCAGTCGGGCGCAGATCCTGTGCGGCGGACTGGCTCGCGATCAAAAAGATCAGGGCAAATGCGGCCCAACGCTTCAATCTTTGCGGGCCTTGCTGCGGCCAAAATTAGGGGCATCGGTGTCTTGGCCAGCCTCGATAATGCCGCGCCTGATGGCACGGGTGCGCGTGAAATAGTCATGCAAATGATCACCGTCGCCCTGCCGGATCGCCCGCTGCAGCGCAAAAAGCTCTTCCGTGAAACGGCCAAGAACTTCCAATGTGGCTTCTTTGTTGTTCAAGAACACATCACGCCACATCACCGGATCAGAGGCCGCGATGCGCGTGAAATCCCGAAAACCAGCCGCTGAATATTTGATGACTTCGCTATCGGTTACACGACCTAAATCATCCGCTACACCCACCATTGTATAGGCGATCAAGTGCGGCGTGTGGCTAGTGACGGCCAAGACAAGATCGTGGTGTTCTGCGTCCATTTCGTCGATCAATGCGCCCAAACCGCGCCAAAAGTCGGCCAGACGGTCCACGGCTTCACGCGTCGACCCTTCGACAGGTACAAGGATGCAGTACCTATTGTCGAAAAGTTCGGCAAACCCAGAGCGCGGACCAGATTGTTCGGTTCCCGCAATCGGATGTGCCGGAATAAAGTGAACACCTTCTGGGATATGTGGACTGACTGCATCAATTACAGTGCGTTTGACCGACCCTACATCACTGACTGTCGCACCGGATTTCAGCGCAGGCGCAATTTCGCGCGCGACAGCTTCCATTGCACCGACGGGTACGCAAAGCACAACAAGGTCGGCATCTTTCACCGCCTCTGCAGCGCTATCGCAGACACGGTCACACAGACCAATTTCACGGGCAATATCGCGGGTTTCGGATGACCGGGCATAGCCCAGGATTTCGCCTGCAAGCCCTGCACGCCGCATAGCATGGCACATCGAAGAGGCAATCAGGCCCAGCCCGATCAGTGCGACGCGGTCATAAATCTGCGTCATCAAGCGGCCCCTTTGAATTGCGCGACGGCATGGGCCACGCGGCGGCACGCGCTTTCATCACCCACGGTAATGCGCAAGCAATTGGGCAAACCGTAACCTGCGACTTTGCGCACGATGATCCCTGCGTTCCGCAAGTGTTCGTCGCACGCACTTGCCTCTGCCTCGTCTGTAAAACGGGCAAGAACAAAATTCGCGGTCGACGTGTCAGACGGCACACCAAGTTTGGCCAATGCATTCGCCAACCAATCACGCCACCGCGCGTTCTCGGTCCGGCATTTTTCAGTATGCTCGGTATCACGCACAGCCGCTTCTGCTGCGGCAAGGGCGGCAGCCGATAAATTGAACGGACCACGAATGCGGTTCAGCACATCAATCACAGCCTGTGGGCCATAGCCCCAGCCCACGCGCAGACCACCCAGTCCGTAAATCTTGGAAAAGGTGCGCGACATAAAGACGTTCTCGCGAGATTCAACCAGTGCTTTACCCGCGTCAAAACCCTCGACAAATTCTGCATAGGCCCCGTCCAACACCAACATCGCTTGCGGTGGCAGACCCTCAGCCAGCCTAGCGACTTCGGCTGTGCCGATCATCGTGCCAGTTGGGTTGGCTGGGTTGGCGATGAAGACCAATTTCGTCTTTTTGGTGCAAACCGCCAAGATCGCATCGACATCGACGACACGCTCGTTTTCGGCCACCACAACTGGCGTGGCACCAACTGAATTGGCATAAATCGGATACATGGAAAATCCATGCTCGGTAAAGACGATCTCGTCGCCTGGTCCGGCATAGGCTTCGGCCAATAACTTGAGAACATCGCCTGACCCGACGCCGCAAACGATGCGCGCAGGATCAACACCCCAAACATCACCGATCGCAGTACGCAAGGCCGCGTGATCTGTTGATGGGTAGCGATTAAGATCGTGCGTGGCCCGCACAACGGCTTCTTTGGCGGCGTCACTTGGGCCTAATGGGTTCTCGTTCGACGACAGCTTAAGGACGTTGCGCACCCCATCCAAATGGGACGCGCCGCCCACATAAAGTGCGATGTCCAAAATACCCGGTTGGGGTTGAATGCCGTTTGCCATATCAGGTCCGTCTCTTGTCAGTTGGCCCGTTCTATCGACCCCTGACACAAGAGAGCAAGCCTAAGTTGCGCATGACACAATTCGCGCCAGTCCTGATCACGCTTCGGTCGTGACAAACCGCTGTAGATAATCGTCAGAATAATCCGTCTCAAGTTCAACCCAAATGGGAAGGTGATCGGACATCTCATGGGTCATCCATTGGTCATAAAATCCTGCAAAATCGGCATAAGGGTCTTTGCCGTGTTGCGCCCGATGTGCGGCCACAAGAGGCGTATAGTGCGTACGGTAGTCTGCGTCAGATACCCGCGATACATACGGCGGATCAGCGGGGTTGTTGGGCTGAGGCACAAACGGTCCAAAGATCGCGTTTCGCCAATCAAAGGCCCCTGCCCGTAAAAGTCGCGTTTTACGCGTGCTTTTGCCTTGGACGGTAAAGGCGATTTTATCGTAGAATTTGTCACCACCCATGTTGGTCGCCGGAAAATTCGGCAATTGCATCTTGCTGTCCTCTAAGGCGCGCATCACCGGCCCTGTGGGGTTGTCGATGTTCATATCCCCAAGGAAAATATAAACCTGATCCTCTGATTTTGCGCGTTTGGTCAGTGTCTTTGTGATCACTGCCACTTCTTCGGCGCGGCGGGCCAAACCGACGGCGTTGGTTTCCCCAAACAAGATATGTGACGACACCAGTGTGAACCGGAACCACCCCGCCTGAAATGCTGCAAAGAACGGCGACCGTGCAATCTGATTGCCTGTCGATAACGCATCACCTTTAACAACAATCTCACCGATCAAATTGCGGAAGATCACGCTGTCGGTGTTGTAGACAAAGGCCATGCGTTCATGGTTGCCGCCTTCATGGTCCGATACGTCCGTCACGAAATATTCCCACTGCGGCCCAAGCAGCCAGACCAAATGCTTAAGCGGGCCAAGATCGCTTTTGACTTCTTGAATGGCGCAGATATCAAAAGTTGCAATGATTTCGGCAATGTAGTGCATGCTTTCGTCCAAGCGTGGCAGACCACCGTCGAATGCACGAATGTTCCAAGACCCTATGATCAGTGAACCAGGTGCGCGATCATTGGTGATCGTTTTCCCTAGATCATGCCGCAAAGCGAGCAGACGGCGCGCGATCCAATCAGCCTTGCCTGGATAATCGGCATGTTGTTCGTATGTGTTTAAAGATGTGTAGCGGGGCATATTCAGACCTCATATTTACCGTGTGAAAATAAAAATTGGCGATATGAAATCAGTATCGATCAACTTTGCCGTGTTTTCCAAACAAAAAAGGCCGCCCAATGAAGGACGGCCTTTTGAATATTGATGCAAACCTTGCGGTTTTGCGGGTGGCGAAGATTAGTTCTTCGCGTAGAATTCCACGACGAGGTTTGGTTCCATCGCAACTGGATAAGGCACATCGCCCAGACCAGGTGTACGTGTGAACGTTGCTGTCATTTTGTTGTGGTCAACGTCCATGTAGTCAGGAACGTCACGCTCTGGAAGCTGCGTTGCGACCAAAACCAGCTCAAGCTGCTTGGACTTCTGACGCACTTCGATGACGTCGCCTTCTTTGACGCGGTAAGACGGGATGTTAACCTTCTTGCCGTTCACTGTGACGTGGCCGTGGTTCACGAACTGGCGTGCTGCGAATACTGTTGCAACGAACTTGGCACGGTACACAACCGCGTCCAAGCGACGCTCCAGCAAACCAATCAGGTTTTCACCTGTATCGCCTTTTACACGCTCGGCTTCGCCGTAGAT
>CBDTVI010000175.1:0-5240 GCA_965364065.1 uncultured Yoonia sp. | reverse complement strand
GATGATGGACGTATTCAACCCGTACATCGCAAAAATCAGACTCAGAAGAAGTGACAGAGCAAGCAAGTAGTGCTGCCACAACTTATCGGGAGTGCGCGTTGCAAACCGTGCAATGCGTCGCAAATTATTTTTTATCTGAGTTCGCATCAATTGATTCCTGAGCAACATTCAGAGAATCAATCGGCGATATTGATTAAATTTGCGTTGAACGCATGTCGATTAAGTCTGCGCCGCCAATGCATGGTAGCGCGCAGTAAAGTCGTCACGCACCGCAACTGGCGGCCGGAGTTTGAGTGTCAGACGATCCGTAACATCGCGGTTTTGCTTGCCGAAAAACCTGTCTGCCTCTGCGATTGTAAACCCCGCAATTTGCACGGCTTCAAGCCACGCGGATAGTTTGTCAGCCTTTTTTATTTGCCGTTTCACAGTCCCAGGTATTTGTGCGGGCAAGCCAAAACGCAGATGTATGGCGGCCGTCAGACGGTCGTCCAAGGCACCATAACCTGGACCCACCGCTGCCTTAACAGGGCTGATCATATCGCCGATTACGTATTCTGGGGCGTCATGCAAAAGGGCGGCAAGCTGCCATTTAATTGGTGCATTGGGCTGCTGAAGTGCAAAAATATCGGCAACAAGCAGCGAATGTTCAGCGACCGAATAGGCGAAATCACCTTTGGTTTGTCCGTTCCAACGGGCAACAAAGGCAAGCCCATGTGCGATGTCTTCGATTTCGATATCGACAGGTGTTGGGTCAAGCAGATCGAGCCTGCGTCCTGACAGCATCCGCTGCCATGCTCTAGGTTGGGGTTTGGGCATGGGTGCTCCGAAATCAGGCGATGGGACTGGCATAAATGGGTGTGGGGCGATCGTAAACAGCTGGGTCTGTTTCATGTACATGAAGTATTAGGGAATTGGGCGTAGCCACTGTGGCAGTTGGCCAAACGTAGGCGTGACAATGCTCCCATTGTCGCAAGCAATAAGCCCTGCTATCAGCGCGGCAACAGAGTTAACCGCGCCGCAGGAGGCAACAATGCAAGATTACATCGTCAAAGATATCAACCTCGCTGAATTTGGACGCAAGGAACTTGATATCGCAGAAACAGAAATGCCAGGATTGATGGCGCTGCGCGAAGAATTCGCTGATAAGAAACCGCTTAAGGGCGCGCGGATTGTCGGATCGCTGCATATGACAATCCAAACGGCGGTTTTGATTGAAACGCTGGTTGAGCTTGGCGCTGATGTCCGCTGGGCTTCATGCAATATTTTCTCAACCCAAGACCACGCTGCGGCTGCGATCGCGGCTGGCGGCACGCCGGTCTTTGCTATCAAGGGCCAAAGCTTGGAAGAGCATTGGGACTATCTAGATAAGTCGTTCATGTTTGCAGACGGCCCGAACATGATCCTTGATGATGGCGGTGACGCGACGCTTTACGTCTTGTTGGGCGCACGTGCGGAAGCAGGCGAAGACATTATCGCTGTGCCAACCTCTGAAGAAGAAGCAGTCATCAAGGTGCAAATTGCAAAGCGTATGGCAGAAACCCCGGGCTGGTTCACCAAAACACGTGATGCAATCAAGGGTGTTTCGGAAGAGACAACGACCGGTGTGCACCGCCTGTACGATCTGCACAAGAATGGCCAGTTGCCGTTCCCTGCGATCAACGTCAACGACAGCGTGACGAAGTCAAAATTCGACAATAAATATGGCTGTAAGGAATCACTGGTCGACGGTATCCGTCGCGCGACTGATACGATGATGGCTGGCAAAGTTGCTGTTGTGTGTGGGTATGGCGATGTGGGCAAAGGTTCTGCCGCGTCTTTGGCCGGCGCTGGCGCACGCGTCAAAGTCACTGAGGTTGATCCGATTTGCGCGCTGCAGGCAGCGATGGACGGCTTTGAGGTTGTTATCCTTGAGGACGTTTTGGATAGCGCTGATATCTTTATCACAACAACCGGCAACAAAGATGTGATCCGGATTGAGCATATGCGCGCAATGAAGGACATGGCGATCGTTGGCAATATCGGCCACTTTGACAATGAAATTCAGGTTGCAGCTCTGAAAAACCACAAGTGGACGAACATCAAAGAACAGGTCGACATGATCGAAATGCCTTCGGGTAGCCGTCTGATCTTGTTGTCCGAGGGGCGTTTGTTGAACCTTGGTAACGCGACGGGCCACCCGTCGTTTGTAATGTCCGCATCGTTCACTAACCAAGTTTTGGCCCAACTAGAAATCTGGAACAAATCAGAAGAATACGGCCCAGGCGTCTTTATCCTGCCCAAGCATTTGGACGAAAAAGTTGCTCGCCTGCACTTGGCGCGTATTGGCGTCAAACTGACCGAACTGAAAAAAGAACAGGCGGATTATATTGGCGTCAGCGTTGATGGACCGTTCAAGCCCGAACACTACCGGTACTAAGTACTGATGCGGCATGCCAAGCGTCAGCAAATGGCGCAGCATGCCGCCAAAACGACAAGCAATGATGTGAAACGCAGTTGGGCTTTGATAAGTGGCCTTGCTGCGTTTTGCTTTGCAGGGGTGCTGTCGCTTATTGGGTACCAGATATTCGTTCACCCCAACACGCCACTGCCGCGCGAATGGAACCCAACGCAGCCTTTGGTGATCACCGATCCGGTCACGCTGTTGACGGGGTGGAAGTTAAACCGTGCGGCAGCAAACTTTGATCAGTGTTTAGAAACGCTTGCGGGCCACGCATCCATAGAACGCCTTGCCCCCATCACGGAATCTGCCCAGTGCTTTATCAATGACCGCGTGACTTTGCGCGAGGTTGGGGATGTGCGGTTGCGGCCTTTGGAAACACGCTGTGCCATCGCGTTGCGGATGGCGATGTGGGAACGCCATAGCGTGCAGCCCGCCGCATTGGCGCATTTAGGATCACCCGTTAGCATTATCAGGCATATCGGCAGCTATAATTGTCGGGCCCTTCGAACCGTCAACGGCCCTTCAACCCAGATGAGCACCCATGCCACAGCAGACGCTATCGATATCGCAGGCTTTGGGTTGGTAGATGGGAACCGCATCAGTTTGATCGCAGATTGGGAGCCGCCCGGTCCCAAGGCAGCATTTCTGCGCAATGTGCGTGATGGCGCATGTGAATGGTTCAATTTGACCCTATCGCCAGATTATAATCGGCTTCATGCGGATCATTTTCATCTGCAGTCACGTGGGTGGGGGCTGTGCCGTTAGGGCTAGGGTGATACTATATTCTGGGCTAACTTAAAGAAATCAAACAAAAAAGCGAAAGATCGCCACCCTGTGGCATTTTTTCTTTACGTTTTATGGCCTCTCACTTTAACGTGTGCCTAACGCGGTGCCTGAAGCCGTGTCATGAATAATAACTTAAAAAACGGGGACATTCTCATGGGAAAAAGAGACGACTTGATCGCAAAGTACGCGGACGATCTGAAAAATAAGTGCGGCATGACGCCTGATATGGACCTTCTAACGAAGGTGACAATCGGCTGCGGTCCTGCGATTTATAACGCAGACGCTTCAACTGTTGCAGGCAGCCAACCGGCTGAGCTTGAGACTGTTAAGAACAATTTCTTGATGAAGAAACTGGGCCTAAAAGATGGCGCAGAACTGGACACGGCAATCGCATCCGTTCTTGCAACATACGGTCAATCCGAGCGGAGCAAGTACCGCGCAGTGGTTTATTACATGCTGACAAAGCATTTCGGCAAAGAGTCTGTTTACGGCTAACTTCAGCCTAAATCGCTTTGATACGCCCGCCAATTTGGTGGGCGTTTTGCATTTGAAATTAGGCGATCTGCCCAAATTGAACTAATTTCGATCTGCTTTGCATTTGCAGAAAGTCGCTACCGTGCGGTAGATATGACGCCTAGGACTAGGATGGTCCGAACCAAAATTCAAACACGTGTGGTGGTAATGGAGCACGTGGGGATGAAAGAGGGTTCGGGCTGTGTCCGGACCCTCTTTTTTTGACTGGCTTAAGGGTCAGTTTGACCCATCTCGCAAATCAACTGCCATTCGGCATCGCCAACGGGTTGCACTGACAGCCGCGAGCTTCTGACAAGAACCATATCCACTAAACGCGGCTCTGCCTTGATTTGCTCGAGCGTGACGGGCCGCTTAAATGGCCGCACTGCTTTGACATCCACACAGTCCCAACGCGGATCATCGGTGGTGCTATCTGGGTGTGCTTCGGCGCAAATTTCGACAATACCGACGATTTCCAGCCCAGTGCGTGAATGGTAAAAGAACCCTTTTTCGCCCAATTTCATTGCCCGCATGTTGTTGCGTGCTTGATAGTTGCGCACGCCGTCCCACTGTTCGCCCGCATCGCCCTTGGCGACCTGCGCGTCCCATCCCCAAACGTCGGGTTCGGATTTGAACAGCCAAAACGCCATCAGCCGATAACCTTTTTCCATGCCCGCAATGTCACATCGCTGAACAGCCCTGCTTTGGCGTAAGGGTCGTTGTCGGCCCATGCCTGTGCCGCTGCCAGATCTGCGACCTCAAGCACGATCAGTGATCCGCACATCTGATCCGCGCCATCCAACACAGGGCCAGCCATTTCGACCACGCCTGTTTCGGCGATGTAGGCCAAATGGGCGTCGCGGTTGTCCATGCGGGTTTGCAAGGCGTCGGGTTTGTCTTTTGTCATGAGTGCAAAGCGCATTTATTCTTCTTTCAATGGGCGGGACAAAAGCGCGTTTAGCGCAGTCGCCACGTCTGTTTTTCCAGTCGTCAAATCCGCGACCACTGTGCAAATCGGCATATCAATGTTCAGCTTGTCTGCCAACTGGTGCACCGCGCGTGCGGTTGCCGCGCCCTCAACGGTTGTGTTGGCGTCAAACGCGTCGCCGCGTCCCAATGCAAATCCGTAGCGGAAGTTGCGTGATTGGTCTGATGTACATGTTAGCACCAAGTCGCCGAAGCCGGACAAGCCTGACAGGGTTTCTGGTTGCGCGCCAAGTGCCAGTGCCAAGCGCTGCATTTCCGGAAAACCGCGTGTGATCAGTGCCGCACGTGCGCTTTCGCCAAGCCGCGCGCCTATCGCTACACCGGAAGCAATTGCCAGTACGTTCTTAAGCGCGCCGCCCAGCTCTGCGCCGATTACGTCGGTTGTTCGGTAAAGGCGCAGGCTGGCCGTCGAAAGTGCGGTTTGGAGGATCTCGCCCTGCTGATCGTCTCCACAGGCAATCGTCAGTGCTGTCGGCAATCCCCGCGCGATGTCGGCCGCAAAGCTGGGACCTGT
>CBDTVI010000174.1:0-5245 GCA_965364065.1 uncultured Yoonia sp. | reverse complement strand
GCATCTCCAAACACGCGTGCCATCAGATCGTCAGCCAATGGACCTTGGACCGCGAGAGGCGAGATATCAGGTTCATCCACCAGCACATCCAAGCGATAACCGTATGCCAAAGCTTTGACCCAAAACAACAAATCACTGTCAGCAATCGAGATCCACCAACGATCCTCGGTCAGCTTCAATGCCACGGGATCGTTCAACATCCCCCCCGTTTCGTCCACAATAGGCACATAATAACACTGCCCTGGCAGCATCCCGCGCAAGTCGCGTGGTGTTAGCATCTGCATAAGACGGGCTGCATCTGGACCGCGCAGTTCCACCTGCCGTTCAACCGCGACATCCCACACCTGCACTGCAGATTTCAGATGGTGATAGTCTTCGGTCACACTGCGAAACACAGTGGGCAAAAGCATGTGATTATAAACCGTGTAACCTTTGACACCAGCGGCCTCGACGCCTTCGGTGAAGGGTGTGCGCCGGATGCGGCGGGAAGGTGCAATAACAGCCATCATATATCCTCTGGCATAAACGGAAGATCGGTCGGGCGCAGCGTGTAGCCCGCCTCGGTCAGCATCGCGTGAATTTGCCCGCGATGATGGGTTTGGTGGTTAAAGAGATGCGTCGCACAAATACCCATTGGCGTTGTGATTGGGTCGGCCGTGCCAACGGGCTGCCAGTGAAGGTCACTGTTCAACCGATCAGCATTCACGTTTTGCGCCCAAAGCGAAATACGCGCGTCCATTTGCAAACGGTCCGCAGCCCAAATCGCAGAGGTCGCCGTCAAAGTAGCGCTTTGCGCAATTGGCAGATCAGTGCCCGCGCCACCGTCAAAGCGGCTCATCCAGCGTATATCGCCCCACAGCAAATGGTTCAGCGTTCCCATGATTGATCCGAAAAAGGCACCGCGATCCTTGTTCAGATCGGCGATGTTCATTTTCGCAACAACCTCACGCAAGCCATTGTTTTGCCAAACATTATAGCGCGCCATGGTTTGGCAATATAGCGGGGTGATCAAGGCTTGGGGCCTTTCCAATCGATCGGGCAGATCTCTGCTGATTTGCCACCAAAGTCCCAAACGCGGCCATAGTCGCGCACTTTGGATCGTGTACCTGCAGCGGCGATAATATCAGGGCCCATCCAGTATTTTGAATTGCTAACCATGACGGGCTCGTCTGGCTTTGCCCCCTTCATCATCTCAATCTCGCCTTGGATTTTGCGTCCGATATAGATGCCGCGCTTGGTGCCATCGCGCACGATCTCGACCTTTTCGCGTTCTGCGCCGATGATCTCGGACACCAGCATTGTGAACAGGCCGGTTGTGCCGCCTGCCGCACCGCTAAAGATTTTCAAAATTCCGTTGTAGGCTTTTTGGGTAGAGCGTTCGTCAACGTATGCCGCGACGCGCCAGTTGCCTTCGGCCATACGGCCCGGGATATCGACCAGCAGTCCAACGTTTAGGCCCGAAAGGTCTTCGCCCTCGAAATGACCTTCGTCGATCGCAATTGCCATCCAAGCGTGGCAGTGCCCTTCTGTCGGAGGGTGCGCGCCAAGGCTAACAACACAAGGGCAGAACACAGTGCAAGAGCAGTTCAAGAACAGCTCGCCTTTGATCGCCCAGTCTGTTGGATCCATCTTGCGGCGCAGTGGATTGCTTTCAATGCGCTGGTCGATCCGTTGCGAGATTGGCAACCGATCTGCTGGTTCGCGTGTCTTGTCAGCCATCTGTCGTCCCTTTCCTAAAAGAAAAATAACCCAAAGCCCGCCGCGATCAGGATCACGCCGGTAGGTTTGATTACATGGTGCCCTACGTCAGGCAGTTTTTCGAAAATCATCAAGAGTGTTGCGAGGCCCATCCAAGCAAGGTTCATCACGCCACCCACAAAGCCAAGGGCCATATAGCCCCAGCAACAGCCCACACAAAATACTCCTAAGCCAAGCCCCATGCGCAATCCGCCACCGAAACCAGCTTTCCAATGCCCCAAGAAATAACTTAGCGGCGCATGGCAAACGCCATGGCAGACTTCTTTGACGCGGCTGAATTGGAACGCACCCACAACAATCAGCAAGATTGCTGAAATCCACTGTGGGGCAACACCAAGCATGTTGATGACACCACCATATAGGAGCCCGATTTGCACCGAAGCGATCAAGGCGGCAAAACCGACCCAAACGATGAAATAACCCAACAGCACACCAGACCACCCTACTCGCGTACCATCAGCACTGACCATCAGGCGTTCGTAAGTTGTCATCGTAGGGACAAGCGTCGGCAACATCATCGCCGCCATCATCACAGCCCACATCAAGAAAAGTGGGCCGAAACGCGCCATCGGCATATCCATCGGCATGCGCGGGTTCATGTCGGCCATCGCTTGGCCCATCGGGCCTGGACGCCCCAACAGGTCCAAATCCATGCCGGTTGCCATCATATACAGCATCCACCACGCCAAAAGGATCGCCCCAAAGAACGACAACCAAAGCGAAGACCGGATCAATTGCGACATCAACGTCCTCCCAAACGCGTATCTGCTGCGACTCAGCACTTGCACAATCATATGTCAGACGTTTAATTGTCTGACAAATGAAAATTGATCCCAAGAACCCCGCTGACCTATCAGCCCAGATCGCAAAAGCGATCCGCGACGCCATTATGTCGGGTGCTTTGCCCGTGGATGAGCGCCTGCCATCCGAAGCAGAATTGGCCGAACAATTCGAGGTTTCTCGCCCCACAGTCCGCGAAGCGCTTAAGCGATTAGGTGCGCAATCATTGATCCGCACACAGCGCGGTGCGACTGGCGGTGCCTTTGTGAACCGTCTGAAATTCGAAGACGCCTACGGACAGCAAATCACGACATCCACACTGCTTTTGTCGATGAATGACGTCAGTTTCGCAACGGCCTGCGAAGCGCGTTATGCGCTTGAACGGGCCTGCGCGCCCCTTTCGGCGCAACGCCGAACTGCGGATCATTTGGCGACAATGCGCGCCGAAGCGCACCGCCAATCGCAGCCCGGCCTGACCGATGAAGCTTTTTGCGCATCGGACGTCGCGTTTCATCGCGCGCTGGTCGATGCGGCGGGCAACCCCGTGTTGTCCTATCAGTTGGCCGGAGCGGTCGAGGCTATGCAGCCGTTAATGAATATGATCACCTTCAGTGCACGATCACGTGAACGGATCGTCGGCCTTCACGGTGCGATTGCAGATGCAATTGAACTGCATGATGCCGCAAAAGCCGATGCTTTGTTGGCTGATTTGGCACGCTACACACAAGAATTGGCACAGAACGTGATCTCGGATCGCGCGGCGGCACGCGCCCAATCCTGATTGTCTCGATCCGGAAATTCGTATAGCGGCAAATTGAAATGCATGAACGCGACAGGAGACCCCAATGAAGGCTGTAATCTTTGGAACGACCACCCTCGCTGTTGCAGCGGCCCTTGGTCTTTATGTGTGGCAATCCACATACACAGCACCTGATCCTTGCGGTGCGACAGCTGTTGCGGGCAGTGCCATTGGTGGCCCGTTCACGCTGGTTTCTGAAACTGGTGAAACCGTGACCGACAAGGACGTGATCACCAAACCCACGCTGGTTTACTTTGGCTATACGTTCTGCCCCGACGTCTGTCCGCTTGATAGCGCACGCAACGCGCAGGCGGCTTATATCCTTGAAGAACAAGGAATTGAGCTTGGTAATGTGTTCATTTCGGTTGATCCACAACGTGACACAGTCGAAGTTGTGCGCGACTTTACCGACAATTTCCACGAAGATATGATTGGCCTCACAGGCACGCCGGAGCAGGTCAAAGCGGCCTCTCAAGCTTACAAAACCTACTACCGCGCCGGCGACAGCGATCCAGAGTATTACCTGGTTGATCATTCGACCCAGACCTATCTGATGTTCCCTGAGACCGGTTTTGCGACATTCTTTCGGCGCGACAATTCAGCCGAACAGATCGCAGAAATTACCGCCTGCTTTATTGACCAACTTGGCTAATTATTTCTCCGCTGTTTGATCTGGCGCAACAAACACCGTGCTGCAGTCTGGCAAATACGGGGCATGGAACAAATTGCAAACTTACGCCGCCTTGGCCTTTTCGATGCCCGCGTGCCCCGTTACACAAGCTATCCCCCCGCAACTGCGTTCAACACGCAAACCGGTGCGGATTTTCAAACGCAGTGCCTAAAGGCCTTGGACCCTGCGACGCCAGTTTCGGTTTATATCCACATTCCATTCTGCGAACGTTTGTGCTGGTTTTGTGCGTGCCGCACACAAGGGACAACGACGCTCAAACCCGTCGTTCATTATCTTGAGATTGTGAAAAAAGAACTCGAACATCTGCGTGCAACGTTGCCTGACGGCGTGCAGATGGGACAATTGCATTGGGGTGGCGGCACACCCACGATCCTGCCACCTGATATGATCCGCGAACTGACCCAAGCGGTCAAAGACGTGATTCCCCCTGCCCCCAATTTCAGCTTTTCCGTCGAAATTGACCCGACCTTGGTCGATGATGACAAGATCGCTGCATTGGCAGAGATGGGCATGACCCGCGCCAGCATCGGTATTCAAGACTTCGCCCCTGACGTCCAAGCGGCGATTGGCCGCGAACAAAGCTTTGAAGATACAAAGGCTTGCGTCGACAGCCTGCGCCGTGCGGGCATCACATCGCTGAACGCGGATCTGGTTTACGGGCTACCCTACCAGAACACTGCCAAACTGGCCGATACGATTGAAAAGGTCCGCTTGCTTGATCCAGACCGCATTGCCCTGTTCGGCTATGCGCATGTGCCGACATTTTCAAAACGCCAGAAATTGATCCCTGACGCATCTCTTCCCGGCGAAGAAGCACGTTATTTGTTGGCACAACAAGCGGCCATTGCATTCAAACAAAGCGGCTATGAGGCCATCGGCATTGACCACTTTGGCAAGCCCGATGACGCCCTCACAGTGGCTAGCAAGGCGGGCCGCCTGCGCCGGAACTTCCAAGGCTACACCGACGACACCTGCCCAAGTTTAATTGGGATCGGCGCGTCTTCTATTTCGCAATTTGCCCAAGGTTATGTGCAAAATGCATCTGCAACCGCCGCCTACATCGAACGGGTCGAGGCAGGCGTGTTATCCGGTCATCGTGGCTATCAAATGACAGCCCAAGACCGCCTGCGCGCGATGGCGATCAATATGTTGATGTGCAATTTTGAAATTGATTTGGACGTTCTAGCGACGCATGCCGATGCGGCGGACCTCGCGCC
>CBDTVI010000173.1:0-5252 GCA_965364065.1 uncultured Yoonia sp. | reverse complement strand
GCGGGCGTTGTGTAATGGTTAAGACCTCAGTTTTCCAAACTGAAGATGGGGGTTCGATTCCCCCCGCCCGCTCCAAGAATTCGTTTCAGACAGTTAACCTACAAAAACGTATTTATCGTATCGATAACCAATTGTTTTATTGTCATAAATACGGATCTGCAGCATAGCTTTCCAAACTGAAGATGAGGGTTCGATTCCCTCCGCCCGCTCCATTTTTCAAAACTGACTGGAATGACTGTTTTATTGGTTGTTTTTTGAATGCGAAAATTGCCATTCAATTTTCCCGTTCACTTATCTCGCCCGTTGCCTTGTGAAACGGTCGGTTCAGTTTTATGTCTCAAGCCAGAGATAAAGGAAGCTTGATGGCCGAATTACATAGACCTAAGCCAGAGGACCGGCCAGTTGGCAAAAGAGTAAGCGCGTTGCGCGCACTTTGGCCATTCATGAAGCCCTACAAACTCAACATGATTGGCGCTGGATTTGCGTTGGTTTTCACCGCGATGATCGCGCTGAGTTTTCCGATCGTCGCACGTCTAGTTGTGGACAGTTTTGGCCTTGATAGCCAAGAAATCAGCCAGCATTTTACGTTGATGCTGACCATCGCGGTGTTCTTGGCGTTCGGCACGGCAGCCCGATACTATCTTGTGACACGGTTGGGCGAACGAGTTGTTGCCGATATTCGCAAGGCCGTTTTCAACCGCATGATCAGCATGAGCCCTGCGTTTTATGAACGCATCATGACGGGTGAAGTTTTAAGCCGGATCACGACTGATACAACTTTGATTTTGTCCGTTATTGGTAGCTCTGCGTCGATCGCGTTGCGTAATATTTTGATCTTTGTGGGGGGCGTTATATTAATGCTTCTTACGTCGGTGAAGATGAGTGTGATGGTCCTATGGCCAATCCCCGTTGTGCTGTTCCCGATCATCTTTTTGGGGCGCCGCGTGCGCAGTTTGTCCAAAGAAAACCAAGACTTGATCGCGGAATCCAGCGGTGATGCGTCAGAGCAATTGCTGTCGGCCCAAACCGTGCAGGCATTTACCCACGAAGAATTGAGCCGCAAAAAGTTCGATGATGTCACCGAGCAAAGCTATCTTTCTGCACGCCGCCGCATCCTGACGCGGGCCGCATTGACGGCTATCGTTATCTTTATGGTATTCGCGGCGATCGTGTTGTTTTTGCAGATGGGATCGCAAGATGTCAGCGCTGGCCAGATCACCGAAGGCGGGTTGGTGCAGTTCATGTTCTACACGATCATGGTCGGCGGTGCGGTCGCGGCATTGTCAGAGGTTTGGGGCGAAGTACAGCGCGCCGCTGGTGCGACCGAACGGTTGGTCGAGTTGCTGACTGTTGAAGATACCGTGCAGGACCCGGACCAACCACGCGCGTTGGCGCAGCCGGTGCGTGGTGCGTTGAGCTTTGAAAACGTGGAATTCCATTACCCGTCCCGTCCGCAGATCTCTGCCCTTAGTGGGTTGAATTTAACGATCGAACCGGGTGAAACGGTTGCTCTGGTTGGGCCGTCAGGCGCAGGCAAAAGCACGGTCATTCAGATGGTTCAGCGATTTTACGATCCACAGGACGGCGCGGTTAAGATTGACGGCATCGATTTACGTGACTTGGACCGAGCTGAATTTCGGAAATACATTGCGCTTGTTCCGCAAGATCCGGTTATTTTTGCAGACACAGCCCGCGAAAACATCCGCTTTGGACGCCCCACCGCCAGTGACGCCGAAGTTGAGACGGCTGCAAAGGCCGCCGCCGCGCATGACTTTTTGTCGGCCTTGCCCGATGGCTATGACAGCTATGTGGGGGAGCGCGGCGTGATGTTGTCGGGCGGTCAAAAGCAGCGAATTGCGATTGCACGAGCGATTTTGCGCGATGCGCCGATCCTGCTTTTGGACGAAGCGACAAGTGCGCTTGATGCGGAAAGCGAATACGCAGTGCAGCGCGCAGTCGAAGAATTGGCCCGCACGCGGACGACTTTGATCGTCGCGCACCGTCTTGCCACCGTCAAAAAGGCGGACCGGATCATTGTTTTAGAGGACGGTAAAATCGCAGCGCAAGGGACACACGATGCGTTGGTTGCCCAAGATGGGCTATACGCCAGACTGGCCCGTTTGCAGTTTACCGAAGGTCTTGCTGCCGAATAACGCTTCTTTTCGTAGCGTTAGACTTGTGATCGCGCCGTTTCTTGCCCAATCTGCATTCCTAGGGAGGCCGCGAAGACATCCGCGGTAAGGCATCAGGGAGAAGACGCTATGACTTTTGCGAGTATCGCGGATCGGGACGCTATCGAAAATGAAAAACCGTGGGAGGCACGCAATACCCCCACGACGACCTATGGTTTGTTGAGCCAGACAGCTGGCAAGCATGGACCCCGCAAGGCTGTCAGCTTTAGTCTGTTGTCCGATCCGAACGCCAAGTGTGAAACGCTTGATTGGAACACACTGCGTGACAAAACAGGGCAGGCGGCGAATATGTTCCGCGAGCTTGGTATTGGTGAAGGTGATGTTGTGGCTTATCTAATGCCCAACGCGACCGAAACAATCCTGACTTATTTGGGCGGACAGGTTGCAGGGATCGTTAACCCGATAAACCCGCTGCTTGAAGCTGAACAAATCGCAGCAATCTTGCGTGAAACGAACGCGAAGGTGCTGGTCACCCTGAAAGCTTTCCCAAAAACAGATGTCGCTCAAAAGGCTGCAGAGGCGGTGCGCCTTGCACCTAACGTCACTCATGTACTTGAGGTCGATCTGCTGCGCTATCTGACCGGAATTAAGCGTCTGATCGTGCCGTTGATCCGGCCCAAGAACCCAGTGTCCCATCAAGCCAAAGTACTTGATTTTAATGCCGAGATGAACAAACAGCCGGCAGCGCTGGCCTTTGAGGACAGCAAAGTGGACCGCGTCGCGGCCTACTTCCATACGGGCGGCACAACGGGCATGCCCAAGGTCGTACAGCACTGGTATTCGGGCATCGTGTATAACGCATGGTTGGGTGCTAAATTGCTGTTCACCGAAGAAGATGTGCAGATTTGCCCGCTCCCGTTATTCCACTGCTTTGCGACGACTGTGTCGCTGGGTGCCTCGTTGGGGTCCGGTGCGCAGGTCGTGTTCCCGACACCGCAAGGCTACCGGGGCGAAGGGGTATTCGACAACTTTTGGAAGCTGATCGAAAAGCATAAAGTGACCTTTATGATCACCGTGCCCACCGCAATGTCGGCGTTAATGCAGCGCAAAGTTGATGCTGACATTTCAACGCTTCGGCTCGCATTTTGCGGTTCAGCGCCTTTGCCGCTGGAGCTTTATCGCCGTTTCGAAGAGGCAGCAGGTGTCACGATTTGCGAAGGTTACGGGCTGACAGAAGCCACGTGTCTTGTATCCATTAATCCACCGGAAGGGGAAAAACGTGTAGGGTCAATTGGCGTGCCATTCCCTTATACGGACGTCAAAATCATGTCGCCGGCCACGGGCGATGAAATGGGCACCGACGAGATCGGCGAGATTTGTGTCTCAAATCCCGGTGTTTCAGGCGGGTCGACCTACACCGAGGTCGAAAAAAACGCTGATCTGTTCTACCCTGATGCCGATGGCAAACCAACATACTTGCGGACTGGTGATCTGGGTCGCATAGATGCGGACGGCTATCTGTGGATCACAGGCCGCGCCAAAGACCTGATCATTCGTGGTGGTCACAACATCGACCCAGCCGAAATTGAAGAGGCGCTTGCAGGCCACGAGGCTGTCGCATTCGCTGGTGCGATAGGCCAACCGGATCAGCATGCGGGCGAGGTTCCATGCGTCTATCTGGAACTGATCGAAGGCGCCAACGTAACCGAGGAAGAATTGCTTGCCTATGCTAAGGCAAACATTCATGAACGCGCAGCCCACCCCAAGCACCTTGAAGTAATGGACGAATTACCCAAGACAGCCGTCGGCAAAATCTTTAAGCCGGACCTGCGCAGAAGCGCCATCACTCGCGTGTACAACGCCGCTTTGGGTGATTTAGCCGCCGAAATAACGGTCGTCACCGAAGACAAACGACGTGGCTTGGTTGCACATGTGGCCAAAACGGGCAGTGTGACAGATGAAGAAATTGGGACGGCGTTAAATGCCTACACGGTCCCTTGGGATCATGCGCAATAGCGCGGCCCCAAAGCAGAGCATAAAAGGACAGCTGCGATGACAAAACTTGCGTTTTTGGGCCTTGGGGTCATGGGATACCCGATGGCTGGACACCTCAAATCAGCCGGGCATGATGTGACGGTTTACAACCGGACAGCAGCGAAGGCGGAAAAATGGGTGACGGAACATGGCGGCCAGATGGGCACTACGCCAAATGCGGCTGCACAAGGTGCTGACATGGTTTTGGCCTGTGTTGGGAACGACGACGATCTGCGTTCAGTTTGCCTGGGCAATGATGGCGCGTTTGCCGCCATGGCCAAGGGTTCAATCTTTGTCGACCACACGACTGTTTCGGCCGCTGTGACCCGCGAATTGCATGATGCCGCCGCGCTAAGCGGGATTGCTTTCGTTGATGCGCCTGTCTCAGGTGGCCAAGCTGGTGCCGAAAACGGCGCGCTTTCAATCATGTGTGGCGGGGCGGAAGACAGCTATTCAACCGCCGAGACCGTGATCGGCGCATATGCAAAGCTGTGCCGCCGGATCGGTGAAAGCGGTGCCGGACAAATGACCAAAATGTGTAATCAAATTGCAATTGCTGGCTTGGTTCAAGGTCTGTCCGAGGCGCTTCACTTTGCGCAAAAGGCGGGCCTAGATGGTCGGGCTGTCGTCGAAGTCATAAGCCAAGGCGCGGCTGGCAGTTGGCAAATGTCGAACCGTTACGAGACGATGCTGGACGACAAATTCGAACATGGATTTGCTGTCGATTGGATGCGAAAGGATCTTGGTATCTGTCTTGATACTGCCAATGAAAACGGAGCGAGCTTGCCCGTGACGGCATTGGTGGATCAATTCTATAAAGATGTTCAGAAAATGGGTGGGGCACGTTGGGATACGTCGTCATTGCTCAAACGCCTGCAAGCCCTCGGTTAACGGCGCGAACTGGAGTATTAAATGATGTGCTGCTTGCCGGTTGCACATCATCAGCCTGTCATTTGTGCATTTGCAGGGCGCTGTCTTCCACTAAAAAAGCGTGATGTCCTGCGATTTTCGAGCTGGCCTTGGGCGGGCTTTTTCATCAAGTGCCATGCCTGTTATTTGAAGCTGTCGTGCGGCACCTGTAGTCGG
>CBDTVI010000172.1:0-5296 GCA_965364065.1 uncultured Yoonia sp. | reverse complement strand
TCAGAGGCGACAGGGATCCGGTAGTCCAGAAAGCCTGCATTTTGCAAACGACCATTTTCGCCATAGATGTATTCTTCGTTCAGCGCCCAACCGATCCCTTGCACAGCACCGCCTTGCATCTGTCCTTCGACATAGTCGGGGTGGACAGCTTTGCCCGCGTCTTGGAAAATCGTGTAGCGCAGGATCTTGGTCGCTCCCGTTTCGCGGTCGACTTCGGTATCAACCAAATGCACACCAAAGCTGACGCCAGCGCCATCTGCGTTGACCTCGTGGTGGCCCGCAATCGGCCCGCCCGTGTTGCCCGCAATTGCCGCGATTTCAGCAAGCGACATCGGTGGGTGCGTGCCCGCATTAGGACCGGAAGGTTTGGCACAACCGTCTTCCCAAAGCACCGCGTCCTCATCAATGCCCCAGATTTTCGCAACCCGTTTGCACATCTCTTGGATTGCAGCACGCGCAGCCTTGATGGTGGCCAAACCCACCGCAAAGGTCACACGGCTGCCATCTGTGATGTCATTGAAGCCCAGCGCAGACGTGTCCGCAATCACAGTGCGGACTTTCTCATAAGGCACGCCAAGTTCTTCGGCTGCCATCATTGAAATCGATGCGCGCGAGCCGCCGATATCGGGGTTGCCTTCGACCACGCCAATTGTGCCGTCGTCATTAATATTCAGCGACACACAAGTGTTGCCGCCAAAGTTGAACCAAAACCCGCAGGACAAACCCCTGCCCTGATTGGGCCCTAATGGGGCGGAATAATGCGGATGCGCCTTGGCGGCTTCCAACGTGGCGACCAGTCCGATTTCGTTGAACGTCGGGCCGTAGGCGGAAAGTGTGCCTTTGCGCGCAGCGTTCAATAGGCGCACGTCCAGCGGATCAAGGCCGAGTTCTTGGCACAGCTCATCCACTACGCTTTCGACCGCATAGATCGAGGTCGGCGCACCCGGTGCACGGTAGGCGATTTCTTTGGGGCGGTTCGTCATGACGTTCCAACCCAAGGTTTGTACCGCCTCCAGATCGTAGGCCGCGAACGCCGCTTGTGCGCCAAATTCAACCGTGCCGCATGGAAAAGCGCCGCCTTGATAGCGCAATTCGCCGCGTGCCGCAGTGATCCTGCCGTCGTTTGTCATGCCGATTTTGATGTCCATCGATGTGGAAACCGTTGGTCCCGTAGCGCGCAAAACTTCTTCGCGGGTCATGACGATTTTGACAGGTTTGCCGGATTTTCGCGACAGTGCCAAAGCGACGGGTTCGATGAACGTCGTGGTCTTGCCGCCAAAACCGCCGCCAATCTCGGAAGAGATTACGCGCAGCTGACTGGCCTCGATGCCTAGTACTTCGGCGCAATTTGCGCGGACCATATATTGGCCTTGGGTACAGCACCAAACCTCGCCCCGGCCATCTGAGCCAAGGCTCGCCATGCAAGCTTGCGGTTCGATATAGCCTTGATGGGTCGCGGCGGTTTTAAACGTGCGTTCAATGATCTTGTCAGCCTTAGCAAAGCCTGCATCCAGATCGCCATGTCCGAATTCGAAATGAGACGTCACGTTTTGGGACATGCCCGCGGGCACATTTTCCAGCGCACGGCCCTCTTGCACAACAGGTGCGTCGGGTTTCATCGCCTCATCCACGTCAGTGACGTGCGGCAGGATTTCATATTCCACCTTGATCAGCCGGATTGCAGCCTTGGCTGCGGATTTGCTGGTCGCCGCGACTGCAGCGACTGCGTGACCGTCGTAAAGCACCTTTTCAAGGGCCAAACAGTTGTCACGGATATCCAAATAATCTTCATCTTCGGGCGTGGCGAAATCAGCGGAGGTCACGATTGCCTTTACGCCGGGGGCTTTTGCCGCCGCAGACACATCGATCGACTTTATCCGCGCGTGCGCATGCGGGCTGCGCAAAATGCGCCCGTAAAGCATACCGGGGGCTGTGATATCGGCACCATAAGCGGCCTTGCCAGTGACCTTGTCGATACCATCAGGGCGGGCGACACGGGTGCCTACAATCTTGAACGTGCGCTTTGCTTGATCATCCAATGCCATATTATGCGGCCCTCATTTCAGCGGCGGCCTTTTGGACCGCCTTGATGATTTTATCGTAGCCGGTGCAACGGCACAGGTTGCCGGCCAACCAATAGCGGACTTCGATATCGGTCGGATCAGGGTTCTTTTCGAGCAGCGATTTCGCCGCAATCAAAATCCCGGGTGTGCAGATGCCACATTGCAACGCAGCCTCTTCGATGAAGATACGTTGCAAAGGGTGCAGCGTTTCACCGTCCGCCATGCCTTCGATTGTTTCAACCTCGGCGTCCTGAACCTCGACGCCCAAGACCAGACATGAACACACGACGCGCCCGTTCAGCATCACGCTGCACGCCCCGCAATCGCCAGTGCCGCAGCCTTCTTTTGCGCCCGTCAAACCAAGGCGGTCGCGCAGCACATCCAGCAGGCTTTCGTCGGCGTTACACAGGAACTCTGTCTGGTCACCGTTGATTGTGGTCTCGACTGGGATCATCTTCATGTTTGGCCTCCGGCGCGGGAATAAGCGATGTGAGCGGCGCGTTTGGCCAGCACACCTGCGGTTTTGGTGCGGAATTCGATCGTGCCGCGCTTGTCGGTGATCGGTGAACAGGCGGCTTCGCATGCGGCGACCAAAGCGGCAATCGAATCATCATCCAGCTTTGTGCCGACGACGGCAGTGGTTGCATCCGCGACCAAGCGTACTGTGGGGGCCACAGCGCCAAGAGCGACGCGGGCTGCGGTGATTGTCCCGTGCGCGTCGAGTTCCAAACTCACAGCTGCCGAAGACACCGCGATGTCCATTTCAGTGCGTGGAATAAACCGCAAATAGCAGTCAGAGGCGCGGTCAGGCCGTGCGGGCAAATAGATCGACGTGATAAATTCGCCCTTTGCCAGCATCGTCTTACCCGGCCCTACAGGGATTTCCACAACGGGTACGTCGCGCGTGCCTTGAGGGCCGTGAAGCCGTGCAATTGCGTTCGCCGTCACCATTGCGGGAACGGAATCAGCAGCCGGTGAGGCCGTGCAAAGATTGCCCACGATCGTCGCACGGTTCTGAACTTGCGTAGAACCGATCAGCTCTGCCGCCTCAACCACGCCGGGCCACATGGCTTTCAGTGCGGCATGTTCGCCAAGTTCAGCGCTTGATACTGCCGCACCGATGCGAAACCCGCCGTCTTCGGCCACGATATCATGCATGCCGGGCAAGTGCTTCAGGTCAACCATCAAATCAGGTTCGACCATTTCGGCCTTCAACATGACCAATACATCCGTACCGCCGGTCAAAATCCGCGCGATCCCGTCCTCTGCGGCCAGCAGTGCCGAGGCAGCCTCGTAACTTTCAGGTTTGACGTATTTCATAAAAGCGATCCATTTCTAAGGCGGTATTTTGAGGCATTGTGGCTTGTCACCCAAGGGCGGTCAAACGCAATCATAGGGCTTTGACGACGATTGCACCACGCACGTCAGAAATCATGCGCTAGCAGCCCAACTGTGACCTATTGCAAGCCCATGTGACCCGCAATAGTTTCCCCCTATGACCCATCATAGCCGCTATCCCGCCATCGCAGATTTGAAAAGCAGCGCACGACGCCGCATCCCGCATTTCGTGTGGGAATACCTCGACAGTGCGACGGGCATTGAAGCCACCCAAGCGCGCAATCGCGCGCAGTTAGATCAGGTTTTGCTGAACCCGTCGATTTTGCACGGCGAGTTCGACCCTGATTTATCGACCACATTTTTGGGTCACACCCACCCTCTGCCAATAGGCATCGCACCTGTCGGCATGTCCGGTCTGATCTGGCCCGGCGCCGAACAAATGCTGGCACGCACTGCCGCGCGCGAAAACATCCCCTTTGCGCTATCCACCGTCGCCAGCCAATTGCCAGAGGACGTCGGACCACATGCAGGCGCGCACGGCTGGTTCCAACTTTATCCCCCCCGCGATCCAGAGATTCGCGATGACATACTAAAGCGGGCGAAAGCTGCGGGTTTTCATACGATCGTGTTGACTGTGGATGTGCCAGTCGCATCGCGTCGCGAGCGGCAAACGCGTGGTGGTTTGACCAATCCTCCCAAGCTGACCCCGCGTTTGGCGATGCAGGCGGCACGGTGCCCCGCTTGGCTGAACGGTATCCGCAAAACGGGGATGCCGCGCTTGCGCCTGATGGAAAGCTATTCCAAAAACCGCAGCGCGTTGCCGTCAAACCAGCATATCGGGTATCTGCTGCGCACCTCGCCGGATTGGGATTACTTCAAATCTTTGCGCGACGCTTGGGATGGACCGCTGATCGTCAAAGGTGTGGGCCGTGCAGATGATGCCGCGCGCCTGACCGACGAAGGGGCCGATGCGATTTGGGTCAGCAATCACGCAGGGCGGCAATTTGACGGAGGTCCGGCCACGATTGAAACGCTGCCATTGATCCGTGCGGCCACCACGTTGCCTGTGATTTTTGACAGCGGCATCGAAGGCGGACTTGATGTGTTACGGGCCATCGCATTGGGCGCTGATTTCGTGATGTTGGGCCGTGCGTTTCACTATGGGTTGGCCGCACTCGGCGAAGAGGGCGCGAGACATGTCCTTGATATTCTACGCCAAGATATGATTAGCAATATGGGGCAGTTGGGGACTAAAACGCTCAAAGATTTGCCAAACACACTGCGGTCGCACCCATAAATTTCTAGACCTTGTGACTTTTGCTGCTTACCAATGCTGCAACTGCAAAAGGATCTGGTATGACTGACTTCAAGAAAATCCTCATTGCCAATCGTGGCGAGATCGCGATCCGCATTATGCGTGCCGCAAACGAGATGGGTAAAAAGACGGTTGCCGTCTTCGCAGAAGAGGACAAACTGGGCCTGCACCGCTTTAAAGCTGACGAAGCTTACCGGATCGGCGAAGACCTTGGGCCTGTTGCCGCCTACCTGTCGATTGATGAAATCATTCGCGTGGCCAAGATGTCTGGCGCAGATGCGATCCACCCCGGCTATGGCCTGCTATCGGAAAACCCCGCCTTTGTGGATGCGTGTGTGGCCAACGGCATCGCATTCATCGGCCCCCGCGCCGAAACCATGCGCCAGTTAGGCGACAAAGCCAGCGCACGCGGTGTCGCGATTGAGGCAGGCGTGCCCGTGATCCCCGCCACGAAGGTGCTGGGCGACGACATGGCTGCGATCAAAAAAGAAGCCGCCGAAGTCGGCTATCCCTTGATGCTCAAGGCGTCATGGGGCGGTGGTGGTCGCGGAATGCGCGCCATCATGTCCGAGGACGAACT
>CBDTVI010000171.1:0-5329 GCA_965364065.1 uncultured Yoonia sp. | reverse complement strand
GCGTAAAAGGCTGCACCATGATGCTTTTGGCAGTCTTTGCAGTGGCAAATGCCAACCCGAAGTGGATGGCCATTAGCAGTCAAGGTGACATCGCCACACAAACAGCTTGCTGTCGTGTGTTGCATAAAGTGGGCTCCAATTTGGTCTGCGCGTTCGTGAAAGACCATGCATCGGCGGCGGAACTGTTGCAAAAGAAAAGGTCCACAACGTCGAGGGGGATAGAAATATCCGCAGAAAATTAAACTGTCCCACCTACGGGTTCCCGCAACGCGATGTGGGGGGCTTCTTCTTATTTTATTGACGGTGTGTTTGGACCAAGAGCACCTTTTCTATGCGAAAGGCGAGAAACGGACCCAGCCGTCTTTGGATGCAGCCACGCTATTGGCTGCTTAGAGACCAAGTGCAGCGATGATAGCTCCTCAAGAAAATCTCGTTTGAAGCGTTAAATCCAAAAGGAAATGTTATCCTGCGATGGCTGACACTACATGAACCCTTGCGGGGACGCGACTTTGTCCATCAATTTCAAACTCCCGGCTGGCCTCGATAATAGCTTCCTCGATCTGGACAAGTTCGCGGTCAGTCACATCGACGCCTTTCAGCATCATCCCGACTGTGACCTTCATATGCAATTTGGCCACTTGTTCAGCCCGCCCCGGCGGGACGAGATGAACATCATGTGTCTCAATGTTAGGTTTCCAGCCGGATGCCTCAAGATAGCCTTTCAAAATCGATGGATCGCCAAACCGCATCGGCCCGGGTCCTGCCGGGTCTGGCCTCGGGACGCCTGCAATGATTTGGTCAATAATCTTGCGCGGCATAGAGAACCATGGGTTTTCTGCGGGTGATGCCCATACCGTTGCCACAAGACGACCACCCGGCTTCACAGCGCTTCGAAGATTTGAAAACGCCGAGACATTATCTTTAAAGAACATGATCCCGAAATTCGCCAAAACGACGTCGAAACTTGCGTCCTCGAACACATAAGAGCCCGCATCCCCTGTGACCAGCTTGACGTCTGCCGGTACACGTTCGGCGGCCCTCGCCAGCAGCGGTGGTGCAATATCAATGCCTACGACGCGTCCCGTCTCACCGACGGCTTTGGATGCAGCGATCAGCGTTGGACCTGTGCCGCAACCAACATCAAGGACATTTTCGCCGCTTGAAAGTTCAGTCGCAGCAAAAAGTGCGTTGAAAACTTGTTCAAAGGAGACTTCCAATTCCGGCGCGGCTTCGAGCCATGGACGCGCCATTTCATCCCAATCCATCTGCATTCCAATCTTTTTGGGGCCTGGTGTTGTGGCTCCACGTTAGCAGACATTCATGTGTAATGCAGCATTCGAGATTGTGGGTTCAAAGCGGCCGTTCGCTGCGTGGAACACCTATGTCGGGTTTGGGGCGTCAGCGAATACTTCCCTGCAATGTGAATACCCGCACCCGTAGGTGCGGGCTTCCAATTGCTGACCAGACTATTTTTCTGCTGATATTTCTAATCGCCCCACATCGCTGTGGGCCAATTCTTATTCTGCTGCCTGCATCGACGACTTGAGCGGAACCGCTGATGGTTCTTCGTCCTCTGTCCAGATGAACTCTGGTGTTTTGATGCGGGTGGCCTGTTTGCGCAGTGCCCAATCGCGGGCGGCTTTGCTGCTGCGGCCCATTGATAACTTGGCGAATAGCTGCGCGAACCATTCAAGATAGGTCACAAACCAGACGCGAGCCGCCAGCATTGAAGGTGTGAACACCAGCGTCAGCATGGTCGCGATCCCAAGGCCGAACACAACGGCCGTTGCCAGCTGTTTCCACCAAAGGGCAGTCGGGCTGTCGATCGAATAGCCACCATTCATAAAATCAAGGCTTAGTCCGAACATCATCGGCGCAAGACCCGCCATTGTTGTGATTGTGGTCAGCAACACAGGCCGAATGCGTGCTTCGGCTGTGCGGGTGATCGCCTCGGCCTTGGGCATATATTTGCTGTATTCTTGATAGGTGTCGATCAAGATGATGTTGTTGTTCACCACGATCCCGGCCAAGGCCACAATTCCTGTCCCTGTCATAATGATCGAGAACGGCTGATCCATGACCAACATGCCCACCAGCGATCCCGCCGTCGACATCACGACCGCCATTAGCACCAGTAGTGAATTGTAGATGCTGTTGAATTGGGCCAAAAGGATGATGAACATCAGACCAAGTGCGCCCGCAAAAGCGGTTTGCAAGAACGCACCGGATTCGGCTTGGTCTTCTTGGTCGCCGGTCCACTCCCAATTGATTGAACCGGGCAGGGGATCGGTGTCCAGCCATTCGGTCAGCACAGCAATGCGTTCGTTGGCGTTTAATGGCGCCTCTGTCACGTCGCCCGCGTCCACCAATGCGGTGAGGTCAGTTGATGTGGTGTCACCCAAAAGCGTTTCAACGGCATAACGGTCCATACCAATCGCATCTTCACTGACCACGCGGACAACAGCGACAGCTTCACCGTCAACGACCAAATTGGTCAGTCCTGCCGTCACACCTGCTTTGACGTCAAAATAACGCTGCTGTTCGATACGGTCGATCTGTGCCAGCGATTTGACAGGGGTGCGTGTGATGAAGTTCGAAAGCGGAATGAGCCCCTCGTTGGTGCGGACCTTCAGGCTATCGAGGGTCGACAGTACGCGGTCTTCATCGGGTAGACGGACGCGGATTTCAATTTCCTCATCCGAGGAATCGACCCGCATCGTATCAAGCAATATACCACGCGTGACCATCTGCACCATCGCACCGACAGACGCGACATTGGCCCCGTAGCGGCCCGCTTTTTCGACATCGACATTGATCTGCCAGTCGATGCCGGGCAGGGGCAGGGAATCCTCAATCTGAATCAGACCCGGTGTTTGTTCAAACTGCGCGCGCGCAACAGACGTCGCGGCCTGCAGTTCGTCCCAGTTGTCGCCTTTCAGGCGCAGATGCACAGGTTTGCCAGAGGCCGGACCGCGCGCTTGGGCTAGAATTTCAGTTTCGATGCCGGGGATCGTGTTCAACTGCTCTTGGATTTCCGCCAAGACCACATCACCGTCAAGTTCGGCGATACCTGCGCGATCTTCCCATGGGATTGTCTCAAGCTGGACCTGTCCCACGGTATCAACGGGCGTGCTTGCCCCGCTTGCGTCCGTGTTCAGGCCACCGTCACCTGCAAATGAAAACGCGGTAATGACGCCCGGATGGGCCAGCACGATTTTTTCGGCTTGGCGCACCAGATCGTCTTTTTCTTCCAAGGACAGATTGCCGCGCGCGCGGACATAAACGATGGCTTGTTCGGGTTCGGATTCCACAAAGAACTCGACGCCGTTGTTGTTGGCGCCGTAGTAGCCAAAGATCGAAAACACGGTGAAAAGTACTGCGGCAATCGTGACCAATGGCATCACAGGATTGCCCACGATGAAGTGCATGAAATGACCAAAGGGAGAGCGGTGATAGCCTGCTTTGATTGTTTTCTGCTCGCGTTCAATCCGTGCGGCACCAACGGTGATCGACAAAAGAAAGGTACCAACAAGAAACAGCATCATACCCGGAAGGCTGTCGCCGAAACCGCCGGTTTGAACTGCTTCACCGGATAGATAGCCGGGGTTCAGCGTCAGCATCGCGCCCGTAAAGACGACCATGATCGCAGGGACCACCAAGGCCGCGCAAACGACCCAAGGCAGACGTGCGCGCATGGCATCTGATGTGTTGCCAAAGAGGCGGCTCATCCTGCCTGTCACGCCGCCCATGACGGGCAGGTAGATCAGCGCCACAACCAATGATGCGCAAAGAACGAAGATCAAGGTGACCGGCAACATGCCCATGAATTGCCCCGGCACACCCGGCCAGAACAACATCGGCAAGAACGCACAAAGCGTGGTCGCCGTGGACGATATGATTGGCCAGAACATACGTTTGGCGGCTTCGACATAGGCTTCCATCGGGCCAGATCCGTCGCGGATGCGTTTGTCGGCGTATTCGACCACAACAATCGCGCCGTCCACCAACATGCCCACGGCCAAGATCAGGCCGAACATCACGATGTTTGAAATGGTGATTTCCATCACCGCCAGAAGCGCAAAGCACAACAAGAAAGACGTGGGGATCGCAAAGCCAACCAACAACGCAGGGCGCGTACCAAGCGTCGCGAGCACGACGATCATCACCAGTGCAATCGCTGTGAGAACCGAGCCTTCAAGTTGGCTCACCATCGATGCCACGTTGCGTGATTGATCATTGGATGTGCCGACTTGGATCGCGGATCGTAGCTCGGGGGACCAGCTTGCGCGTTCCTCCTCGACGACTTCTTTGAGCAATGCAGTCGTATCAATCAGGTTAAAACCTTTGCGTTTGACGACTTGCAACGCGACGGTGTTCACGCCGTTAAAGCGTGCCGTGCCGCTGCGGTCCTCAAACGTCAGGCGAATCGTAGCCAGATCGCCCAGCGTAATCACGCGGTCGCCATTGGTTTTGACAGGCAAGTTATAGACGTCTTGAGGTTCGTTGAATGACGACGGAATTTTAACAGCGAATGTACCTTGCGCGGTTTCGACCTCGCCTGCGGCAATCAACAGGTTGTTGTTGGTGACAACGCCGATCAGTTCGCCTGCAGTAACGTTATATGCCTCGAGCCGCAGAGGATCGATGACAACTTCGAGCATTTCATCGCGTTGCCCGGCAAGGCCTGCCTCAAGCACCGCGTCCATTTCTTCGATGCGGTCCTGCAGGTCTTTGGCAACGCGCAGCAAAGTACGCTCGGGTACGTCACCTGTCAGATTGACGATGATAATCGGGAATTCGGAAAAATTGATCTCGTTGATGGAATACTGGTCTGCGCCGCTAGGGAACTGCGCTTGGGCATTGTTCATCGCGGACCGGATATCAGCAAGGACCTTGGTTTTGTCCCAGCCAAATTCGAATTCGAGTGCGACGCCAGCATAGCCTTCGGCAGCGGTCGCCGACATGGTTTTCAGCCCGTCCAGATCGGACAGTTCGGATTCCATTGGTCGTACCAGCAGTGTTTCACTGTCTTCAGCGGAAATGCCGGGGAAGGGGACAGAGACAAAGATCGCAGGGATTTCGATGTCCGGTTCGCCCTCTTTGGGCAGGCCGACATATGCCATGCCTCCCGCCAAAAGCGAGAGACCGATAAAGGCAAGAACCATGCGGGCCCGAGATGCGGCCCAGTCAACTAATCCTGTCATCCTTTAGCTTCCGTAAATGTAGGTGTGACACGCACACCATCTATGACAAATTCTTGGCCGACCGTGATAATATCCACGGTCTCTGGCAGGCCAGTGACCCACACGCCTTGCGCTGTGTCGCGCAA
>CBDTVI010000170.1:0-5336 GCA_965364065.1 uncultured Yoonia sp. | reverse complement strand
ATAACTTTCGCCTGCGGGATCCATCACATGGGGGTGCTCGCGGTCACGGTCATAGATTTCCGCTAGGTCATCGGTGACGATATACTGGTGCTCCATCGGGTGCAGCGGCACATATGATCCGGCCATCGCGGCGACTTCGCGCGCCCAAAGCCCGGCGGCATTGACCACATGCTCAGCATGAATTGTGCCCTTATCCGTCACCACATCCCATGTGCCATCGGGGCGTTGGTTCGTCTCAATCACCTTGGTATGGAGTTCGATCGTTGCCCCACCCATGCGGGCCGCTTTTGCATAGGCGTGGGTTGTTCCAGATGGGTCAAGATGCCCGTCAAGCGGGTCATAAAGCCCACCAACAATCCCATCAAGGTTCGTGATCGGCGCAATCTTGGCAATCTCTTCGGGGCTGACGATTTCGGTCTCTAGGCCCATATAGCGGTGCTTGGCGCGTTCAGCGACCAGCATATCAAAGCGGTCTTGGTTGTCGGCCAAGGTCACACCACCCACATGGTGCAAACCGCATGACATGCCCGTCAGCTCTTCCAATTCGCGGTAAAGCTTGATGGTGTAGCCTTGCAATGCAGCCATATTGGTGTCGCCATTGAGCGTGTGAAAACCACCCGCTGCATGCCATGTCGACCCTGATGTCAACTCGGACCGTTCAAGCAGCATCACATCCGACCACCCCAGTTTGGTGAGGTGATAAAGTACAGAACAGCCAACAACGCCGCCTCCGATGATGACTGCTTGAGTGGTGGTTTTCATCGCAAAGGCTCCTTGCTGGTTTTGAGTTACTATGGCGGGCGGAAACCTACATGCGGTTCCGAATGCGACATCTTATGTCGCGCAGATGCTATCCTTGGTCCGCATCAATGCACAGGTTAAAGGCGTCATCACACGAAAGGTTTCACGATGCGCACACATGCTCAGGCGGTTGTTATTGGCGGCGGCGTTATCGGATGTTCGATCCTGTATCACCTTGCCAAACTGGGATGGACCGATGTTGTCCTGCTGGAACGGGATGAGCTGACATCGGGATCAACTTGGCACGCGGCCGCGAACATTCACGGGCTGCACGACAGCACGAATATCAGCCGCATTCAGCACTACACGATGAACCTTTATAACGCGCTAGAAGAGGAAACAGGCCAATCTTGCGGCGTTTTCCAACCCGGATCGCTGTATCTGGCGCAAACCGAAGAACGCGAACATCAACTGCGCCTGCAGTCCGCCAAGGCCAAGTTTTACGGCATGAACTTCCACGAGGTCAGCCGTGATGAAGCAGAGCGCCTGCATCCGCTGGTCAATTACGACGGCATCCGCTGCATTATGTTTGAACCTGATGGCGGAAACGTTGACCCGTCGGGTGTGACCAACGCCTATGCGATTGGCGCGCGGCAAAAGGGGGCGGAAATCCACCGTTTTACCCCTGTGACCGCGACAATCCCGCAGCCTGACGGGACGTGGATTGTTGAAACGCCAAACGGCAATATCCGCACTGAATGGGTTATCAACGCCGCCGGTCTTTGGGGCCGCGAAGTGGCAAATCTTGCAGGGATTTCGCTGCCGCTTTTACCAACGGAACATCAGTATTTCGTCACTGAAACGATCCCTGAAATTGCAGGGATGGATCGCCGACTGCCATCCGTAGCGGACCGTGATGGCGAGTATTATTTGCGCCAAGAAGGGCAGGGCTTGTTAGTCGGAGCTTATGAAAAAGACGTGCGATTCTGGGCAGAAGACGGCACCCCGCAGGGATTTGGTCACGAGCTGTTTGCAGATGATCTTGAACGTATCGAAGACAACATCATGCGCGCAATCGACCGCGTTCCTGCCGTGGGCGAGGCAGGCATCAAGCGGGTCATCAATGGCCCGATGATTTGGTCGCCTGACAGCAATGTCCTTTACGGCCCGCATCCTGATCTGCGCAATTATTTCTGCTGTAACGGCATTATCCCGGGGTTCAGCCAATCAGGCGGCATGGGCCTGATGGCCGCCCAATGGATCATCAATGGCGAAAGCGACTATGACATGTTCGCGTGGGACGTGGCCCGTTTTGGCCCGTGGGCAGATGCGAAATTCACTAAGGCGCGCGTGGGCGATCAATACGCGAAGCGCTTTGCTATCCATTTCCCCAACGAAGAACGCAGCGCGGGCCGGCCCGTGCGTGTGCGCCCCGCATACGAGGCGCAAAAGGCGATGGGGGCGGTCTTTGGCCTGAACTACGGCTGGGAACACCCGCTTTGGTTCGCAGATAAGCCGGGCACACAAGACACTGACGGGTTCACCCGCCAAAACTGGTTTGAACCGGTCGGGGCAGAGGCGCGGATGTTGCGTCAAACTGCTGGAGTTATCGATATTTCCAATTTTGCAAAATACTTTGTCACTGGTCCCGATGCGGCGGATTGGTTGAATGCCGTCTTTGCCAACAATATGCCCAAAGTGGTCGGGCGGTCGTGCCTTACACCGTTGATCGGAGTAAACGGCGGCATTGCAGGCGATTTTACCGTCACGCGGTTGGCTGACGACGAATTCATGATCATCGGCGGTGGCATGTCTGAACGCTATCACCAGCGGTTCTGGAAAGAGGTTCCACTGCCGAAAGGCACAACTTTTGAAAGTCGCACAGATACGATGTGCGGGTTCAATGTGGCCGGACCGCAGTCGCGTGCGTTGCTTGCGCGCCTGACGAATGCGGACTTGAGCACGGACAGTTTTCCGTTCATGCGCTCGCAACGGATCACTGTAGCAGGCGTTGACGTCATTGCCCTGCGTGTGTCCTTTACCGGTGATTTGGGGTGGGAATTGCATTGCGATCAAGCCGACCAGCTCCGCCTCTATGAGGCTCTGCTTGAAGCAGGTCGCACCGTAGGTGCAGGCCCAGTTGGATCGCGTGCATTAATGTCGCTGCGTGTTGAAAAGGGCTACGGAAGCTGGAGCCGAGAGTATTCACCAGAATACTGGCCGCAAGAAGTTGGCCTTGAGCGCCTTATCAAGACGGATAAGGAATTTTTGAATAAAGAGAGCTACTTAAAGATCAAAGATAATGCACCGCGCGAAATTTTATCATTGATCGAAGTGCAAGAAATCACGAATGCGGATGCCACTGGGGGTGAGCCGATATTCTTGCCTGATGGCACACCTGTCGGGCGTGTGACCTCTGGGACTTATGGGTATTCAGTCGAAAAATCGCTGGCTTTGGGGTATCTCAAGGGTGTCGCTGCAGGTTCGGCAGTGGATGTCATGATCTTGGGCAAGCCACATCGTGGAATCGTCCTTGCAGAACCACCGTTTGATCCGGCAGGTGCGCGCTTGCGGGCCTAGCGGTTGGGGCGGTGAACCCGCCCCAATGCGTCGTTTATGGAATGATACGTGTGTACTTGCTGCCTTCGAGTGTTGCACCTAGGCGCAAACCGGTCTGGCCGAAGACAACTGCAATCACGGGCGACAAAGATGTCGTTGTTTCCGCACGTAGCATATCGCTTTGGTCGCTAAACGCGTATTCAATGTCAGCGCCTGCGGCCCAACCTTGGGAGCGGCGGAATTCTGACATGGATTCTGGTGTCATGAAAAACAGCACATGGCTGAATTGCTGTGCGCCGATTTGGAAGCCTGCACTGCCAGACGTTGCTGAATAATAATCTACCGTTGATGGGCCCAAACGCAGTGCACCGCGTCCGTACGATCCACCAATTCCCAGCCCCACTTCGGTCACAACCGGCATGACAAGCACACCAGCTGCGCGCGCAGCCAAGTCGCGTGTACCGGGGTAGGTGGTATACATCTGGTTCAGAGTTGCATCAACGCGTGCGTCGATCGTAGCTGCTCCGACGCCGCCAATCCCGTTGCCGCAAGCCGCCAATGTGGTCGCTGCTACAACGCCAAGCGCAAATCTGCGCCTTGAGAAAATGCTCATTTTGATATCCGCCTATATGCCTGTTTCAAGACGTTTGCCGCCTTTTGTGCGGCAACTATAGGCAATCTGCGCAGAGCTGTCACGCCCAAGCTTAGTTTTGGAGTAGTTTCGCCGCTGCTGGCGCGAAATAGGTCAAAATACCATCGCAACCTGCTCGTTTGAACGCCAGCAAGCTTTCCATCATCACCTGTTCGCCATCCAGCCAGCCGTTTTGGGCTGCAGCCTGCAACATCGCGTATTCACCGCTAACCTGATAGGCATAAGTCGGCACGCCGAACGTATCTTTGACACGACGGCATATGTCCAAATAGGGCATACCCGGCTTGATCATGACCATATCAGCACCTTCTGACAGGTCACGTTCGACAAGGCGCAAGGCCTCGTCACTATTGCCGGGGTCCATTTGGTAGGTTTTTTTATCACCGGTAAGTGCCGATGAAGCCCCAACCGCATCGCGAAACGGGCCATAAAAAGCCGACGCATATTTGGCGGTATAGCTTAAGATCGCGACGTTCTGGTGGCCGTCAGCCTCCAAGGCCGTGCGAATGGCGCCAATGCGCCCGTCCATCATATCCGATGGGCCAAGAATATCGGCACCAGCCTCTGCCTGTGCAATTGCCATTTTGACCAAGGCATCAACGGTGCGATCATTGACGATTTGACCGTTCTCTACAAAGCCGTCATGGCCGTTGATGTTATAGGGGTCCAACGCGATATCGGTCATCACGGCAATTTCTGGGGCTGCGTCCTTGATCGCGCGAATTGCCTGATTGGTCAGGTTATTTGGATCCCACGCCATAGCGCAGTCTTGGGTCCGCGCGTCCATTCCTGTGTAAGGAAAGATGCAAATCGCAGGAATACCAAGGCTTTGCGCCTCTTTCGCAGCCAATGCCACGCGGTCCACTGTGCGCCGCACAACACCGGGCATTGAGGCCACGGGTGTCTCTTCGTCCTTACCATCCATCACAAACACCGGCCAAATCAGATCATCTGTGGTCAGCGTGTTCTGCCGCGCAAGAGCGCGCAAAGCGGGTGTGGCGCGCATGCGGCGCAGGCGTGTGGCAGGAAAAGGGGCAATGGTTGGTTTCATGCAAAGTGGCCTTTTATGTAACGCACAATTGGTCGCATGGATTTTGTCCCTTCACAAGTCTGGGCAAGCCCTCCAGAGGTGCTAGTATAGATATCGTAAAGCATTGAAAAATATCGGGGCCTGCAGTGGACTGGACAGAGACGATCTTGCGCGTGATTGAATTGCGTACATTCTCCAGCATCTGGTATTGGATGACCGTCATCGTGTCTTGGGCCATAGCCAGCCATTGGCTGATTGGTGTGCCTTTTGATTTGCTTTTCCGTGCGCGTAAATGTGAGCCCCAAGAAATCACGGACCTTGAGGCGATTGTTGACATCAATGTACGCCGTTTTA
>CBDTVI010000169.1:0-5339 GCA_965364065.1 uncultured Yoonia sp. | reverse complement strand
GTCATGTCGGGCATGTCAGCGGGGTTGTGCAGTTCCATCATCTCGCCGTCGCGCATGTAGATGTGGTAAACCACAGAAGGCGCAGTGGTGATCAGGTCGATGTCATATTCACGTTCAATCCGGTCGCGGATCACTTCAAGGTGCAGCAGCCCCAAGAAACCGCAACGGAAGCCAAAGCCAAGGGCGGCGGAAGTTTCCATCTCGTGACTGAATGACGCGTCGTTCAGCGCAAGTTTATCAATCGCATCGCGCAGGTCTTCGAACAGCGAGCTATCAACTGGGAACAACCCACAGAACACCACTGGTTGCGCAGGCTTAAAGCCAGGCAATGCGACTTCGACGCCCTTGCGCTCTGACGTGATCGTGTCGCCAACGCGGGTGTCGCGCACCTGTTTGATCGATCCGGTGATAAAGCCGATCTCTCCGGGTCCAAGCTCTGCCACGTCTTGCATCTGGGGCCGGAACACACCGATTTTATCGATGCCGTGGACCGCGCCGTTGGACATAAATTTAACGCGATCGCCCTTTTTCATCACACCATCGATGATCCGCACCAGCACGACCACACCCAGATAGCTGTCATACCAGCTATCAACCAGCATCGCCTTCAGCGGCGCATCGCGGTCACCTTTGGGGGACGGCAGCAGGTGCACAATCGCCTCGAGCGTTTCTTTGATGCCAATACCGGTCTTTGCGCTGACACGGATCGCACCAGAGGCATCAATGCCAATGACATCTTCGATCTGTTCGGCGACTTGGTCACATTCAGCAGCAGGCAGGTCGATCTTGTTCAAGATCGGCACGATTTCATGGCCAGCATCAATCGCTTGATACACATTGGCCAGCGTCTGCGCCTCGACGCCTTGGGTGCTGTCAACGACCAGCAAAGACCCTTCGACCGCACGCATGGACCGCGACACTTCGTAGGCAAAGTCAACGTGGCCAGGGGTGTCGATCAGGTTCAGCACATAGCTGCGCCCGTCTTCCGCATGGTAGTCGATGCGCACGGTGTTCGCTTTGATTGTGATCCCGCGTTCGCGTTCGATATCCATGCTGTCCAGCATTTGCGCCTTCATGTCGCGATCAGCCACCGTGTTGGTGGACTGGATCAAGCGATCAGCAAGCGTGGATTTACCGTGGTCAATATGCGCCACGATCGAGAAATTACGGATGTGTGTCAGGTCTGTCATAGCTGGGATATGGTGCGGTTTTGCGCAGCGGTCAAGCGCGATGGTGACACAGCAACGCACGGGTGTTGTGGGCCAGACAAGGCCGTGAATAGGGTTTCGCGGCGAAGCACCCCAATTTCGGCGTTTTGGATGAAGTTTGGGCCGTGCGTTATGCAGGTATTAAAGCGTTTTGGGGCAATCCGGCACGGACCCACCTGCGCGTGATCCGTGCCATCCAAGCAAGGTTTACTTTAAGGAATTAAACCCAAACATATTGCCTTCGGTGTCTTGGCACATGCAGACCCAACCGAATTCACCGATTGAAAACTTTGGCCGCATCACCTGGCCACCAGCATCCACGACACGGGCTTGTTCAACGGCGCAATCCTCAGCCATGAAATAAACGATCGTCCCACCCGCGCTCGGCCCCGCATGGGGCGATTTTGTCAAAGCGCCTGCCGCACCATAGACGCTCATGTCGGCGGGAAAAGCCATCATCTGGCTTTCCCCTGTCGGGTCACCCATTTGTTCCAATTTTGTGCCCAAAACGGTTTCGTAAAAATCTACGGCACGGTTCAGGTCGTCTACATAGATGTCAAACCATCCAACTGCGTTCATCTTGGTCATACTCAACTCCTTGGGTTGTCGTTATGCCACTGAACTACCAAGCAGGTTGGGGACTGTATTGTAGATTTCAGACATCGAACTTTCGCGCGTATTTTCCGGGAGTGTATCCGGTAGCATTGCGAAACGAATGGATAAAATGGGACTGATCGGCATAGGACCACGTGTCATTGCCGTTCAACGATTGCTGAAGGCGCAGCACTTTTAGAAAATCATGCGGCGTAAATCCTGTCGTGCGTTTCAGTGTGCGCTGCAGTTGCCGCGCAGAAATACCTGCCACCTCGGCCATGTCAGCCACAGACGCGATATTATCGAGGTTTTGAAATATCTTATCCGTGACGGGGTTCACTGCGACCATCTTGCGGGCGATCAACTGGTCTACCAAATCAACAAGGATCGCTTGCTTGGCCTCGAATTCTACCTGCCCCAAGGCATGGTTGATGTCGGTTAGCGGCAGTTGTCCACTGTAAGACTGGTCGACCATTCCATAGGACAACGGTTCTTGGCTGTCTTGCCAAACCCCGGGCAGAAACCTGATGTTCACGAAATGGAACGTCTTTCCCAAGTTGAATTCTTGCGATTGTGCGCGCAGCTTTGATGCACCGGTTACACTGGGGTTCAACTGATCAAAGACGATATAGGCGCAGGCATCAGGCAAAGCATGAAAGCGGTAATCCTCGGGCAACGTACCGGTGGTTTTGAGTTCCAAGAACCGATGGACAATGCCGCGCAAGTGACTTGGCGGCTCTGCTTCGACAAATTGAACAGATTGCACTGCTTTGTCTTTGCCGTTTCCTTTTGGATCATACATTTACGTTTTGCTTTTTAGGTTGGGTCATCCAAACTTAGCCGCGCAGTTTGGCGACGCAAGCCAACAGACTTGACATGATACTGTATGGTTTCATATAAAGAGATACCAAAGGGTATTATATTGGAATCAGCATGCGCCATATCTATTCAACAAATTGCGATCAAACTGGCCCCGGGAACATCAGGTCTTGGGCCGAATGACTAGTCCCGAACAACTGGGCTTTCGCGCGCTGTCTGACCCCACGCGCCGCAGCATTCTGCGCTTGCTTGCAAACGACGACATGACAATTGCGCAGGTTGCCGACAATTTTCAAATGACCCGCGCAGCTGTGAAAAAGCACCTGACTATTCTGAACGAAGGCAATCTTATTTCCGTCCAAACCAACGGCCGTTCGCGGTTGAACTCCTTGAACCCTGATGGGCTCAAGCAGGTCTTCGACTGGTTCGGGTTCTTTGACGCCTTCTGGGATAGCCGTCTCGACGCACTTAAATCCGAAATTGAAAAGGACATCCAATGACCGACACTGTCTTGCGAAAATCAATCTACCTCAAAGCCACGCCAGCGCAGGTATGGGCCTATCTTACCGATCCTGCCAAATTGGCGCTGTGGTTTCACAAACCTCAGACGGCTTTGGTCGAAGGCACCTATGAAATGTTTGGCGTCGAAAGCGGCGACAAGTTGATGTGGGGCGAAGTGCTTTTGGCAGAGCCGTTTTCGCGGCTGGAGTATACGTTCACCATTGCACCTATGGGCGACAAGACCAGCACAGTCAGATGGGCCCTAGAGGACGTGCCCGGCGGGACAAATCTGTCGCTGCTGCACGAAGGTCTCCCACAAGGACAAGATGCCTTTGGTCTGACACTCGCGCTCGACAAGGGTTGGGACGATCATCTGGCGCGCATGCGTTCATCCGTCCACGATGACTAAATAATTACGTGCCGATCTCGCTTCTTTTTAGACCGAGGTCGGCAAACCCGTTTTGCTGCATCCCGTTCTTGTTTAATCTCTTGCCGAAGAAACGCTTGGGTCTTCCTGCCGCCCCCCGACAATCCTCAATTGCATCGTTGGACTGCGCCCGTCATACTCGACAGCACGAGGCACAACGTTATTGGATCATCCGGGGCAAACCCAGAGGCCGAGCATTAGAGGCAGACAGATGCGGTATTTCTTAATTCTAGGTGCGTTCGCAACCGTCGCCGCTTGCGGTGGTGGTAGTCGCGGGGCGAGCGGTGAAATCTCTCAGGCATGCCTCGAGGCGAACAGACGCGCGGCCACGCCGGAGTTGTGTTCTTGCGTTCAACAGGTTGCTAATCAATCTTTGTCGAATGCAGACCAGACACGCGCAGCCGTGTTCTTTTCCGAACCGCAACTGGCCCAAGACACCCGCCAATCTGACCGCAGCAACGACGAACGTTTCTGGACACGCTACCGCGCCTATACGGACTTGGCCGCACAGATTTGTCAGCCAATCGACGCGTAGTCACTGCATTAACGCAGCACACCGCGCCGCGTCATCGCCCTTGCGTAAAGCCATTGCAGTACCAACAAAATTGGAATCGCGATGGTAAACGCAATCGCTGCCGTTCCTGCCGCGGCGACCATACTGCCGCCATCCGCGATGCCGTAGGTATAGATCGACGAACCCATCAACCCGATCAATGACAGTGCAAAAGCAGAGCCTGCAAACCTTGATCGCAGCAACAATAGCAGTGCTCCAATCACCGAAAACCACACGCCAAGCGCCCATGTGAACCCGAACCACAGCGGCGATTGGTCGAGCATCAGCAACCGTGCGTCAGGCTGGGCCGCCAGATATTCAGCCGCGTTTGTGCGTGTCATCACATAGTCAAACGCGCCACCTGCGTTCCAAAATAGCGACACGATGCCCACAATCCAAAGGTGAATTGGTGTCTTTGTCATGATCGGCCCCTCCCATTATACGACCCATCATACCAAGAAATCGCAATTTTATCTACGGGAACAGAAAGACTGGACCTTTGCTGCCCGCCCGATATGAATACGGGTATGAGCAAGCAGCTAGATATCACCGCCCTCGCGCGCGGGGTGCAGGCAAGCGACCGTCGGTCGTTGGCGCAGGCAATCACTTTGGTCGAAAGCGGCCGTGCCGATCATCGCACGCAGGCACTTGCACTCTTGGACATGCTCGGTTGTGAAAAACAGGCCTTGCGCATTGGCCTGTCAGGCACGCCCGGTGTGGGAAAATCCACATTCATCGAAAGCTTTGGCCTGATGCTAACTGGCATGGGTAAACGCGTGGCAGTGCTGGCGGTTGATCCATCTTCTGCCCGCTCGGGTGGATCGATCTTGGGGGATAAAACCCGCATGGATCTTCTGGCGCGTGACCCCAACGCCTTCATCCGCCCCTCGCCCAGCCAAACGCAGCTTGGCGGTGTCGCGCGTCGCTCGCGCGAAGCAGTGGCACTGTGCGAGGCTGCGGGCTTTGACATCGTGCTGATTGAAACCGTCGGCGTCGGTCAGTCTGAAACTGTCGTGGCCCAAATGGCGGACCTCTTTATATTGCTATTGGCTCCTGCGGGTGGTGACGAGTTGCAGGGTGTAAAGCGCGGCATCATGGAGATGGCCGACATCATCCTTGTGAACAAAGCCGACGGCGATCTTAAGCCTCAAGCCACGCGCACATGTGCCGATTATGCAGGCGCGTTGCGACTGTTGCGCAAGCGGCCCCAAGACCCTGACGGGTTTCCCAAGGCCCT
>CBDTVI010000168.1:0-5376 GCA_965364065.1 uncultured Yoonia sp. | reverse complement strand
CAAATGGCGTTTGCCAGCTCAGTGTTGTCTTCAACAAGAAGAAATTTCATCGCCGCAAATGCCTTTCTTTGGTCGTGACAGGTACGTGTCAGGTTATTATGGTCTGCTTCCTCAACTGACCGGTGAACTGGTCAGTTGTCAAATGGGAGGACTACTATGACAACATTTAACATGACCCGCCGTGTCGTGATGGCTGCAGCTGCAGCTGCATTGACACTCGGCACACCTGCAGCGGCTGACGGCCATCAGGTCGTGGACAGCATTCACTTTTTGATCCCCGGCGGCGCCGGTGGCGGCTGGGACGGCACTGCACGTGGCACAGGCGAAGCACTGACAGGGTCCGGCCTTATCGGTTCAGCCAGCTACGAAAACATGTCAGGCGGCGGCGGCGGTAAAGCCATCGGTTACCTGATCGAAAACGCAGAAAGCCAGTATGGCACAATGATGGTCAACTCGACCCCGATTGTGATCCGTTCGCTGACCGGCGTTTTCCCGCAGAACTTCCGCGATCTGACGCTGGTTGCAGGCACCATTGGTGACTATGCCGCAATGGTTGTCGGCAAAGACAGCCCAGTGAATTCAATGGCTGACCTTGTTGCAGCATATCAGGCTGACCCACGTGGCACAGCTATTGGTGGCGGTTCTGTTCCAGGTGGTCTTGATCACTTGGTCGCAGCAATCGTGATGAAAGCGGCTGGCGAAAACCCGTCCGACGTCAAATACATCCCGTATGACGCAGGCGGCGAAGCCATGGCAGCATTGCTGTCCGGCGAGATTGCAGCACTGAGCACTGGTTTCTCTGAAGCCATCGCACTTGCAGACGCTGGCGAAGTCAAAATCATCGGCATCACCGCACCAGAGCGTATGGCAAGCTATGCAGATGCGCCAACAATGATGGAACAAGGCATCGATGCTGAATTCGTCAACTGGCGTGGTTTCTTTGCGGCACCTGGTCTGCCTGCAGACAAGCTGGCAGCTTACCAAGACGCAATCGGCAAGATGTATGACACACCCGAATGGGAAGCCGTGCGCGCCCAAAACGGTTGGGTCAACATCTACAACAACGGTGACGATTTCCTCAGCTTCCTTGAGAACCAAGAGCAAGTGATCGGCGATCTGATGCGCGAATTGGGCTTCCTCTAAACGAGGGTCCTTGCGTCCGGCAGGCCACGCGCTTGCCGGACGTGATTATATGACGGGGGGAACGACGATGGCGCTAGATCGCTGGATTGCACTGATAATTTTGATGATGTGCATGGGCTATGCCTATACTGCATTCTTTATGATGGACGATATGCTCGCGCCGTTTATGCAGCGAGATCCGATTTGGCCATCTACATTCCCCAAAGTCCTATCTGTCTTGGGCATCGTGGCCACCCTGCTGATCCTGTTCGGATTTGAAAAAGGCGACGGCACAATCAAAGCAGGCGAGATTAATTACCGCCGCTTACAAGATTACAAAATCGGACAAGCCGCAATTTTGCTGGGCCTGATGGTCGCTTACGCGCTGTTGCTGCGCCCACTGGGATTTATCGGCTCAACCGTTGGGTTTTTAATTATCGGATCGGTTTTGCTGGGCGAACGCCGCCTGCATATTTTGATCCCCGTCGCAGTTATGGCCGCTTTTGGCATTTGGTATCTGGTCCAAGAGGTGCTGGGTATCTTCCTGCGCCCATGGCCTTTTGTATTTGGGATTTGATCAATGCTTGAAGGACTGATGATCGGCCTCGCAACGGCCTTTTCCCTAACCAACATCTTAATGGTGATCGGCGGCTGCCTTATCGGCACATTCATCGGCATGCTGCCCGGGCTTGGGCCGATGTCGATCATCGCCATTATGATCCCTGTGGCCATTTCCATTGGTGATCCATCCACCGCATTGATCCTGCTGGCTGGCGTCTATTATGGCGCGATCTTTGGCGGCTCGACTTCGTCGATCTTGATCAACGCACCCGGCGTGGCGTCAACCGTCGCATCCAGCTTTGATGGGTATCCGTTGGCGCGCCAAGGCAAGGCCGGCAAGGCCCTAACCGTTGCTGCGATTTCGTCTTTCGCGGGCGGCACAATTGGCGCAATCCTTTTGCTGATCTTTGCGCCTGCCCTGTCGTCGGTCGCGTTGCTGTTCGGATCACCCGAATACTTTGCCTTGATGGTCGTGGGCCTGTCGGCCATCGCCGCCTTTGCAGGCACTGGCCAAGTGGCCAAGGCGTTGTTGATGACCTTTGTAGGTTTGATGCTTGCTACGATTGGCGAAGGCGTGTTGTTTAACATGCCGCGCTTTACCTTTGGCATCATGGATTTGCAGTCCGGTTTGGGCTTTATCACGCTGGCCATGGCGATGTTCGCCCTGCCAGAGGCGCTGTATCTGGTGCTGGACCCGTCACGGTCCAAAACCGAAGACGGCGGCAACAACGAGATTAAGGACCTGCGGATCACTCGCGCAGAGGCCCGCCAGATCGCGCCCGTCATTGCACGGCAATCCGTCCAAGGCTTTTTGATCGGTGTCCTGCCCGGTGCAGGTGCCACGATTGCGTCTTTCCTTGGCTATGCCGTAGAGCGGAACATCGCCACGAAAGAAGAGCAGGAACAATTCGGCAAAGGCAGCCTGAAAGGCCTCGCCGCCCCCGAAAGCGCAAATAACGCGGCTTGTACGGGATCGTTCGTGCCGTTGCTGACACTCGGCATCCCCGGTTCAGGCACAACGGCGATTTTGCTAGGCGCGCTGATCGCGCTGAATGTCCAACCCGGTCCGCGTCTGATGATTGATGAGCCAGAGATTTTCTGGGCCGTCATTATCTCAATGTATCTTGGCAATCTGGTGTTGTTGATCCTGAACCTGCCGTTGATCCCCTATATCGCCAAAGTGCTGTTGGTCCCCCGCACCTTCCTGATCCCGTTCATTTTGTTCTTTACGATGATGGGTGCCTACATCGGGCAGAACAACGCGACCGAGTTGTTGTTGCTGGTGGGACTGGGCGTTGCCGCTACGATCCTGCGCTTTGCTGATTATCCATTGGCACCATTGCTGATTGGTTTCATTCTTGGGCCAATGTTGGAAAACAACTTTTCACGCTCGATGAATCTCTATGACGGCATTGGTTTTGTCGTAGAGCGCCCAATGACTTTGGGACTGCTAATCCTTGCTGCCATTCTAATCGTTCTACCCAGCTACCGCGCACGCCGCGCGCGCATTCGCGCAATGGGTGTGGCTGACGGCGATTGATCGCGAACGGGCTTAGCCGTCCAACGCACCTGCGTCTGGCTGGGCCTGTCGCATCTTGCGATTGGCCCGGATGAACGCAGCGATAAAAATCGCTGTCAGCACTAGAATGACCGTGGGGGCCGGTGCGCTGTCGATAAAGAAGCTGATGTAGACGCCTAGAAAGCCCGACACCATTGTCACGCCAACCGCAATAGGCAGCATGACCGCGAACCGTTTGGTCACCAGAAACGCAATCGCACCAGGTGCAATCAAAAGTCCGATGGCAAGAATAATCCCGACCGCTGCCAAAGTCGCCACGATGGTCAATGAAATCAACGATAACAGTCCATAATGCAGCCAACCGACGCGCAACCCGACGGCTTGTGCTTGTACCGGATCAAAGGCGTGCAACATGAAATCCTGCCGCTTGGCGATGACAATCACGGCCACCACAGCGGCAATTGTGCCTGCGGTCCACAGATCCTGCCCGCTAACGCCCAGCATGTTGCCAAATAGGATGTGATCTAGGTGCATATCGGTGCTGATTTTAGTGTAAAGCACGATCCCAAAGCCAAACATCCCCGAAAACACGATACCCATGATGGTGTCTTGCTTCACACGGCTGTTCTCGGACAGGAACCCAGTGCTAAGCGCACAAAACATCCCCGCCGCAAAGGCCCCGATGATCAGCGGAATGTTCAACAGGTAGGCCAGAACGATCCCCGGCAAAACCGCATGACTGATCGCATCGCCCATCAAGGACCAACCCTTAAGCACCAAAAAGCACGACAACAGACTGGTCGGGACCGCAATGATCGCCATCATAAGAAAGGCGTTGTTCATAAAGCTGAACTGGAAGGGGAAAAGCAGGGTTTCCATCATGCCCCCTTCAACGCTGTGGCCGCACGTCTGCGGGCGGCCAAATAGCCGTGTTTAGGTGCAAAGAAAAAGGCCGCAAGGAAGATTAGCGTTTGCAAGCTGACGATGATGCCGCCAGTGGCACCATCTGCGAAAAAGCTCAAGTAAGCACCGACGAAACTGGTGGTAGCCCCAATCGTGACGCTAAGAACCAACAGCCGCGGGAAACGGTCGGTTAGCAGGTACGCGGTCGCACCGGGTGTCACGACCATCGCGATGACCAAGAACGCACCGACAGTTTGCAATGCAGCGACGCAAGAGGCCGACAAAAGTGTAAAGAAAACGATGCGCAAGATGTCAGGTCTCAACCCGATTGATCGCGCATGGTTTTCATCAAAAAACGTGACCATCAGGTCTTTCCATTTAGCCAAAAGCACCGCCAAAGTCACGAACCCGATGATGGCCAACTGCAGCGTATCGCCGGGGGTGATGGCAAGGATATTGCCCATCGTGATCGTTTGCACGCTGACGGAAGTGGGTGATAGCGAGACCATGAACAGGCCCAGCCCAAAGAACGAAGTAAAGATCAAACCGATGATCGTGTCCTCCTTCAGGCCCGACCGTTGATTGAGAAACAGCATCGCCCCTGCTGCCAGTCCGCCCGCGGCGAAAGCGCCCAAGGCAAACGGAAGGCCCAGCATGTACGCGCCGGCAACACCGGGCACGATGGAATGGCTCAGCGCGTCACCGATCAACGACCAGCCCTTCAGCATCAGATAGGCTGACAAGAACGCACAGACCCCGCCGACCAAGGCGCTGACCCACATGGCGTTGAACATATAGTTGTAGCTGAAAGGCTCTAGCAGAACTTGCATCAGCTTGGTTCTTTTTCGCTGTCGGGTGCTTTTTTCTTTCGGTCTTCGCCGTAGACCACAAACGGGCGCTCATCATCCGTGATTACACGGATTTGGCGACTATCGTCATCATCGTGCAGGTCAGATCCACCCAGAACGAAGTGGCGCAGCACCCCACCAAAGGCGAGCTCGAGATTTTCGCGCGTGAACGTATCTTCGGTCAACCCGTAGGCCAGTACGGTGCCTTTGACCAAGATCGTACGGTCGCAAAATTCTGGTACCGATCCAAGGTTGTGGGTCGACACCAATATCACCCGCCCCTCGTCACGCAGATCGCGCAGCAAGGCGACAATCGCGTCTTCGGTCTTTACATCAACGCCAGTAAACGGCTCGTCCAGCAAGATCACCCGGCCTTCTTGCGCCAAAGCGCGCGCTAGGAAAACGCGCTTGCGCTGACCACCT
>CBDTVI010000167.1:0-5391 GCA_965364065.1 uncultured Yoonia sp. | reverse complement strand
TCGCTTGCAGGCGTACTTGTTCTTTGATTATCCTTAACGGATCATTTTGGGAGGAAACCATGAAACACTTTAAAACAGCTATTGTTGCCGCAAGCATCGCCTTGACGGGTGTCAGCGCACAAGCCGAAGAGGCCAGCTATATTCTGGCAACTGCTTCAACCGGTGGCACATACTATCCAGTTGGTGTCGCACTTGCGACTTTGGTCAAGGTTAAGCTTGAGCCAAAGCAGGGTATCGGCATGTCCGCGATCAGTTCTGCGGGTTCGGGCGAAAACGTCCGTTTGATCCGCGAAGGCGAGGCGCAATTCGGTATCATGCAGGGCCTTTACGGCTTCTACGCAGCGTCCGGTACGGGTCCATTAGAAGAGGTAGGTCCACAAGAAAACCTGCGTTCCGTTACGATGCTTTGGCAGAACGTTGAACACTTCCTTGTGTCATCTGATGTTGCCGGCGACGGTACAGTTGGCGCGCTCGTGGATCTGAAAGGCGAGGCGATGGCGCTTGGTCGTCAGAACTCTGGCACAATCGGGTCCAACAGCACCATCCTTAGCAGTTTTGGTATTGATATCGAAACTGACTATGAACTGGTCTTTGGCGGCTACGGCCCATCTGCAGAAGCCCTGCAAAACGGTCAGGTCAAAGGTATCGGAACACCTGCTGGTGTGCCTGTTGGTGCGGTTAGCCAGTTGATGGCGACTGCTGGTGACAGCGTTACATTGCTGGGCTTTACGGACGCACAAATGGCAACAGCCGACGGTGGCCGTGGTCTGTGGACGCCGTTCACCATCGCCGCTGGTACATACCCCGGTCAGGACGCGGACGTGCAAACCATCGCACAGCCGAACTTTTTGGCCACAAGCGCTGATTTACCGACCGAGCATGTCTATCTGATGACAAAAGCCATCTACGAGAACCTGCCGTTCCTGCAAGCCATCCACCCCGCGACTAAGGTGATGGCCATCGAGAACGCGATTGCGGGTCTGCCTTTGCCGCTGCACCCCGGTGCGCTGCAGTATTACCAAGAAGTTGGTATCGACGTTCCTGCGCGTTTGATCGCACAGTAACTTTATAATATCGAAACCGGCCCCTGTGAAAACATGGGGCCGGTTTTGCATTCGGGGGGAAAGAAAATGGCAGACCTAGAAGAACAAGATACGGGGCCATTGCGGACCTTTACTGGCGTTCCAGACCTTATTTTGTCGGTTGCCTGTTTCTTGATTGCGATCGGCCATCTTTATGTGGCGTTTGATCCGGTCCTGTCCGAACTTGAACGCAACGCCTATCACTTTGCCGGTTTTGCGGCCCTTGCTGCGGTCCTGTATCCGATGTGGCAGGGCAAATCAGGTAAACGTGCACCCGTCATGTTGGACGCGATCATTGGTCTGACTGTTGCGCTTGCTGCCGTATGGCTGGCACAGGCTGAGAACGCGATTTATGACCGTGGCGTTAAGTTTTCGACACCTGATTGGATCGCAGCCGCGATCGTCATCACGGGCGCGATTGAACTGACGCGCCGTGTCGCGGGCCTAATTATCCCCGGTCTGATTATCTTTGCGCTGACCTATATTGTTTTTTGGGGCCAGTTTATCGGCGGTATCTTCTCTTTTCCCGGTCTAAGCCTTGAGACTGTCGCGTTCCGTTCAATCTATGGCGATGATGCGATGTTCGGCACGATTGCGCGAATTTCCTCGACGTTTGTTTTCTTGTTCATCATCTTTGGCGCTTTCCTGCTGCGGTCCGGCGCAGGCGAATTCGTGATCAACCTTGCCCGCGCTGTCGCGGGCCGCATGGTGGGTGGTCCGGGTATTGTGGCTGTGATTGCATCGGGTTTGACCGGTACGATTTCAGGCTCTGCCGTTGCGAACACGGCATCCACGGGCGTGATCACGATCCCCTTGATGAAGCGTGCGGGTTTTCAGCCCAAATTTGCAGGCGGGGTCGAAGCCGCAGCATCCACTGGCGGCCAACTGATGCCGCCGATCATGGGCGCAGGTGCCTTTGTGATGGCTAGCTTTACGCAGATTCCATATGAACATATCGTTGCTGTCGCAGCCCTGCCTGCGCTGCTGTATTTTTTGTCAGTGGCGTTCTTCGTCCGGATCGAGGCGCGCCGCACTAACCTGCCACCGATGCCCGATGAGGGGCAGACGCTATTGTCTGCATTCAAAGAAGGCGGAGCAAGTTTCTTTATCCCGATCGGTACCCTGATTTTCCTGTTGGTGTCTGGATTTACCCCCACTTACGCGGCTGTATTCGGCATTTGCGCAGTGATCGCGTCTAGCTGGCTGACCAAAAACCCGATGGGCCCACGTGCAGTATTCGAGGCCTTCGTGATGGGCACAAAGGCCATGGTATTGACCGCCGTGCTGCTATGCTCTGTTGGATTGATCGTGAATGTGATTGCGACCGCAGGGATCGGAAATACGTTCAGCTTGATGATCGCGGCATGGTCGGGTGGAAATGTCTTGATTGCATTGGTGCTGATCGCGCTGGCCAGTCTTGTGCTGGGCATGGGCCTGCCTGTGACGGCTGCCTATATTGTTCTGGCCACGCTGTCCGCGCCTGCGCTGTCGGGCATGATTTCAGACCAGTTCGTGATCGAACAACTGGCTCTTGGTGCGTTACCCGATGCGGCAAAGGCTGTGTTAATGTTTGGCGTGCCTGAACAAGCGGCATTGCTTGCGGGCGAAGTTACCCGCGCGGAAGCGACCGAATTGATCCGTAACTTGCCGCTAGAAATCGCAGTACCCTTGCGCGATTTGGTAGTGCCCGAATCCGTTGCGATGTCCGCACTTTTGTCGGCGCATATGATCATCTTTTGGCTAAGCCAAGACAGCAACGTTACTCCGCCTGTGGCCTTGGCCGCATTTACGGCGGCAGCTATCGCCAAAGCGCCTGCAATGGCGACGGGTGTGGCAAGCTGGAAGCTGGCAAAGGGTCTGTATATTGTGCCGGTCCTGTTTGCCTACACGCCATTCCTTTCTGGCAATTGGTCCGAGATGATCCTTGTTTTCGTCTTTGCTGTATTTGGCGTTTACGCCATTGCTGCAGCCCTGCAGGGCTGCATGGAAAAGCGGTTCGGTCCCGTGATGCGCGTGCTTGCCTTTGCTGCTGGTTTAGCTGCGCTGTGGCCTGCTGTCCTGATCTTGAATGTTCTGGGCGTTGCGGCAACGATCGGGCTGTTGGTGTGGAACATCAAATTTGGAATGACACCGCCGCCCTCGCCGGTCCTCGCTGATCCTGCGTAAGGCAAAGCGACGCGAGCCTGCCTGAAGGACTTGCGCAGCATTGTATGCCATTGTATGCCAACGCCAGATTATGGCGCTGTTTCGCGTCGCATAAACGATTCCCAAAAAAGGCCAAGCACATGTCAGACCAGAACCTGCCCGATATCATTTACACAAAAACCGACGAAGCCCCGCAGCTGGCATCTGCGTCTTTGTTGCCAATTCTGCGCAAGTTCCTGTCTGCCGCGGATATTAGTATCGGCACAAAAGATATCTCGCTTGCTGGCCGCATTTTGGCGGTTTTCCCAGAAAACCTAACCGATGCACAGCGCGTGCCCGATGATCTGGCCCTTTTGGGCGGCGTCGTCAAAGAGGCCAGCGCTAATGTGATTAAGCTGCCAAACGTCTCTGCGTCTGTCCCGCAGTTGATTACTGCCGTGCAGGAACTGCAGGGCCAAGGTTACAACATCCCAGATTACCCTGAAGCGCCAGAAACCGCCTCTGAAGTTGAAGCGCGCAAGCGCTATGACGCGATCAAGGGTTCGGCTGTGAACCCCGTGCTGCGCGAAGGTAACTCTGATCGCCGCGCGCCATCTTCGGTCAAGGCTTACGCGCGCGCAAACCCGCACCGCATGGGCAAATGGTCCGCTGACAGCAAAACCCGCGTGTCCACGATGAGTGCCAATGACTTCTTTTCCAATGAGACGTCGGTCACACTATCCGACGCCCAAGCTGATGGTCCGTTGCGCATTGAACTGACTGGCGCAGATGGGACCGTGACGACATTGAAAGATGGCCTTGTGATGCCAGCGGGCACAATCGTTGATGCGACATTCTTGTCCGTCAAAGCGCTCAAGGCGTTTTTCCATGAACAAATTGCGGCGACCAAAGACCAAGGCACGCTATTCTCGCTGCACATGAAGGCCACGATGATGAAGGTGTCCGACCCAATCATCTTTGGCCATGCGGTTGTCGCCTATTTGCAGCCTGTCTTTGACAAGTTTGCGGACGATTTTGCGGCGGCAGGGATCAGCCCCAATGCGGGCTTTGGTTCGCTTTTTGCAGCCATCGATGCGATGCCAAACGGTGCCGCCATCCGTACAGAGATAGACGCGCTGCTCGGCACGCGCCCACCGCTTTACATGGTGAACTCTGATCGCGGGATCACAAACCTGCATGTCCCGTCTGATGTTATCATCGACGCGTCTATGCCTGCGGTTATCCGTGCGGGCGGCAAAGGTTGGGGTCCTGACGGAAACGAAGGCGATACGAATTGTGTGATCCCGGATAGTTCCTACGCACCAGTCTATGATGCGTCCGTGGAATTCTGCAAAGCGAATGGCGCGCTTGATCCGGTCACATCGGGCACCGTACAAAACGTCGGTTTGATGGCCCAAAAAGCCGAAGAATATGGGTCGCACCCCACCACATTCGAGATCGCACAAAATGGCACCGTGCGTGTTATTGCGGCCAATGGTGACGTGCTGCACACCCACAAGGTCGAAGCGGGCGACATTTGGCGCTTGGCGTCTGCCCGTCGCGCACCGATTGAAAATTGGATCCAACTGGCAATCGACCGCATGGCCACCACAGGCTATGAGACGATCTTCTGGCTGGACCGCAACCGCGCCCACGACGGGCAACTGTTGGCATACATTGAACCCGCGCTTGCAGCGGCCGGTCTGACCGACAAGGTCAAGATCATGGCCCCCCGCGAGGCGACAACCCGGTCGTTTGAGGTGATCTATGCAGGTGAAAACACAATAGCCGTCACTGGCAACGTGTTGCGCGATTACCTGACCGATTTGTTCCCAATTCTTGAGGTCGGAACCTCGGCCAAAATGCTGTCGGTTGTGAAATTGATGGAAGGCGGCGGTTTGTTTGAAACCGGTGCTGGTGGTTCTGCGCCCAAGCATGTTGAGCAGTTGGTTGAGGAAAACCACCTGCGCTGGGATTCATTGGGCGAGTTCTGCGCCTTGGCCGAAAGCCTGCGGTTCCTTGCTGTATCGCAGGACAAACCTGTTGCGGGTATTCTTGGTGATGCCGTTGATACAGCCACTGAAAAGCTGCTGTCTGAAGGTCATTCCCCACAACGCAAAGTTGGCCAACCCGACAACCGCAACAGCCATTACTGGTTCGCTCGTTTCTGGGCCGAAGCTTTGGC
>CBDTVI010000166.1:0-5412 GCA_965364065.1 uncultured Yoonia sp. | reverse complement strand
TTGGCGGAGAGACAGGGATTCGAACCCTGGGAACGCTTGCACGCTCAACGGTTTTCGAGACCGCCCCGTTCGACCACTCCGGCACCTCTCCGCGGGGATCGCTGGCGTGGTACTGCGCAGCGTCATCCTTCGCAAGGGGCAAACCGCATTGCGCTGACAATTGCGTCAACGGCCTTGGAATATAGCAGGGGGCTGCATATCACTAAGTAGACACTGACCATTCAAAGGATCACTGATGCCGCGTTTTACCACTGCCTTTGCCCTGATTGCGACGATCACAGCAGCGCCCGTTTCTGCACAATCAGATGATACTGCGAAAGTTGACGCGTTGTTTGCAGCGCTCGGCATGCCTGAAATCATCGACATCATGCGCGAGGAAGGGTTGGAATACGGCACCTCCTTGGCGACAGAGATGGTACCGGGCGGTGTTTCGTCCGACTGGGTCACGGCGGTTGCGGCGATTTATGATCCACAGATGATGCTTGAAGAAGTGCGCGGTGCATTTGGCGAGGCGCTCGATGGGGATGATGTTGACGCCATGCTGGATTTTTACACCTCTGACGCGGGTACTGTGATCATCAACCTTGAAGTAAGTGCCCGCCGCGCGTTGCTTGATGATGCCGTTGAAGAGGCCAGCATCGATGCGGCAGCACTTGAAATGATGGATGAAACACCGCGGTATTTACAGGTTCAGGGTTTCGTCGAAGCAAATGATCTGATCGAAAGCAATGTGGTTGGATCGCTCAATTCTAGCTATGCGTTTTACACTGGCTTGATTGATGGCGGTGCGATGCCTGCGGGCGTCACGCTTGACACGGCACTCCAAGATGTTTGGAGCCAAGAGAACGAAATCCGCGAAAGCACGACGGAATGGATATATTCATTTCTGCTCATGGCATACCACCCACTGTCCGACGATGAACTGGCCGCCTACATCGCGTTCTCCGACACTGTTGCTGGTCAGGAATTGACATCTGCTTTGTTCGTTTCATTTGAAGGAATGTTCGAGGACATCTCGCGGGCACTGGGACTTGGTGTTTCACGCTTTATGACCTCACAAGAGTTGTGATTGCCCAAGGTCTAGGCATCGCGTAAGCCCGCTGTATACTGCTGTGGACGTCAAAAGGATTTTGTTTCATGCCTTCAATCAAACATGCGCTTGTAGTTCTGTGCTTTCTGGCCGCTTGTGAGCAAACAGCCCCGATTGCGCCGCAGCCTGATTTGGCCGCCGATGATCCTGGCCAAGAGGCGTTGATCGCGGGCGAATGCGCGATTTACTTTGCTGCGGTCGCCCGTCTTGAGGCAGAGGGCCGCGATGTGAGCGGCAATCCAACACGCGGCTGTCCCGCAGAAGCAGCAGGGAACGCAGCCGACATCAATGCGATGGTCAGTGTGCCGCCAATTATGCCGGGTTATCCGCAGACACTTTATCAGCGGATTTTAGCGCGTGGAATTCCTGCGGATGTGGCTGACGATATCGCCAAGTCCAAAGCTTTCTGGGATCAAGTTGCAAAGCGGGATTCTTTGCTAGCCGGATTTTAGGCGCTATAAACCATCAGTGCGGTGACCAATGCACCGGGGGCTGTTTCGTATAGTCCAATGTCTGATTGCAGCTGGATGATGCGGGCAGGGCGGTCGTTTACCGGGACGCCTGCGATATTCATGGCCTGAATTAAGGTAGGCCCACTCCCTGCACGAATGTCGGCAATCATCGCCGTGAAGTTCGATTTTACAAACACTTCGACTTTACCCCGTCGCTGACTATATACGGCGTTTTCAGCGGCCGACGTGATCGCATTTATGGGCAACAAAAGCGGGTTACCTATGTGGTTGGGCGCGTTTGAACACGCGGATATCAATAGGACTGCGATCAATGGCCAGCGCATGGGGGTTTCGACCTTCTCTTGGCTTGACTTACTTGGGATATGGTCGCATAAGCCGCCAACCTTACAAGGGACTTGTGAGGGGTTATGCGATAATTCGCCCAAGGGCGCGCAGTCCACAGGTACCAAACGCCCAACTTGATTGGGGGCCTCAGAGACGCGATAGACAAAGGAAAAACATATGTTTGCGGTTCTCAAAACCGGCGGCAAGCAGTACAAAGTTGCCTCAGGCGACGTACTTCGTGTCGAAAAGCTGGCAGCAGTTGCTGGTGATAAAATTCAATTCAACGAGATTCTGATGGTCGGCTCCACCGTGGGTGCACCTTTTGTTGAGGGCGCTGGCGTCCAAGCAGAAGTGATCGACCAGATCAAAGGCGTAAAGACGATCAACTTCGTCAAGCGTCGCCGTAAGCACGGTTCGCAGCGTAAGAAAGGCCACCGTCAGCAACTGACCTTGGTTCGGATTGCTGAGATCCTTGAAAAAGGCGCAGACAAGTCTGGCGTTATGGCCGCTGTTTCCGGCGCAGGTATCACAACTGTGACTGGCGCAAACGGCGCACCGACTTCCAAAAAAGCCGCTGCAGCTGCTGCGCGTGCATCTACGCCAAAGACTGACGCACCGAAGGCTGCAAAGCCAAAGGCTGCTCCAAAGGCAAAAGCCGCACCAAAAGCTGACACAGGCGCTGATGATCTGTCAAAGATCAGTGGCGTTGGTCCAGTCATCGTCAAGAAGCTACACGCTTTGGGTGTGACATCGTTCGCGCAGATCGCTGCATGGACGCCAGAAGATATTGCTGACATGGACGAAAAGCTGTCGTTCAAGGGCCGTATCGATCGTGATGGTTGGCTGGCTCAAGCCGCTGATCTAGCAAAAAGCTAAGGAGAGACCAAATGGCACACAAAAAAGCAGGCGGTTCATCCCGTAACGGACGCGACTCAGCTGGTCGTCGTCTTGGCGTAAAAAAATTCGGTGGCGAAGTCGTCATTCCGGGCAACATCATCATGCGCCAACGTGGCACGAAGATGTGGCCGGGCATGGGCGTCGGTATGGGCAAGGATCACACGATTTTTGCAACTATTGATGGCAACGTCAAATTCCACAAAGGCCTCAAGGGCCGCACCTTTATTTCGGTTCTCCCAGTGGCAGAGGCCGCTGAATAGTCCGAATTTCTCAGGTAATATGAATTGAGGGGATCGGTGCAAACCGGTCCCCTTTTTAATTCGTAAGTTCTGATTACGTGTACTTCAAAGAAACGCTGCATCAGTCGCTTGAACGGCACACCATGCGTTTCATTGTTTCGCCATCCTTTGCGTTTAAGGCGGGTGCTGAATGAAGTTTGTTTTCGAGGAGGAAAGCAATGCGACATGAAGAAATCATAGTGCAAGACACCATAGAGGCTGCGCGCTTTGTGCTGCGCCCCTGCCGGAAGGCTGACGCTGGTTTGATTGCAATGTACGCAAGTGACGACCGCGTGGCGCGTGGGACGCGTGCAATGCCGCATCCACTGCCGCCCGGTTCAGTCGAGGCGATGATTGACCGTGCTTCGCAACCAATCCGCTCCGAGGATGTGTGGGTCATTGATGGATCTGTGCATGGTCACGCCGAAGCCTTGGGCCTGATCACACTTGAACACATGGACCGCGCCCAATCCGAGATTTTCTATTGGATCGCGCCTGCGTTTTGGAACACCGGTTTTGCAACAGAAGCCGTGCGCACGTTGATCGCAGCCAATCCGCACAAGTCTGACCGGATTTTCGCAGAAGTCTTCCAAGACAACCCGGGTTCAGCCCGCGTGTTGACCAATTGCGGTTTCGACTATCTTGGCGACGCAGAAGCGTTTTCTGTGTCACGCAACGCAACTGTGCCCACATGGACATACACACTCAAAATATCACATTAATCGGCCCGACATGGATTTGGCCGAGGATCGCTTGAGAACTGCTTCACAGTAGTTTATCGGCGGTTTAGAATAGCCCCAGAAAGCCAAAAACATGAAATTCCTCGATCTTGCCAAGGTCTATATCCGGTCTGGCGCTGGCGGCGGCGGCTGTATCTCGTTTCGCCGTGAGAAATTTATGGAATATGGCGGCCCTGACGGTGGTGATGGCGGCAAAGGCGGCGATGTCATCATCGAAGCCGTTGACGGCCTGAACACCCTCATTGATTTCCGGTATCAGCGGCACTTTTTTGCGGGCAGCGGCCAGCACGGAATGGGCAGCCAGCGGACTGGTAAAGATGGCGAAGCAAAACTGCTGCGTGTTCCGGTTGGGACTGAAATCATCGATGAAGACGAAGAAACAGTCATCGCGGATTTGACCGAAGTTGGCCAGAAAATCGTCATCGCCAAAGGCGGCAATGGCGGTTGGGGCAACCTGCAGTTCAAGACATCCACGAACCAAGCCCCGCGTCGGTCTAATCCGGGCCAAGAAGCGATTGAGCGCACCATCTGGCTGCGTCTGAAGCTGATCGCGGATGTGGGCTTGTTGGGCATGCCGAACGCTGGCAAATCCACCTTTCTTGCGGCTACCTCAAACGCACGGCCCAAGGTTGCTGACTATCCGTTTACGACGCTGGTTCCCAATCTTGGCGTGGTCGGCATTGACGAGGTTGAATTCGTTGTAGCCGACATTCCGGGTCTGATTGCAGGTGCCAGCGAAGGGCGCGGCTTAGGTGATATGTTCCTTGGCCATGTTGAACGCTGTGCGGTGCTGTTGCACCTCATTGACGGCACTTCTGGCGATCCTGCTGCTGATCTGACCACGATTATCGGTGAGCTTGAGGCCTATGGCGGCGAATTGGCAGAAAAGCCGCGGATTACTGTTCTGAACAAAATCGACGCGTTGGATGATGAAGAACGCACATTCTTGCGTGATGAAATCGCTGCCGTCGCAAAAGGCCCGGTTTTGATGATGTCTGGCGTAAGCCGTGAAGGCATCCCCGAAGTTCTGCGGGCATTACGCGCCGAAATCGACGATAACCGCCTGCGTCACCGCACCGCCGCGGAGGCAGAGGTCGAGGCCGCAGAATGGCGGCCCTAACTGACGCCAAACGTCTTGTAGTTAAGATCGGCTCAGCCTTGTTGGTTGACGCCCAAACGGGAACGTTGCGCCAAGAATGGTTGACGTCATTAGCCGCAGACGTCGCGCGTATTCGCGCACGCGGCACTGATGTGATTATTGTCTCGTCTGGTTCAATAGCACTAGGGCGCGAAATTCTAGGTCTGCCGATGACGCCGCTCGCACTAGAGCAGTCACAAGCCGCCGCAGCGGTGGGTCAGATCAGATTGGCGCGGGCCTACGAAGAGGCGCTTAGCCCGCATGGCATTATCACAGGCCAAGTACTTGTCACGCTCGAAGATAGCCAAAACCGGCGCCGGTATCTGAATAGTCGTGCAACGATGGAGACCATGCTGGGGCTTGGCGTCACACCGATTGTTAACGAAAATGATACAATCGCGACGGATGAGATTAGATATGGCGATAATGACCGTTTGGCAGCCCAAGTAGCCGTGACAGTCGGGGCCGATCA
>CBDTVI010000165.1:0-5495 GCA_965364065.1 uncultured Yoonia sp. | reverse complement strand
CCGAGGGACAACTTTTCTTCTACGATGCACGCTCTACTGGCTTAGCGCGAATTGGTTTCGAGGCTTTAAAAAGCAGCTCTCGAAAACCACGTCATACAAAGTTATTCACGACAATTTGCATACCCTGACAATGCAAGCCCATCGTCGCGCAACCTTCTTATATCCACCTGACAAAATGCTGACAGTTCGGTTCAGGCGTTTGAAGATGCCTTCAAGCTAAACACGTCAAAGGTGAATACCTAAAGCCGCTCAAATCAATAGAAGGAATATGAAATGCCTGATAAAGTCGAAAAAACACTTTCCCGCCGCAAGGCGATGACACGCCTTGGTGGAGTGGCTTTGGCCGCATACACTATTCCCGCATTTACAATGCTGTCTGCCGCACACGCCGCATCGTCGGTCAGTGCCCCGTCTGCAGCTAGCCCTGCATCCACGCCAAGCGAAGCATCTGCGCCAAGCGAGGCATCAACGCCAAGCGAGGCATCAACGCCAAGCGAGGCATCAACGCCAAGCACGCCTAGCACGCCGAGTGGCCCAAGCGGCCCAACACAGATCATGACGACCGGCGACTGCGAAGCTGCCGGTGGTGAAGTCGTCACCAACGATGTCGACGGAACAAGAAGGTGCATTGGTCTTTCGTAAGCGAAGGCCATTCCTTTCGAAGACGACACAATGCAATCGGTCTGTCTGCCATTATTTACGCAGTCAGACCGTTTTCCTTTTCTTCAAGGTTCGTTTTGGATAGCATTCAAGCCATCCCGCGAGGACAGACCGTGACAGAGACAACCTATCTGCAATTTGATGGATTGAAAAATCCTGTTGCCTTAGAGAACGCGGCGCTTTTGGTGCCAATGATCTCGGAGGTCCTTTCCCATTGGCCGCATGACGCCAGCACCATTCGTACGCGTCGGCCCTTTGTGACAATCCGGCCTAGCGATGGCGACGACTGGTCACTCGCACTTGATGAAGCACCGTCCAGCCCTCGCCGATGGAATGCAGTGAACGTCATTTGCGATCTTGTGGCCGAAATGGCTTGGGAACGGCTACGTTCTGATCCGGCCCTTTTGTGCCTACATGCAGCCGCAGTTGCGTTCTCGGGGCGGCTTATCATCTTTCCCAATACCCGTCGCGCAGGTAAAAGCACGATGACAGCGGCATTGGCCCAGCTTGGGCATCGCATATATTCAGACGACTTTCTGCCTGTGCACGTTGATGCGCAAAGCCAAACCTTTCTTGGCATCGCAAACGGCGTCGCCCCCCGCATTCGTCTGCCCTTGCCGGATAGCTTTTCTGATACCTTTCACAATTGGGTACAACAGGACCCGGGTCCATCCAACAAGCAGTACAAGTACTTGTGCCGGGCAACTATCGCATCCGGTGGTGAGAAGATGCCGCTAGGCGCAATGGTTGTTTTGGATCGGCAGAGCGACCCAGTCGCGCCATCGCTTGAAGCTATCCCGCGTTCTGATGCGCTCACCAGTCTCATCACTCAAAATTTTGCGCGAACTCAGCTTTCAGGCGAAATACTAAAGTCGATGGATGCTCTGACACGTCATTTGCCAGTCTACCGCCTGACATATCATTGTGGAGAACAAGCAGCCCAGTTTCTTGCAGCGCATCCAGCGCTGCAAACACTGCCAGCCGCAAAGAATATCGCTGTTGGCGAGGCTTTCGAACAAGCGCCATTGGCCAAGCTCAACCAACAGGCACCGCCTTTTGTGCCATCGTGTCAATACGTCCAAGCCGCTGGTTTGACAGAAACCCAGGTGGGTGATGATCACTTTCTTGCGGATAGCAACGGTTTGGCAATCTATCGACTTAACGCCGGATCAGTGGCGATCTGGAATGTACTGGAAGAACCCGCAAACCTGAACGAGGTCATTGAAATCCTGACAGCGGCCTTCCAAGATGTGGCGGTCGGCCAGATCGAAACGGACAGTGATGCCTTGATGCGCAGCCTTGTTGCAGCACAGCTCATTGTCTCGTCCAGCATTGAAGTGGCCGCAGAATGACCAACAGCAAACCTATATCCCGTCGCGCGGCTTTGGCACGGTTGGGACTGAGTGCCGCGAGCGTTTACATGTCGCCCGGCATTTTAGGGATAAGCAGGGCCCACGCCGCATCAAGCGTATCGTCGCCATCACCGGTCAGCCCCGCGACCCCCCCCTCGCCACCCAGCAACCCCTCGCCGCCCTCAGCTGCCAGCAATCCCAGTGGACCCTCCCAACCCGCCGATCGCGCTGGCGGTTCCAGTTCTCGCGCAAGTGGCCCAAGTACCGCAGGAACGTGTCGACAAACATCGCTACCCGGTGGAGGGCAGATCACGCGCCAAGACTACGAGCGTGCGCAGCAAGCCATTGCACGCGGTGATGCCCGGCCACTGCGTGAAGTCTTAAACAGCGTGCAATCTAGGCACCCTGGCAGAATGCTGCGGGTCGGATTTTCCGAAAGCGGACGTTCACCGGCGTTTCGTGTCGTCATTGTTAACCGCTCTGGTGCTATTGTATCGGTCACTGTCGATGCAAAATCGGGTCAAATTACCAATGTGCAGAACTGTTAGATGCGTATTCTGATCGTCGAAGACGAACGCAAAATCGCCGACCTAATCGCCGACGTTCTGACTGCCGAGGGGCTGATCCCAGAGATCGCCTATGATGGCGAAGAAGGCTGGTTTCTTGGTAGTACGGAGAAATACGCGGCCGCAATTCTTGATGTGGGCTTGCCAAAGCGCGACGGTCTTTCGGTGCTGCGCAAATGGCGCGAAGAGGGTCTTGATATGCCGGTCATATTGCTGACTGCGCGTGCAAACTGGAACGAGCGGGTCGAGGGAATTGACGCTGGTGCCGACGACTATTTGGGCAAACCGTTCCGAATGGAGGAACTTGTTGCTCGATTACGCGCCTTGCTACGGCGTTCCAGCGGACAAAAGGCGACGACGCTCGAGGCGGGATCGCTGCGGGTGGACTTGCGACAGATGCGGGTATCGGTCGACGGGCGCCCTTTAAAGATCACACCTTTGGAATACAGGCTTCTTAACTACTTGCTTCACCACCGCGGCCAAGTGATTGGACAAGAAGAGTTGGTGGAAAACATTTATTACCGTGACCAAGAACCTGACAGCAATGCGGTTGAGGTGCTTGTTGGTCGCTTGCGCCGTAAAATCGGTGGGGACATAATCGAAACACGGCGCGGATTTGGCTACATCATCGCAGAGGATGCGCCGTGAAATCATCGCTAAGCCTGCGTCTACTTATGGCTGCGGCTATCACAACGGCGTTGGCATTGGTCGCTACAGCATTCGTGTTGAATTTCCTGTTCCGCATGTATTTCGAAGAACGCGTGCAAGATGAACTAGAGACGTATCTCTTGCTGCTTAGTGGCAATGTAGGTGTCAGCACCACCGGTGAGGTCGAGATTGCACCACTTTCTGATCCACGCTTTGATCAAGCTCTGTCAGGGTATTATTGGCAAATACAAATCGACGATGCAGAGCCGATCCTGTCGCCCTCGTTCTGGGCCGCAGCCCTCGCATTGGAACGCCCTGAAACCGCAGGACGCATTGCTTTTGCGAACCTTGAAATTGGCACTGGTGAAGCTGTCGCCGTGGCAAGTTGGATCATCACAACGGGCGAAGGCATCGCGCGTCGTGAGGTCTATTTGGCGGTGGCCATTGACCGAACCGACCTTGATGCTTCAGTCGCGGGATTTTTCAATTATTCTGTTTTGGCTCTTACGATCCTTGGCGGATTCTTACTGGCAGCAAGCTGGATTCAGGTAAAGCTTGGGCTGAAACCATTGGAAAAGGTCCGTTCGGAATTAGGCCGCATCCGCAATTCCACGACGGATCGGTTGTCAGAGGGCTATCCGATCGAAATTTTGCCACTGGCGGCCGAGGTAAACCAACTCCTTGATACCAATTCAGACACGTTAGAACGCGTTCGCTTGGGTGCCGCAAACTTGGCGCACGGTCTGAAAACACCACTCACGATCATGCACGGTGTGGAACGCAAGGTGCGCCGCACTGGGCAAGACGAACTGGCCGATGAATTGAACATTGAAATCGCAAACATCGAATATATCGTCGAGCGCGAACTCGCCCGCAGCCGCGATAGCCATCAGATCATGCGACGTTGCAAACTGGCCCCCATTGCCGCGCGCCTGCATGCAGCCCTAAGCCGCCAGCCTGGTGCAGAACACATCGAATGGGTGATAGATGTCCCTGAAACACTTCGTGCGCCGTTTGATGAATTTGATCTGACTGAACTTTTGGGAAATCTTATCGACAATGCGATGAAATGGGCGCGAGGGCGTATCGCTTTGCGGGCAGGTCATGAAGGCGACATGGCGTTCTTGACTGTCGAGGATGATGGCCCCGGAATTCCTGACGCAGAACGAGACACTGTTCTTGAACGTGGCAGTCGACTGGATAATGAAAAACCCGGCACGGGACTAGGGCTTAGTATCGCGAACGATATGGCTATGGCGCACGATTGCAGCCTCTCTCTTGGCCGTGCGTCGTTGGGTGGTCTGCAGGTCCGCCTGACTTGGTCGCGGATCAAAGAATGATGCGGCTATCCGCTGGATGGTTGGCAAAAGGTGATCGACGTCAATCTGAATGGTGTCTTTTACGGCATGCGCTAAGGCCGACGGGCGTGTGAATGCTGTTGTCCCGGGCTTTATCGCCACGCCGCTGTTGGAAAAAACCTTGATGAGGCCGCGCTTGAGGGGATCGCAGAACTGCACCCGATTAGACGGCTTGGCACCGCGGAGGAACTATCAGCGCTGACGTGTTTCTTGCTGTCAGATCAGGCAAACTTTATCTTCGGCCGCTATCACCTTGTTGATGGTGGCTATTCATCGCAATATTGCACGCATGACGGATAGCGGGCAACAAATTCCAGAGTTCACGATCACGGCTGATCAGCTAGTGCAATTGGGCAAAAGTGGCGCGCGGCACAAATATGACTATGGCCATGCGGTCATTGTCTCTGGTCCACCAGCGCATGGCGGGGCTGCAAGGCTGGCCGCACGTGGCGCGCTTAGGATTGGTGCAGGGGTTGTCAGCGTGTTTACCTCGCTTGATGGCCAAGCCGAACATGCCGCCCATCTGAATGCGATCATGGTGAAAACATACGATGATGACACGGGCTTTGGGGAACAACTCACAGCGCTTAGACCATCGGCGATCTGCATTGGTCCAAACTTCGGGGTTTGTGATGAAAGTCGAATGAAACTGCGTGATGTGCTGTCATTGCCGTTTCCTATCTGTCTGGATGCGGACGCGATCACGTTGATTGCGCAAGACCCGGACCTGATCAAAGCGGTGTCCGGCGCGCAGGTCGTTATGACCCCGCATGAGGGCGAATTACGGCGTCTGATCCCCGCGGCATTTACCCAAACGACGTGCCGTATAACGCTTGCGCAGTTTGCGGCCAAGGCATTGGACTGCAATGTGCTTTTTAAAGGGGCTGATACGATTGTTGCACGGCCAGACG
>CBDTVI010000164.1:0-5530 GCA_965364065.1 uncultured Yoonia sp. | reverse complement strand
GCAATTCGGGACGCCATAAGCAGCGCATTCGTGAAAGTTTTTCAATTTTAATTCGTATAATTCGGGAATTAGAGAATTGCGAAACGTGACGTTAGTCAGTGAATTTACGAAAATAAACATGGTGCCATAACATTGCGCGGCTAATTATTTACTTATTGAAATATATCAAAATTTACCTATGCTTAATCAAATATAACAAGTATTATCAATAAGTTACTTAATTTTTGCCTAATTCAATCATCTTTATCAAAAGTTCCAAAATTGACCAGAGCGTATACTTTGGTACAGGTTGCGTTCATGTGAAATTCCTTGCTATCATCACGTCAAGAGACGCAGGTTCGTCTTGGGTGGTAAAAAAGTAAATGCGTTTTCATAATTAATTTTTATTACGAAGCGCTGATTGTTTTGGGACGTTTGATTGTCTCTAAATAAATGGACTGCGTGTACTGCGGAGGTGAGTGGCCAAGGTACATGAATGATGAGTGGGCTGGGTAACTGGTATAGGTTCAGGGCGTCGCAGTTTGCGGCGCCCAATTTTTTGTCACTCGGCGTCCCTACTAACCTTTGATCAACTCACGTGCTGCTTGCCGTGCGGCGTCCGTGACAGTGTCGCCTGAAAGCATGCGCGCGATCTCATCCACACGCTCGGCCGGGTCAAGTGCGACAACAGTCGACCGCGTCTCATGTGCCTCTTGCACTTTTTCAACGCGCCAATGATGACCGCCAAGGGCGGCGACTTGGGGCGAATGCGTCACCACAAGAATCTGCCCGCCTTCTGCAAGTTCGGCAAGCCGCCGTCCAACCGCGTCGGCAGTCGCCCCGCCAACACCCCGGTCGATTTCGTCAAAAATCATCGTCAGGCCTTCTGTGGCTTGGGTCAGACATACTTTCAGTGCGAGCAAAAAGCGGCTCAGTTCGCCACCCGACGCAATCTTGTTCAACGGGCCCGCCGGTGCGCCCGGGTTGGTTGCGACAGTGAATGCCACCGCATCAATGCCCTCTGGGCCGGCATCCGCATCCGATATCGTCGTCGCAAACACCGCGCGCTCCATCTTGAGCGGGGCAAGTTCCTTTGCCATCGCGTGATCCAAAGCAGTTGCGGCCTTTTGGCGCTTGGTCCGCAATGAAGTGGCGATTTGGTCATAGCCTGCCTGCGCGGCGGACACGGCATCTGTCAATATCGCCAAGTCGCGCGCACCATCGTCAAGCACGCTTAGCCTGACGCGCAACCCATCCGCGAACTCTGACAATGCATCTGGCAAAACATCATGCTTGCGGGCCAAACCGCGAATAGCAAAAAGCCGTTCCTCAACGTCTTCAAGGTCGGACATGTTGAACGACAAATCGTCAAGACAGTGCGACACGCCAGTCTGCGCCTCGTCCAAGGCCAGCATCGCTCGCTCAATTGCTTCGAGTGCTGCGTCCAACCGCCCGTCAGCCTCTACCGCGACACCTTGCAGCCAACGCGAGGCATCACCTGCAAGGCCCTCGGCGCCGTTTAACCCCAAAGCATTGTCCGCTTTGGAGATATCAGTGCGGATTTTCTCGGCGGCTTGCATCAGGCGACGCTGGGTATCGAGGGACGCTTCTTCGCCTACCTCAGGGGACAAAGCATCCAGTTCATCGACGGCATGGCGCAAGTAATCTTCTTCGGCGCGGGCTTCGGCAATACGTGCTTCAGCGGCAGTCAGCGCTTGCTGCACCTTTGCCAAGGCACGCCACGCAAGACGGGCGTCTTGGATGACGGGCCCAAGTTCCGCATAACTATCCAGCATTTGACGGTGCCCGCGCGGGTTCAGCAATCCGCGATCATCATGCTGCCCGTGCAATTCAACCAATGTATCAGACAATCGGCGCAGCACTTCGCCGCTCGCACGGCGGTCGTTGATCCACGCGGTTTTGCGTCCATCTCGGGTGTTGATGCGGCGCAATATCAGCTCGTCTTCTGCTGAAAAACCTGCGTCCTCTAAAACGGCAAAAGCGGGATGGCCCTTTGGCAAATCGAACCAAGCGGTGACTTCGCCTTGATCGGCACCTTGCCTGACCAACTCAGCGCGTCCGCGCCAGCCCAAAACAAAACCAAGCGCATCCAAAAGGATTGATTTGCCCGCACCTGTCTCGCCTGTCAGAACGTTCAGTCCCGGTTGAAACGCGAGTTCCAGCCGGTCGATAATCAGCATGTCCCTGATATCTAGACCACGTAACATAACGCTGCCCTTAGGACGGGACGGATCCCGCTAGATTTACAGCCATTCACCACGGACAACCTGCCGGTAAATCGAGGACAACCAGTTATCGCCAATCGGGTCAGCCCGAAGTCCCTGCCCCGTCAACAATGCAAAGCTGGACTGATACCATTCGCTGGACTGGTAGTTATAGCCAAGAATTGCGCCCGCTGTCTGCGCCTCGTCGGTCAAACCTAGCGACAGATAGCTTTCCGTCAAACGGTGCAGCGCCTCTGGTGTATGCGTTGTGGTTTGGAAATCTTCGACCACAGTCCGGAAACGGTTACTGGCAGCTACGTAGTTACCGCGCTTTAGATAGTAACGTCCGATTTCCATTTCTTTGGCGGCCAAGTGATTGAAGGCCAAGTCAAACTTTTGCACCGAGGCTTGGGCATATTCAGTGTCAGGGTACTGCTCAATCACGCGCCGCAACGCTTGGAGTGCCTGAAATGTCAGACCTTGATCGCGGCCGATATCGTCGATCTGATCATAATAGGACAACGCCAAAAGATAGGCGGCATAAGGTGCATCCTGCTGTGCTGGATAGAAATCCAGATAACGCTGCGCAGAGGCACGGCTGTTTGGATAGTCTTCGTCGCGATGATAGGCGAATGCCTGCATGATCAGCGCGCGTTCAGCAAATTCGGAATAGGGGTAAAGACGCTCGATCTCGCCGAACGTGAATGCGGCGTCATCGGGACTACCTTCGGCAATCTCGCGTTCGCCACGTTCAAAGATAGATTGTGCCGTCAATTCATCAAGCGGCTGCCCACTGCGATCCAACCCGCCACACGCTGCAAGCGCTGCAATCGCGACCACAGCACCAAGGCGTGTGATCCAGCGGCATTTGTTGTCTTGATTGGCTGACATAGTAACGTCCTAACTCACACCGGGGCTGTGCATTCTTAAAGGCATATTAACGCCTATAGCGCATGTTCTAACATAGAAAAATGAGGTGCAAAATGCCTTTTGCGCATTGCTGTGATCAACTGTCAGCGGGGTTGCTTATGCAACGGCCGCCAGATCAGCAACGCTGATGCCGACACCAGGCAAGCGTGCCGCAATTTTTACGTCACATTCCACCCAACGCCATGCATCTGGTTGTGCGAAAAGGGCGTGCAGCAGCTTGTTCGTCATCGCGTGACCTGCGCGCGTTCCGGTGTAGCGTCCCAGAATGGGCGCACCGGCCGTGTATAAATCGCCCAATGCATCGAGCATCTTATGGCGCACGGCCTCATCGCTGTGGCGCAAACCACCGGGAGTCAGAATTTTATCGCCATCAACAACGACCGCATTTTCCACGGTGCCGCCCAATGCAAGCCCGTTCGCGCGCATCGCATCGACATCTGAAGAGCGGCAGAAGGTCCGGCTATCGCAAAGTTCGCGGATAAACGCACCATTCGCCATGTTGAGCGTTTTTTTCTGACGGCCAATCGCAGCATCAGCAAAATCAATCTCGAATTCGATCTGCAAAGTCGTTGCAGGACTTAACCGCGCGACAGCAGTGCCATCGGCAACGGACACGTCCTTGAGAATTTCAATCGCCCGCAACGGGGCAGACAGTCGTGTCAGGCCAGCCTCGACAATACCGCGCACAAAACTTGCAGCACTGCCGTCCAGAATTGGCACTTCTGGTCCATCGATGTCGATGATCACGTTATGAACGCCGCAGCCTGCAAGTGCGGCCATCAGATGTTCAATCGTAGATACAGTCACGCCAGAAGCATTCGTCAGCCGCGTATTCAACGGCGAAACAACAACATCGCTCCAATGGGCGCGCAATGTTGGACGCCCAGCCACGTCAGTGCGGCGGAATACGATCCCCGCATTCGCAGGCGCGGGCCGCAGAACAACGCACACAGGTGCGCCAGAGTGCAAGCCAATGCCCTCAAACTTAACCTGTGATTTCAACGTCGTTTGCAAAAGATCGAATCCGTTCGTGTTATTTCGGAGTTAAGGATGAAATAGGCCGCTTGGGCCACAGCCTCAACACACTCTTTGCGACGGACTGAAACATGTGCGGTTTACTTTGAAACATATGTTTCGGCCAAGTTCTAACCCGTTGATTGCAAATTAAAAAAGGCCGCTCGCGAGCGGCCTTTTATATCACTGTGACGCGGCGTTCACATCAGCGCGAAAGCGCCTTTAGTTTGCCTGACGACGCAAGAATGCTGGAATTTCGATCTTGTCTTGGTCTTCGTCCTGATCCGGCTCTTGGTGCAAAGCCGTCACTTGTGGCTGCGCGCGGCCACCATGTTGTGCACCGGCATCGGCTTGCGCACCGGTCATGCGGTTGATCAAAGAATTGATACCAAAGCGTGGTTTATCGGCTTCGGTAGGAGCCACTGCTGATCTCGCGGCCTGTGGCTGCGAATTGCCATTTGGCACACGGCCAACGGCGGCTTGCAAACGGGCCAATGCCTCTGGCGAAGGCGTGCCGGGTGCAGGTGCACGCGGTGCGACAAAGCTATCGGCCTCAGTCAATGTTGGCTCTGGACGTGGTGTGTAAGCAGGCGGCGGCAAATCATTGGTTGCCGCTTGCGGTGCTGGTTCAGCAACCGCTGCAGGCGCGTAAGCCGCTGGTTGTGCAGGCACATCCAGTTCTTCAAAAAGCGTACGTTCAGCAGCAACTGGTGCCGCTGCTTCAACCATAACAGGTGCTTCTTGCACTGGCACAGGTGCCGGAGCGACCTCTGCTGCCGGAGCAAGCGGCGCAAGTGGTGCAGCCATAGACCGACGCGTAGCAGGTGCTTCCATGCTTCTCGGGATTGCATCAATACCCGTTGCCACAACAGAAACGCGCATTTTGCCTTCCATGCCTGGATCAAGGGTTGAACCTACGATGATATTCGCATCGCCATCGACCTTTTCACGGATCTTGTTGGCGGCTTCATCAAGCTCAAACAACGTCAGGTCATAGCCACCCGTGATGTTGATCAGAACGCCCTTGGCACCTTCGAGTGAAATCTCGTCCAACAGTGGGTTTGCGATCGCTTTTTCTGCGGCCTGAATAGCGCGGTTTTCGCCTTCGGCTTCGCCTGTACCCATCATCGCCTTGCCCATCTCGTCCATCACAGCGCGTACGTCTGCAAAGTCGAGGTTGATCAGACCAGGACGGACCATCAGGTCTGTTACACCCTTAACACCCTGATAAAGAACGTCATCCGCCAAAGCGAAGGCTTCGGTGAATGTCGTATTTTCATTAGCGAGACGGAATAGGTTCTGATTTGGAATAATGATCAGCGTATCGACAACCTTTTGCAGGGCTTCGATGCCTGCCTCGGCTTGCTTCATGCGCTTGGCGC
>CBDTVI010000163.1:0-5542 GCA_965364065.1 uncultured Yoonia sp. | reverse complement strand
AAGAACGCGACCTTGGAAGAATGGAAAGACCGCCCCAGCCAATACGAGGTTCCGCGTGATCAGTTGGTCGCGAAGGTCCGTGAAATCTTGGGCAGTCAAAGCTGATGCCGACCAGTGCTCAGACATTGACAGAAGCACGCCGCTTGCGTGATCTATTTGCCGCCAAAGGTGCGCAGGTTTTCAAGGCGGATGTGTTGCAGTCCGCAGGCACGCTGCTTGATCTGTATGGCGAGGATATTCGTGCGCGTGCTTACGTAACGTCTGACCCGTTGCGCGGTGAGATGGTATTGCGCCCTGATTTCACTGTTCCCGTCGTGCAAATGCATATGGAAAGCCGCGCTGATCCTGCGCGCTATACCTATTCTGGCAAGGTGTTTCGCAAGCAAGAAACAGATGAAACCCGGGCCAATGAATATGTGCAGGTCGGTTATGAGGTCTTCGACGGCCAGAACCCAGCGGCAGCCGATGCCGAAGTTTTCGCAGCTATTGCGGACGGCCTTGCAGGCCTTCCAGTGCGCGCGGCAACCGGTGATATTGGTGTGCTGATGGCCGCTGTGCGCGGGTTGAAAACGACCGACGCGCGCAAGGCTGCATTGTTGCGGCATATCTGGCGGCCTGCGCGGTTTCGCGCCCTGCTCAAGCGGTTTGGGTCTGGGACGGTTGCTCCGTCTCGTGCCGCGCTATTGGCGGCGACTGATCCCTTTGCAGCGGTCACGTCTGACATTGGTTTGCGCAGCCGCGCCGAGGTAGAGGCGCGGATCGCCGCGTTGCGTGCCGATGCAGCGGCACCTGTGATTGCAAAGGATGAAATCGGGCTTATTGATGCGATTTTGAACCTCCGCGAAACGGCGACAAATGTCCTAAGCGCGTTGCGCGATATCTCGGTTGATATGCCTGCGATTGGAGATGCGGTGACGCGGATGGATGCGCGTCTATCGGCCCTTGATGCACGCGGTGTTGATGTGGAGGCCCTTGATTTTGAGGGCAGTTATGGCCGCACGTCGCTGGAATATTACGATGGGTTTGTGTTTGGTTTCTACGCGATAGACCGTCCTGATCTGCCGCCTGTGGCGACGGGTGGCCGTTACGATGCGCTGACTGCGCAGCTGGGGCAAGGGCGTGCAGTTCCCGCTGTGGGCGGCGTGATCCGGCCTGATCTGGCACTGGAGATACGCACATGTTGAAGCTTGGCGTGCCGTCCAAAGGTCGGCTGATGGAAAAGACGTTCGACTGGTTTGGAGCACGTGGTGTGACCTTACGCAAATCAGGGTCAGAGCGGGAATATGCGGGTGCTGTTGACGGGATTGACGGGATCGAATTGGTCCTGCTGTCCGCAGGTGAAATCCCGCGCGAACTGGCGGCGGGCAATATTCATCTAGGTGTGACTGGGTCCGATCTGGTGCGCGAAAAGCTTGCGAATTGGGATGCCCGCGTTGCGACCCTTGCGCTGATGGGTTTTGGCGGGGCTGATCTGATCATTGCCGTGCCGCAGGCTTGGGTTGATGTTAATACTTTGGACGATCTTGATGCGGCGGCCGCTGCATTTCGCCGCACGCACGGGTTTCGGATGCGGATCGCCACAAAATATCACCGCTTGGTTCGCGAATTTTTGCGTGAACAGGGTGTGGCCGACTATCAGTTGATTGATAGCCAAGGGGCCACCGAAGGCACTGTCAAGAACGAGACCGCCGAGGCGATTGCCGACATTACTTCAACCGGTGAAACGCTGCGCGCGAACGGGTTGAAAATTCTGGATGATGGGTTGATCCACGCCAGTCAAGCGACGCTTTTTCGTGGGCGCCGCAAAGATTGGACTAACGAGCAGCGTCTTGAATTGACGGCATTGCTGCGGGTTTTGGATATCTGATCACGCGCTCGCTGCGTTTGCCCCGTCACGGCATGCGATTTCCAAGGCACTTGGTTTATGGCGCGCATTGGACAGGCTGGTGTCCGTGTCATTCCCTGCGACGGCGCCCGCTGCGACTGCTGCAAGACTATAGCTGTGCACTTGGCTGATGCCCTTTAGAACCTGACGGCACAGCGCATGCACTGCGAGATAATCAAGGTGACTGCCCAGCAATCCTGCACCTTGTTCGGTTCCGCCTTCGGCGTTTTGGCGGCAAGCCTCTGCATCTGTGGACAAAAATGACCTGCAGATCATCGGGCGTGCGTCATATGCGCGGCAACTGCGTGTTTCTGGATCCAGTGCAGGGCAGGCATTTTTGTGCCATGCGCGCCCGTCCGGTTGGCCCTTGAAAGGGGCGAGGGCAGTATGAAGTGTCACGGCTTCGACTTGCGTAATTAACCCGCCTTCACCGCCAGACAGGATGCAGCAAAACGCACATCCGTCACTGCAGGCGGCGTTACGCACAGCATCAGGTGGCGTCTTAAGGACTTCGTCGCGCACCGCCGCACCCAAGCGGCGTGATGCCTCGCCATTTCCCATCTCGGTTATGACGTCGGCAACAGGCATTCCGTAGGATTGTGCCGTTTGCAAATAAGACCGTAGGATACGTTTGGCGCGATCTTCAAGTGGACGCGGCAGTCCCTTGATCTTGGCGCGCGTGATGCGCGCATCAATGCTGGCCAAAGTGGGCGGACCACCTGCAGCTGCTTTTTTGGTCAGCCGGCGTGCGGCGCGTGGAGATGTTGGTTTCATGCCCTAGATATCCTACCGCACGCCAATAGCCGCAAGGGCTTTTGATAGCTCTGGCGGGAGCGCTTCTTCGTCTTGGCGGCCGTCGGGCAGATCACGTGGGGCGTCTTCGACAGACAGATAGCGCCAGCCTTGGAATGCACGTTTCGGGGTCGCCTCGACGCGGACCAATCCCGGTGGGCTCACGATTGCGCAGCGCCGGATGCCGTCAGCTGACAGGTGTTCATCAAGACGCAGGATGGGTTGGCGGCATAGGATCACGCCTTTGATGACCCAAAAGATTGATCCGCCGTTCAGGATTTCTTCGCCGCGTTTTGGCCACATGCGTGTGACGTGACGTGGCAGCCCGTCGTCGGTCTGCGCGCGCCGCGTGTTTTGCCAGTCTTGCAAGCCAGCAATGTCTTCGGTGCCGACTGAAAGCTTCAGCATGTTCACTGTGTTAGGCATCAATCCCCCCGGGAATAAGCATGAAATAATGCAGGCAAGGCCGCAATCAATAGCAACAGTAAGAAAGGTTTATGTGGTGGTCACGTTGAGATCAATCACTATATGTGGTATCGTGTATTCATAGTGTCGCATGTCGCTTTCATCATTTTCAACCCAAGTCGAACAACGTATGGTATGGGTCTTGCCCGCACACACCTCAGGAGATTCCCCAAAATGACCGCCTTTTCTGCCCCTATCGCCGAACAAATCTGGGACATGAAGTACCGGTTTAAAGAGGCTGATGGAACGCCAATCGACGAAACAGTCGAAGATACATGGCGGCGGATTGCGCGGGCCTTGGCCGTGGTAGAGGACGACCCGAAAACGTGGGAAGGCAAATTCTACGACGCTTTGGCCGATTTCAAATATCTACCTGCAGGCCGGATTACCGCAGGGGCGGGAACGGCCCGTTCGGTAACCCTGTTTAACTGCTTTGTGATGGGCACTGTGCCGGACAGCATGGGCGGCATTTTTGATATGCTCAAAGAGGCTGCTTTGACCATGCAGCAGGGCGGCGGGATTGGTTACGATTTCTCAACTATCCGCCCTAAGGGTGCGGGTGTGATGGGTGTGGCTGCGGATGCCTCTGGCCCGTTGTCGTTCATGGATGTGTGGGACGCGATGTGCCGCACGATCATGTCTGCTGGTTCGCGCCGTGGCGCGATGATGGCAACAATGCGCTGCGACCATCCTGATGTAGAAGATTTCATCACCGCTAAATCAGATGCCGCGCGTTTGCGCATGTTCAACATGTCCGTGCTGATTACTGACCCGTTCATGGATGCCGTCAAAAAGGATGGCCCGTGGGACTTGGTGTTCAACGGCGAAGTTTACCGCACCTTGCAGGCCCGCGATTTGTGGGATGGGATCATGCGATCGACTTACGACTACGCTGAACCTGGTGTGATTTTCATCGACCGTATCAACCAGATGAACAACCTTAATTACTGCGAAACGATCGCCGCGACAAACCCCTGTGGCGAGCAACCATTGCCACCATATGGCGCGTGTTTGCTGGGCTCGATTAACATGGCGCGGCTGGTGTCCGACCCGTTTGAGGATGGTGCCACCCTTGATGAAAACGCCCTGACCGATTTAGTCGCGACTGCTGTGCGCATGATGGACAATGTGGTTGATGCATCACGTTTCCCGCTTGAGGCGCAGCGCGCCGAGGCGAAGGCGAAACGCCGGATTGGTTTGGGTGTCACCGGCCTAGCCGATGCGCTTTTGATGGTCGGTCAACGCTATGGTTCTGAAGAGGCTGCCGCGCAGACCGACAAATGGATGCACCAGATTGCGCGTGCGTCGTATCTGGCGTCAGTTGATCTGGCCAAAGAAAAGGGCGCGTTTCCGCTGTTTGATGCAGACCAGTTCTTGGCCAGTGGCGCCATGCAAGCGATGGACGATGATGTGCGTGAAGCCATTCGCGAACACGGCATCCGCAATGCTTTGCTGACATCGATCGCACCCACGGGCACGATCAGCCTATATGCGGGCAATGTATCTTCGGGCATTGAGCCTGTGTTTGCCTATGCTTACACACGTAAGGTTTTGCAGAAAGATGGCTCGCGGACTGAAGAAGAAGTCGTCGATTATGCTGTGAAAATGTGGCGTGACCTTAAAGGTGACACGCCTCTGCCAGATTACTTTGTGAACGCCCAAACGCTTGCCCCGCTGGATCATGTCCGCATGCAGGCCGCCGCACAAAAGTGGATCGACAGCTCGATTTCCAAAACAATTAACTGCCCAGAAGACATCAGTTTTGATGCCTTCAAAGAGGTCTACATGGCCGCGTGGGATCAAGGCTGTAAGGGCTGCACAACATACCGCCCCAATGACGTGACTGGTTCGGTTTTGTCTGTCAGCGCAGACACGACACCTGCCGAAAAGCCTGCATTGCTGCGCGAAAGCGCTGAGGGGGCCGAAGTTGTCTATATGTCCGAACCGCTGGACCGCCCGCAGGAATTGGAAGGGGCGACGTACAAGCTCAAGTGGCCAGATAGCGAACATGCGATCTATATCACCGTCAATGATCTGGTCATTGCTGGGCATCGACGTCCCTTTGAAGTGTTCATCAACTCCAAGAACATGGAGCATTTCGCATGGACGGTTGCCCTGACGCGGATGATCTCGGCGGTGTTCCGGCGCGGTGGCGATGTCTCGTTTGTGGTTGAAGAACTCAAGGCCGTCTTTGATCCGCGCGGGGGTGCATGGATGCAAGGTAAATACGTGCCGTCGATTTTGGCCGCCATTGGTGGTGTCATGGAAAAACACATGGTCGCCACAGGTTTCTTGGCGGGCGAAGGGATGGGCCTGAAGGCTGATCCGCAAGCAGATGTTGTCGCGATCAACGGCGCGCCACGCGGCAAAGCCTGTTCGTCTTGCGGCGGATACGAGTTG
>CBDTVI010000162.1:0-5592 GCA_965364065.1 uncultured Yoonia sp. | reverse complement strand
CAACCAATGGAAAATGATTTATCGGAGGCGAGATATAGACCCGCCGCCCTTCGCTGAATATCCGGTGCATCAGCTTTGATCCACCACGGCCTGCGTCTTCGCGCAGCACTGCGATTTGGTATTTGCTGCGATCAGCGGGATCACCGCTTAACGAATACTGACGAAAGAACTCTGGTGCGACGAGGACATCAATGTGCGCGCCTGCTGTGGCGGCGGGAAGGTCGCCGCCATCTGGCCGCGAAAATTCGTATTTGGTAACCGCATCTGTCATCGTTGTGACCGACGAAATAACAACCGGAATGACAGGGGCGTCGCCTTTGACGGGGATGTACACATGCTCTGGTGCTATTCCAGCCGCGCGGCGTTCACGGTGCTTATCGGCGGAGATCATAGCTTCATAAGCGGCGATGCCAGCCTCGCGGTCCATAGGTGCGGGCCACGGGTAGGGCGGGGGTGCAAGTGGTGCGGGATAGACGGCCAGGGTTTGATCCGCGAAAGTCAGTTTCAGGTCTTTTTGCAAACTCCGCGCGTTCACCGGATGACGGGCAGGGCGGTAGGCACCGTCGTCTTCCATCTCAAGGTCCCACCACCATTTTTTGACTGGATTGATCGTGCCTTTGCCTAGCTTATCATCCAAAGCGGCTAGCGCTTTAGCGGCTTGTGGCACTGCCATTGCAAGTTTGCGAAACGGCGCTTCAGCGAACAGCCCTTCAAGGTTCCAAGGGCAGGTTTTCATACAACGTCCACACATCGCGCCGTTCTTTTGGCTCACACGGTACGTCGTGCATTTTTGGCTGTCGGACTTCCAAATCTCGTAGCCATTGAACATCAGTTTTGGCCCTGCCGTGATCGCCCCCGAGGGACATTCGCGGGCGCATTTATTGCAGGCCTCGCAGAACTTTTGCAGACCAAAGTCGATGGGTTTGTCATGGGCCATCGGCATGTTCGTCGTGACGATACCGGATTTGAGGCGCGGTCCAAGAAAGGGGTTCAGGATGACTTCGCCAATGCGGCTGACTTCGCCTAAGCCAGACAGCAAGAGCAGAGGGGGATGCAAAACCTCGTCATCCATCACCGAATGCACGCGCGCTGTGTAGCCAAGATTGCGTAGGTGCTGCGCCAGCACGCCACCAAGAAGCGAAAACCGCAGATAGGCGCGCATGGATTGGGCGCAAGCGATCCAATCATCGCCAGAAGCGCCCTCCATCGTCTCATGGCCTTGGTCGATGATCATGGAAATGGCGTTGTCGTGGTAGGGCGTGATCGGCGCACCTGTGGCGTCGTGGCTGTAGTAGGTCCAGTCAGGGCAGGCCGACAGGCCCACCGCATCGACACCTAAAAAGTAGAGTGCGGCCTTGATATTCGCAGCATTTCCTTCGGGGCTGTCCGTGGTTTGTGTGGGTGCTGCATCGCCGTCTTGCAGCAAGACAAACGCGCCGAGAGAAGGGCGAAACGCATAGGCTGAGGCTGATTTGCGTACATAATTGCCGTTCTTGGTGGCATCCTGAACCGCCTTGCCCATGTCGCCGAACAAGGCGCGGGCAAACATATTGGCGCGTTTGGGAACCCGCGCCACATTCGGGCGGTCAATGTAGGTTGTGGGCTCTGCGACCCGCTTGAGTGTCTCGAACGGATGCGGACCTTTGGCGAAATCGCGGGTCGCGTAAGGGTCGCGCGTGCGGGCCGATTTGGCATGGGTGCCAAGGCCGGATTGATAGCTGCTGGGTGGTTTTTGGAACGGTGCGATGGGTTGATCGGGGTCCATCGCCAAAGTTGTCGTGACAACGGCCAGCCCAAACTGGTCCCCTGTAAACGGGTTTGTCAAAACGCCGTTTTCCAATGCGACCAAACCAGATTGCGCAGCAAGTGCTCCTAAATGAACATCCGTGGCGGCCATTGAATGCGCGCGCGCCTCAAACCCCAATGTGCGAATATAGCTTGCCATGGTCACGGCGGTTTCCATCCCCCGCAAACAGGCCCGTTGCGGCAGCGCATCGTTGATCCAATCGGTCCCCGTTTCATCCGGTTTTGGGGCGCGTGGGTGATCGTAAAGAAACACCAAAGCATGGGTATGGTGGCGGCAGTCTACAGGTGGAAGTGCCATGCTTTCGCGCAAGCCCGCCATGATCACGTCGATACCAGCAGCCAATGACGCAGGCTGCATGGTGCGCAGTTTGTCAGCCAAGCGGTTCACGTCTGGATTAGCGAGCGGTGTGTCCAGCCAAGCCTGCGCTGGAATAGCGCAAGTTCCGACCATGCTGGCATCACAGTAATATCCGAACGCTTTCAGGTGGTTGGCGCGTTCGGTCAGGTCATCTGGAATTTCCGCGATCTCGCGCTTGACCATGCCGTCGCGTGTCGCGTCCAGCATTGCTTGATAATCTTGCATTGCATTGACGATGCTGCGCGGGTCTTCGGGTCTCCGAAAAGACAAACCCTTTTGCGGGGGCAGTCCCGATAAATCAAACGCCGCCTGACGGCGCAGTTTTTCAAGCGGGAAAGGCCCAAGATGCATTGGGCGCGAGCGGTAAGAGCGAAGCTTTAACATGTTGATTGACACCGTCTTGCGGGCAGGGTCGGGTGTCAATGCATGAACAACAAGGATACCCCATGATCAAAGGCATCATCTTCGACAAAGACGGCACGTTGTTTGATTTCAACGCGACATGGGGGGCTTGGGCGCGGGGTATGCTCGAGGCGGAAACGACCGGAACGCCCGAATTATTTGCGCCGTTGGCCGAGGTGTTGGGCTATGACACTGCCACGAACCTGTTTCGCCCTGATAGTGTGGTGATTGCGGCAACTGCAGGGGAAACGGCGGACCAGATCATGACAGTGCTGCCGGAATTAGACCGGTCTGCACTTTTGGAACGGATGAACGCCGCCGCAGCCCAAGTGCCGCAAGTCGAGGCCGTGCCATTGAAGGCGTATTTTGGCGAATTGCGCGCGGCAGGCCTGAAGCTGGGGATTGCGACAAATGACGCAGAGGCGCCCGCCCGCGCGCACCTTGGTCGTGCAGACATCAGTGATCTGTTCGATTTTATCGCCGGATACGACAGCGGTTTTGGTGGCAAGCCCGCAGCGGGGCAGTTGCTGGCGTTTTGCGATCACACGGGGTTGCAGCCTACAGAATGCGTAATGGTGGGTGATAGTACACATGACCTTCACGCAGGTCGCACGGCGGGTATGCGCACGATTGGTGTTTTGACCGGGCCTGCGCCTGCAGAAGAATTGGCACCATTCGCAGACGTGGTCTTGGCCAGTATCAGCAGCATACCACAATGGTTAAAGACGCAAATACCGCTCGGGCACTAAATCCGACATCATTTGTCGGTTTCGCGTCATCTAAGGCCGCATCAGTTTGCAATGCTGAACGCCAGACAAGATGGGATGCACAAATGGCTGACACAGGTAAAACACGGCGTCGCGGTGGCGGACGCGCAGGTGCAGCAAACAGGCGCGGCACCGAAGCGATCGAGCAAATGCCATGGCGCATCCCCGTAAATACCGACCGCCCGACAGAACCATTGGGACCAGAGGGCGTGCAGGCGATCCACGACGGTGCGATGCGTATCTTGGAAGATATCGGCATCGAATTCCTGAATGAAGAGGCATTGGTCTTATTCAAGCAGGCAGGCTGCACCGTGAATGGTACCAACGTGCGCATGGGCCGCGAGTGGGTGATGGAGATGTTGGGCCATGCGCCTGCGCAGTTCGACATCACACCGCGCAACCCAGACAAAAAGATCACGATCGGGGGCAAGCATATCCTGTTCGGTAACGTGTCTTCACCGCCCAATTACTACGACATGGAAATTGGCAAAAAAGTGTCTGGTACGCGGGCGCAATGCGCAAACCTGCTACGTTTGACCCAGTATTTTAACTGTATCCACTTTGCGGGCGGCTATCCGGTTGAACCTGTTGATGTCCATGCGTCGATACGGCACTTGGATGTAGTCTATGACAAAATGACCCTGACCGACAAGGTCGCGCATGCCTATTCACTGGGGCAGGAACGTGTCGAAGACGTTATGGAAATGGTCAAGATTGCGGGTGGTTTGACCGAAGAAGAATTCGTCTCCAAGCCGCATATGTACACCAACATCAACTCTACATCGCCGCTCAAGCATGATGTGCCGATGATTGACGGATGCTTGCGCTGCGTCAGGCGTGGGCAGGCAGTGATCGTGACGCCGTTCACGCTTGCGGGCGCAATGGCACCGGTGACGATGTCGGGTGCGGTAACGCTTTCCATTGCCGAAGCGATCAGCGCGATTGCCTTGTTCCAATTTGTGCGCCCGGGTGCACCTTGTGTGATCGGCACATTTACCAGCAACGTGGATATGAAATCAGGCGCGCCTGCATTTGGGACGCCTGAATACATGCGCGCCACGCAAATGACTGGCCAAATGGCGCGGTTCTATGGCTTGCCAATGCGCGCCTCGGGTGTCTGTGCGGCCAATGTGCCGGATGGGCAAGCGATGTGGGAAACGTCAAACAGCCTGTGGTCTGCGGTGCAATCGGGAACAAACGTTGTCTATCATGCGGCCGGTTGGCTTGAAGGCGGATTGATCGCCTGCCCCGAGAAATTTGTGATGGATTGCGAATTGATCCAGATGATCCAGCGCTATATGGAACCGCAGATCGTGGCCACGACCCCTGATGATATTGCGATTGATGCGATCAAAGAGGTTGGGCCAAACGGCCATTTCTTTGGCATCCAGCACACTCAAGACCGTTACGAAGAGGCGTTCTATCAACCGATCGTATCAGACTGGCGCAATTTTGAGGCATGGGAGGTTGCGGGCGGCACTTGGACTGCGGAACGCGCCCACGGCACGTTCAAAGATATTATCGCAAGCTTTGAGGAGCCTCCGATGGATGTCGCCGTGAAAGAAGAGCTCAAAGCATTTGTCGATAGGCGCAAAGCCGAAGGCGGAGCGCCTACCGATTTTTAAGGTAGGATTGGTCTCAATCCAGATTAAGTGCGCGGTTTGAGGCAGTCTGCAAAATTGCCAGCAAGCCGTGTCAGCATGTCGCCATAAAGTGCAGGTCCAGCGATCAGATCACGTCCTACGCCATCAATATTGGCTGTGTTCGCATCAGTGCCTTCGGTAATTACCGCAGCCCACCGGTCGCCGATCTCTGCATCGCTAAAGACGCAAACGACATTTGTTTCCGCCATTTTATCGCGCAAAGATGCGACCTGTGCAGGCCCAGGTGTGCGCGCATCAATACCTGCGATTGCGGCTTGGGCGGTCAGCCCAAAGCGTGTTTCAAAATACTGATAACCATCATGGGGCAACACATAAGTGCGGTCGGCTAAACCGCTTAGTTGAGTTGCGATCCCTTGCTGCAACTCATCCAGTGCAGCAATTGCAGACGCCGCATTCGCACTGTAGGTCGCTGCATTCTCCGGATCGGTGCTGCTCAATTGCGCAGCAATTGCGTTCACCCAGACGCCAGCAACAACAGGGTCCATCCATGCATGGGGATCGATGTCGCCGTGATCATGTTCGTCGTCATGCCCGTGCTCTTCATGGTCGTGTTGGTCATCTTTAAGGTTGCGCACATCTAGTTGCGTCCAACCCG
>CBDTVI010000161.1:0-5606 GCA_965364065.1 uncultured Yoonia sp. | reverse complement strand
CCGACCATGCACGCAAGGATCGCACGGGGCAGGCGGATATCCCACACAATCGCCTCGCGACCCGCAGACCAATCGGGTGTGATCACGCCGGGGATCAGCTTGTTGGCGATGATCCCCCAGACTGTAGAAAGCGGCACCGAAACGGCCCCAACGCTGATCGCCATCGATACCGACAAGAACAGCACAAGCGCGCCGACCGCAAAGGTCAGGCGGAACCTGATCTTTTGCGGGGCAAGCGTTGCGATATGCGGTTCAGCGTGGGCCATACTTGATCAATCCGTCCGAAAAGCTGTAGCGAGCGTCTTGACGGCGTTTATGTTGCGGGGCCCTGGTGTGGCCTCGACATATTCAAGTACAACGAAACGGTCGTTTTTGACGGCATCAAGCTCCGCAAAGGCTGGGTTCGTCATCATGAATTCGCGCTTTTGTGCAGCAGTGACTTCGCCGTAGTTCACGATGATGATAATTTCTGGATTGCGTTCGACCACGGCTTCCCAGCCAACTGTTGCCCAGCTTTTCTCAAAGTCGGCCATGATGTTCACGCCGCCTGCGACTTCGATCATGGCATTTGGCATTGCGTAGCGTCCGGCGGTAAAGGCGGTGTCTTCGCCGCTATCATAGACGAAAACGCGCGGTGCGGCGGTGAGTTCTGGTTGATCCGCGAGGAAGGTTTCCAACTCGGCTTGATAGCCTGCAATCAACGCCTCTGCGCGGTCCTGCACGTCAAAGATTCTGCCCAAATTGCGCAGATCATTATACATGTCATCCATAGAAGCCGCACCTTTGGTGCCGATCTGGATGCAGCTTTCGGTTAGTTCATAAACGGCGATCCCAAAGGGGGCCAAAGTTTCAGGTGTGACCTCGCCGCCGACGCGCATACCGTAGTTCCAGCCCGCAAAGTAGAAATCTGCGTCAGCGCCGATCAAGACCTCTTTGGAAGGATACTGCGCGGATAATTCAGGCAGTTGATCTACTCCTGCGCGCATTTCGGCGTCCAGTTTGTTCCATCCAGAAATGCCAGTGTAGCCAACCATGTGATCGGTCAGGCCAAGCACCAGCATCATTTCGGTCAGGTTGACGTCGTTGGAGATCGCCGCCTGCGGAACGGTGTCAAATGTGACCTCGCGGTCGCAACTTTGGATGGTGGTTTGTGCCATGGCTGTGCTGGACAAAAGGGCAAATGCGAGTGTTGTTGTGATCAGTTTCATGGGCATGTCTCAGTGATTGGGGAGGTGAAAGGAAAGATGGTTGGTGTCACTTGGCGCAAGCGTTTCGCGCCGCGCATCAATACGGAACGTGCTGGACACAAGCGCCTCTGTCAGCAGGTCATCAGGTGCGCCAAAACCACGTGGTTGGCCGTCTTCGAGCACCAGCACATCGTCGCAGATATTTGCGGCCATGTTCAGGTCGTGCAAAGACACAATGATGGTTAGGTCCAACTGGCGGATCAGGGCCAACACTTCAAGCTGGTGGCGGATATCAAGGTGGTTTGTCGGCTCGTCTAAAATGAGGACCTTGGGGTCTTGGGCCAGCGCGCGGGCAACCATGACGCGTTGACGCTCGCCGCCCGACAGGGTTCCAAAACTGCGGTGTGCAAACGCGGTCAGGTCCAAAAGAGTGATCACGCGGTTGATGATCCTGTCATCCCCAGCACTTGCTTTTGCAAAGCCATTTTGATGCGGCGTGCGCCCAAGGGTCACGATTTCGCGTACAGTTAAACCGAAAGCTGCGGGTTGTTCTTGCAAGACGGCTGCGACCTGACAGGCGGCTTGGCGTGCGGGCATGGTCCAAAGGTCTTGGCCGTCGATCATCACTTGGCCCGTAGATGGGGTTTGAAAGCGGTAGAGCAGACGCAATAGCGTTGATTTACCCGCACCATTTGGGCCGACCACACCAAGAACGCGCCCTGCGGCGACTTCAAAACTGGTGGGGTGTAAAACCAGTGGCGCGCGCTTGCGCGGCCGCCAACTGACGTTCTGGACGGACAGATGCGCGCCGCTCATGATGCCAATGCCTTGGTCTCTTCGATCACCATCAACGCAGCGGGTACGCGGGCCAAGGTTGAATTGCGCAGCTTGCCGGGGCGGTCCACGGATGAACACCAACCGTCGTGCAATAGGGCGTAATGCTTGGCAAAATCGACTAGATCTTCGATGTCATCCTCGGGCGTCATGTCCCCGAAAAGATACGTGGCTTTTTGCGTGCCATGATAGGCAACGGTGCAGGGCCGATCGCAACCTGCCATACAGGCCACACCTGACACGGCGAAGTCTTCGGTGATCGTGTCACCAGCCGCAGCGATTGCGCGGCGCAGTTTTTCGATAAGTTCATAACCGGGGCGACATTCCGTCCCTTTATGTTTGCAAGACGTGCAAACAGTTATGCGGTGTGTTTTTGCCTGTTCCATCTCGCCCTCCGCGATAACGCGGGGCTAAGGTGGTGACATAAAAGTTTGTGCGGTGTGAACCGGAATACCATCAACATCTCCTTACCAGACACCCCGTCCGGTTGGTTTCAGTCGGCGCAATGCAGCGCCATTGATGGCAGGTCTCCTGACTCGCGGGTCGCAGTTTACCCGATCCTTCCCAAGCTAGTGCTCAGTGGTGATCATCGGGGTCACTCGCCGCTTACAGTTGCGGGGGCAGTCACGGTTTTGGCGCCATTTGGCTATTCCTCACCGTATTCCCTTTTCATCCCATACGCATTTTCGGCGCATGAAAACCATCGCAGCCACTGTTTGCGATTCCGTAAGGTGGGTCAAGCAGCAAGTTCTGACAGGCGCGTGGCACCTTGCGCAATATTCGGTGATTTTAACTGGCGTGTGTGATTTCAAAATCAGTTAATAGCGCTTTTTGATTGGCAGCATGCCGCGCAACCAGCGATTTTTGTTGCGACCCTCTCGGGATAAGACGGCCGGGCGAAACGGTATCGCGTGGCAGCAACAAATCCCCGAAAATCGCATCGATTTCATCAATGAGCGATTGAGGTAGCGATTTGACCGCTTCAAGCCCCAACAAGAGGCTCTCGGTTGGAGCGCCTTCGGCGAAGACTACTTCGTGGTTTTCGAACAAAAGGTGGAAATACGTGACTTCAGTAACGGACGTGTCCACAAATATCCCCGGCAGCTCGACCAGTTTTATGGCGGCGATCAATGTTTCGGGAACGCCGAACATGCGTGTCACAATTGGCGATGAAACAAGGATACGGTGTTGCCGTGATACTAGCAGATCAACTTCGGGCAATCCTTTGCCCAAAGCGCCAGCGGTAATGCGCACCGGATAAAGTTTTGGGTTCTGCAGCAAATCGGATTGCGTCAGCCGTCGCGAAAAGATCGCCAAAAGGTTTTTGTTTTCACCTGATATGGTCGTGACCGGCATGCCGCGCTGCAAGTTTTCAATCTTAACTGATCCATCCGGAGTTTGGATGTGCGTACCAAGCGTCAGACAGGGGATAACCCCGGGGTTTGGGTTCGGGTCCACGACATAAGTGTCTCCGCCATCGTTTGACACAACCGTTTCATTGCCGCCAGTAGAGGGGATCTCTGTACTAGTTAAACCTACTGCAGGTCCATTATTCGCGGTAAAGCTGCTGCCACTTCCGTATGACAAGAAAGAATAGACTGTGCCGTTTTCTGAAAGTGATACACCTTCGCCGGATTTCATGTTTGGGAAGCTTGGGAAGGCTGACGCATCAATGACATAAACGTCTTTTCCGCCGATTTCGATTGGCGTCAAACCATCCAATGAATAGCTGCCGGCTACATTGCCGTTACTATCATAGAGCGTAACCACCACATCGCTCACATCATAGTTTCGGTCCACTGCGACCTCTATAAAGTCGGAGTTCGCTTGATACCTAATCTCTGAAAAATACGGATCTGGCATGCTTAGTCCCTCTTGATAATATGCGGGAGAGGTAGTTACTCAATTCTATTTGAGCGGACGAAAACCGCGCAGTCCAGTGAACCGAACTGGTCATCGCGGCGCGATAATACGTCTCGTATAGTAATGGGTCATGAACTAGGCGTGAACAAAGCCGCGCCTAGATATATTGAGCGTCGTCCAGTATTAGATCAGATGCTTTTTTCCCGACCATGATTGCGGACGCGGTGTCGTTGCGTGCCCGATCCAGCGTTGCGTCCTGCTTGTTTTGACAATGGTCAAGGACACGGCAGCCCTCACGCGTTACAATTTTGGCCTAAGGGAGGGCGATAGATGTTCCAAGTTATTGAAAAATCTCCAAACCGTTTGGATATCTCATTGCAGGGTCAGATCGATGCCGATGAAATGCGTGCATCGCTGGATGCATTATTCGCGAAATCTGATGGCATGCGCGATGGTGTTATGTTGTACCGTATCACGGATTTTTCGCTACCGACCTTGGGTGCTATCGGGGTCGAAATGACCCAACTGCCCAAGCTTTTTGGGCTAATTGGCAAGTTTAGGAAATGCGCTGTTGTCAGCGACCAAGGCTGGATCAAGAAAGCGGCGCAGATTGAAGGCGCGCTCTTTCCCGGTTTGGAAATCAAGGCCTTTGCGATTGATGATGAAGTTGGGGCAGAGGCGTGGTTAGCCGCCTCTGACTAACCCCGTTTTATATGTCTTCTAGAATTAAATCTGACGCCTTTTCCCCGATCATGATCGCAGGGGCGTTTGTGTTGCCCGATACGATTTCAGGCATGATCGAACAATCTGCGACCCGCAGTCCTTGGATGCCATGCACTCGCAGCCGTTCATCGACGACGGCGTCTTTGCCGTTGCCCATTTTGCAGGTGCCTGTGGGATGATAGATCGACGCGGTATTATTGCGTGCCCAATCCAGCGTCGCGTCATAGTCATCCATGTCCAAGTCGGCATGCGGCCGATATTCTTGGCTGATTTTTGAGGTCAGCGGCGCATGGCGTGCAATCTTGCGTGCGATATTGACGCCTGCCACAATGGTGCGGCAGTCGGTTTCGGTCGCAAGATAGTTTGGCAAGATTTTGGGATAGGTTTTTGGATCACTGCTTTGCAGTCGGATTTCGCCACGGCTTTCGGGCCGCAACTGGCAAACCGACATCGTAAACGCCGAGAATTTGTCAGCACCCTTGCCCGGATTTTCAGCCGAAAGCGGTTGGACATGGAACTGAATATCGGGCGTTTCCACGTCTTCGCGGGATTTCACAAAGCCCGTTGCAAGGCTGGCAGCCATTGTCATGGGTCCTGCGCGGAACATCAGATACTTCAGTCCGATTTTTGCCTGACCGTACCAAGAACTCACTTCGTCGTTCAGTGTTGGTTCGTTGCACTTATAGACAAGGCGTGCTTGCAGATGGTCTTGCATGTTTTTGCCAACACCGGGCAGGTCTTGCACGACCTCGATCCCGTTCTCGGCCAGTTGTGCGGCCTCACCGATTCCCGATAGCATCAACAATTGGGGTGAATTGATCGCCCCGCCAGACAATACGATCTCTTTGCGTGCGGTCACTGTCTGCTTTTTGCCGCTGCGATCAGTGTAAATGACGCCTGTTGCACGTTTGCCTTCGATTACGATCTTTTCGACTTGCGCATGGGTGATGATTTGCAGGTTTTCGCGTTTCTTGACCGGATTAAGGTAAGCCACGGCGG
>CBDTVI010000160.1:0-5687 GCA_965364065.1 uncultured Yoonia sp. | reverse complement strand
CGCCAAGGCTGTCGCCCTGCGCCAATGCAAAGATGACGATGGCAAGATAGTAAAGCGGGATGATCCTAGATACCCTCCGGACATAGTAAGACTTAAGATTGATGCGGCCTGCGTCACGGAGTTCTTGCAGTAAATGCAACGTCAAAAGATATGCAGATACGACAAAAATAACATCTACCCCAAGGGGTTGCCAGCTAAAATTCATCCACATCGGAAGCCGGTCAATAATGCGTGGGATGTCCTCTTGCGGGGCGAACCGCATGATCCCGTGCAGCACGTGAAACAAGATCACCGATGTAATGGACCAACTGCGCAGCAGGTCCAATGTCGCGTCACGTGAAGAAGGCTGCGGGTGCAAACCTACCGCTTCCGTCTGCGGCGTCGTCCACCTTCACCACCGCCGCCACCAGTATTGTGGTTCACATCGGGGAGCGTGACGATGCTTTTCAGGATCGGGAAAGGCTCGACCGCGTTGGGGATGTTTGAGGCGTTGACGAAGTGTTCCTGAAAGCGAGGTTCAATTGCGGTTTCGATCTTGTGGATGTTGTGCACAGTCTGCTCGATCTCTTTGCGCGCATCGGTGTTCAGCAAGGCGATCCGCGCACCGGTACCGGCCGCGTTGCCAGCACTTGTGACCTTGTCCAATGGCGCATCTGGGATCATGCCCAGCACCATCGCATGCTTGGGGCTGATATGGGCGCCAAAGGCGCCGGCCAGTACGACGCGGTCCACCTTATCCACGCCAAATTTGTCCATCAGCAAGCGTGCGCCAGAATAAAGTGCGGCTTTGGCCATCTGAATTTGCCGGATGTCGGTGTTGGTGACCGTGATCTTGGGGCCATCGTGCGCGGTGCCATCATAAAGCAAATAAGAGTTTGTCCGCCCGTCCTGAAAACAGTTGGGCGATCCGGTTTGTTCCGCTGATCCAATCAAACCGGGGCCGTCGACGATGCCTGCCATGCGCATTTCTGCGACGACTTCGATAATACCAGACCCGCAGATCCCCGTGATACCAGATTGTGCAATGGCGGCGTCGAAACCCTCTTCGTTTGACCAAATTTCGGACCCGATGACTTGGAAGCGGGGCAACTTGGTGACGGGGTCGATTTCGACATGCTCAATCGCGCCAGGGGCCGCGCGTTGGCCAGAGCTGATCTGTGCGCCTTCAAAGGCGGGGCCAGTTGGAGACGAGCAGGCAAGTACTTTTTCTTTGTTGCCCAAGAGGATTTCTGCATTTGTGCCGACATCGACAATCAGAACAAGGTCTTCGGATTTATCCGGTGCCTCTGACAAAGCCACGGCTGCGGCGTCTGCGCCGACATGACCTGCGATGCAGGGCAAAAGATAAACGCGGCTGGCGGGGTGCAGGTTCAGGTCCAGTTCTGACGCCCGCAAAGAGATCGCTTCGGAGGTCGCCAGCGCAAATGGGGCTTGGCCTAACTCGTAGGGATCAATGCCAAGGAAAAGATGGTGCATGACGGGGTTACAGACAAAAACCGCGTCGACGATTAGCCCGCGATCGATTTCGGCTTCGGCCGCGATCTGGACGAACAATGCGTTCATGCCTTCGCGCACGGCCAATGTCATTTCATCCGCACCTGTTGGGTTCATCATGCCGTAGCTCACGCGGCTCATTAGGTCTTCGCCGAACCGGATTTGCGGGTTCATAATGCCTGAGGACGCGACAACGTCGCCCGATTGTAGATCGCACAGGTGGGCGGCAATTGTTGTGGACCCCAGATCGACAGCCAACCCGTAAAGCGTGCCTTCGTAGAAACCCGGCCAGATGTGGATGATGCGTGGGCTAAACACCGCGTCGCCTGAATGGATCGCAACAGTGACTTTCCATTCGCCTTTGCGCAGGGCTGATTGCAGGGTCTTAAGGACGGTCAAATCCGCCTCAAGGTGCGGCAGGTCCCAATCGCGAGTGAGGGCAGCTGTGAGGCGTTCAAGGTCGCCTGACGGATCATGCATGTCCGGTTCGGTGACTTCGACGTAATAAAGCTTGGTCGATGGGTTCATTACGATATCGCGCGCCTCAGCGCGTTTGCGCACGACTTGTTTGTGAACTTGGCTTTCGGCGGGCACGTCGATCACGATGTCGCTTTGGATGGTTGCTTGGCAGCCCAGACGCCGCCCTTTCTTTAACCCGCGCTTGTCGTCATAGCGCTGCTCGACGCTGTTCCAATCGGACAGGGCGGTATCTGCGACGCTGACACCGTGTTTGGAAAATTCACCGTAAGACGGGGTAATTTGGCATTTCGAACAGATGCCGCGCCCACCACAAACCGAATCCAGATCAACACCCAATTGACGTGCAGCCGTAAGAACAGGCGTGCCTACCGGAAAATTTCCGCGTTTGCCGGATGGGGTGAAAATAACCAGTGGATCGTTGGACATAATGCGCGCCTTTTACTGCTTTGGGCAAATGTAACTTTTATGGTGGTATTGGAAAGGCCCGTATCCGTCATAATGAATATGCGCAGCGGCATAATGCAGTGCAGTTACTGCAAGAATTCAGTACCCCAGAGCCAGACCGCCAAAGGCACAGGCAAAGTAGCCAAAGCAATCGTCAGCAAAGTATAGCCGGTTTGGAACAGCCTGCTTATGCCGCCGGCAATCATGATCCCGCCACCGCCACCCAAAGCAATGTTGCCGGGCAGGTTGATCGCGATCCCGAGGGTCACATAACGGTAGTTGCACAATATCGGGACAAGCCAGCGCGGCAGGCTGTCATGCATTGTGTCGAGCCGCTCTGTGCGCGGGGTCGACTCGATCCGCTCAAGCAGGGCCGCAATCCGCAATAACGACAGATCCTGACAAAGGCGGATGAGCCGCGACAGGGGGGCAAACTGGCCGATGCAAAAAGCCAAAAATAGCCCGACAACAGTCGCCCCATAAACCATGGGGGCAGCCTTTGCGCCTTCAAGGATCAAAATGGCAGCGCCGATTTCAACGCCAGGCACAAAGGGGATCGCCAGCAAAAGAGCGTATCCAACCATGATTGTGATGATCAAACCTGTCATCGCGCGCGCGCTGGCGCTGCTTTCGAAAAGGGCGAATTTGGCAAACAGCAGGTCGACGCCGAATTTAATCAAAACGACAAATCCAACCACCACACCAAGCCGCACTAAAATGCGCCCAATCCATGGTCCCCAAGGTGTGATTTCGGTCTGTTTTTGCGCCATCAAATACCTTTGGCCGCAATTTCGGCACATCACAAGGCAATTGATTACCACTTTTGGCTTTCGATTATCACACATCCATGCGATAGCGACGTGCCAACGAGACCACCCAAGGAGACCGGTTGATGGAAATTCGTGAGGCACTCACTTTTGATGATGTTTTGTTGGTACCGGGGGCGTCCTCGGTGCTGCCTTCGACGGCTGATACGACCACGCGGGTCACACAAACAATCAGTATGAACATACCGCTGCTGTCTAGCGCGATGGACACAGTTACCGAAAGCCGCATGGCGATTGCGATGGCGCAAGCCGGTGGTATCGGTGTGGTCCACAAGAACCTGAACATTGAAGATCAGGCCAAAGAGGTCCGCCGCGTTAAACGTTTCGTCTCGGGCACAGTTTATAGCCCTGTGACGTTGCACCCCAATCAGACATTGGCGGATGCCAAGGCATTGATGGAGCGTTACCGCATAACCGGTTTCCCCGTCGTCAGCGAAGATGGCCGTGTTGTGGGAATTGTCACCAACCGTGACATGCGCTTTGCGCAAGATGACAAAACGCCTGTCAGTGTGATGATGACGACTGAAAATTTGGCGATCCTACGGGAACCCGCGGACCTTGATGAGGCGCGTTCGCTGATGCAAGCACGCCGGATTGAAAAGCTGTTGATCACCGACGCGACGGGCAAGTTGACAGGGCTTTTGACGCTCAAGGATAGCGAACAGGCGGTGCTGAACCCGATGGCGTGCAAGGATACTCTGGGGCGCCTGCGTGTTGCTGCAGCCTCTGGCGTAGGTGATGCTGGATTTGAACGTACACAGGCGTTGATCGAAGCGGGCGTTGATATGATTGTGATTGATACCGCCCACGGTCATTCCGAAGGCGTTGCCAGAGCCGTTGAACGGGCGAAAAAGCTGTCCAACGATGTGCAGATCGTCGCCGGCAACATTGCAACTGGCGAAGCTGCCAAAGCACTCATTGGGTCCGGTGCGGACGCGGTGAAAGTGGGAATTGGACCTGGATCGATCTGTACCACTCGCATGGTGGCAGGTGTCGGTGTGCCACAGCTGACCGCGATCATGGATTGTGCGGCAGGAGCGGGCGATGTGCCTGTGATTGCTGACGGCGGCATCAAGTTCTCTGGCGATTTTGCCAAGGCAATTGCGGCAGGCGCGTCTTGCGCGATGGTCGGTTCAATGATTGCAGGCACAGACGAAAGCCCCGGCGAAGTGATCTTGTATCAAGGTCGGTCGTTCAAGTCATACCGTGGCATGGGCAGCTTGGGCGCTATGGCAAGCGGATCTGCTGACCGCTATTTCCAAAAAGAGGCCGCCAGTGACAAACTGGTGCCCGAAGGGATTGAAGGGCAGGTCCCATATAAAGGGTCCGCTCATGCAGTTGTGCATCAGCTAGTTGGCGGTTTGCGCGCTGCGATGGGCTATACTGGCTGTGCGACGATCGAAGACATGCGCACGAAGTGCACATTTGTTAAAATCACTGGCGCAGGGCTGAAGGAAAGCCATGTCCATGACGTGCAAATCACCCGCGAAAGCCCCAATTACCGTATCGGATAGACGCTATGACACCTGGCGCACGCGTGGCCGCCGCAATCGCGGTGCTGGATCAAATCAATGACGGCGCTGCCGCAGAACAGGCACTGACAGCTTGGGCGCGCGGCAGTCGCTATGCGGGGTCCAAAGACCGTGCAGCTGTACGCGATCATGTGTTTGATGTTCTGCGCGCGCGCCGATCATTAGGTGATGGGGACGGGCGCGGTTTGATGCAGCGGTTGTCCTTGCGCGAAGGTTGGCCAATTGATGCGCTGTTTTCCGGGGAAGGGCATGCGCCCGCACCACTCAGCGAAGCCGAGCATTTGGCTTTGTCCCAAGACCTTGATCTTACGCCTGCCGCGCGGTGTGATCTGCCAGAGTGGCTTTGGCTCCGCTGGCAAGACAGCTTGGGTGCAAACGCTGAGACTGCAGCGTCCGCCCAACAAGGCCGCGCTGATGTGTTCTTGCGTGTGAACCGTCGCCGCGGAACAGCGGATGAGGCGGCACTGCTGCTTGCGCAGGACGGTATCACAATTGTCCCGCATCCAACAATTTCGGGCTGTTTGCGCGTCACTGAAAACCCCCGCCGTGTTAAGATGTCATCTGCCTATCTCGACGGCTTGGTCGAGTTGCAGGATGCTGCGTCGCAATTCGCGATTGGCGCTGTGCCAGTCGCTGACGGCGCGCGCGTTTTGGACTATTGCGCAGGTGGCGGCGGCAAGGCGCTGGGTTTCGCGGATCTACGAAATGCCCAAGTATTTGCGCATGACATCGATGCGCGTCGCATGCGCGATCTGCCCGCGCGCGCGGAACGGGCCGGCGTTCAAATCGCGACGTTAGAAACTACGGCATTGGCAGAACACGCGCCCTATGATGTGGTTTTCTGCGACGCACCTTGCAGTGGTGCAGGGACTTGGCGGCGAACTCCGGATGCAAAGTGGCGCCTTACGGC
>CBDTVI010000159.1:0-5702 GCA_965364065.1 uncultured Yoonia sp. | reverse complement strand
TGATCACCAAGGTGATGGCAGCGCGGATTGCAACCGATGCAGGCTGTGCGATGGCCATCGCACTTGGGACCGGATTGAACCCACTTGGGCAGCTTGAAAATGGTGCGCCCGCGACGTGGTTTCGTGCACAAACAGACCCCCAAGCGGCGCGCAAACGTTGGATTTCAGCGATGAAACCGCGCGGAACAGTGACAATAGATGCGGGTGCAGCTGGCGCGTTGGGTCGCGGTAAAAGCTTGCTTCCGGCAGGGGTGACCCAAATCAACGGCAGCTTTGGGCGTGGTGACTTGGTCGCTATTGTTGATCCGGAAGGCGCGCAACTGGGGCAGGGCCTTGTGCGGTACACCAGCGCCGAGGCGCAGCAAATTATAGGTCGCCGTTCGACAGAGATTTTCGAAATATTGGGCTATGAAGGCCGTGCCGCACTGGTGCACCGTGACGACATGGTACTTTAAATGGGTGAAATGATGGACGCGCATGATACAATCGAAGCGATGATGGCCCAGATTGGGGCAGATGCGCGTACGGCCGCCGCCGTCTTGGCCACTGCCGGATCAGAACGCAAATACGCAGCACTGATTGGCGCGGCTGATGCGATCTGGGAAAACCGGATGGCAATTATGGATGCCAATGCCGAAGATCAGGTCTACGCCGAAGAAAAGGGCCTAAGTCCTGCGATGATGGACCGTTTGATGCTGGATGAGCCGCGCATTAGGGCAATGGCTGAGGGCTTGCGCAATGTCGCAGCACAGCACGACCCAGTGGGCGAGGTGATGACGGAATGGGACATGCCGACAGGGCTTCATATCCAGCGCGTGCGCACCCCGCTTGGCGTGATCGGCGTGATCTATGAAAGCCGCCCGAATGTGACCGCTGATGCAGGTGCGCTGTGCCTGCAATCAGGCAACGCGGTAATTTTGCGTGGCGGTTCAGAGAGCTTTCATTCGTCTGTTGCGATTCATAAATGCCTGCAGACCGGCTTGAAACAAGCGGGCCTGCCAGCGGCTGCAATCCAACTGGTGCCAACCCGCGACCGCGCTGCCGTATCAGCGATGTTAACTGCCACAGACTATATCGACGTGATCGTGCCACGTGGCGGCAAAGGCCTTGTTGGGTTGGTGCAACGCGAGGCGCGCGTACCTGTTTTTGCCCATCTGGAGGGCATTTGCCACATTTACGTCGGTGCGACTGCCGATCCTGCGATGGCGGTTGAGATTGTTTTGAACGCCAAGACGCGCCGCACCGGTATTTGCGGCGCGATGGAATGTTTGTTGATCGACTGGCGCTTTTACACGCAGCACGGATCGATCTTGATTGATGCATTGATCCAGGCCGGTGTCGAAGTGCGCGCCGATGGTGATCTTGCGAAGGTTGCAGGCACGACACCCGCGAATGCGGATGATTTTGGCAAGGAATTCCTTGATATGATCTGCGCTGCCAAACTGGTGGATGGGGTGGACGCCGCGATTGCGCACATCCGCACATATGGTTCAAACCACACCGATGCGATCATCACAGCAGATGATCAGGCTGCCGCGCATTTTTTCAAAGAATTGGATAGTGCTATTTTGATGCGCAATGCCTCGACCCAGTTTGCCGATGGAGGTGAATTTGGAATGGGCGGCGAGATCGGGATTGCCACTGGCAAGTTGCATGCACGCGGCCCGGTTGGGGCCGTACAATTAACCAGTTTCAAGTATCTTGTGACGGGTGATGGCGCGATCCGCGCCTAAAAACGCGCGATCAAATAGTCAGGGTGGGCATCGAATTTCAGGTGCCTTCCTGCCTCTGCTAACACACTGGGCAATAACGCAAATTGCACCTGAGCGGCATTGTAGACACTGTCTATCGTTGGCGACAAAAGACTGTCCCAAAGGCCAGAGTCGACGACCAAACGCTTGCCTTCGGCGCGCATGACCCACTCACCATTTTCCTGATAAATCTGGATGTCTCCACCTAGCGGCATCGCCGACTCTAGCGCTTGCAGCATCAACAACGCGCTGCGCACCATCCGGCGCGGTTGGTCGCCTTCGATCTGCCAGATATAGTTAAAGCGTCCCCCACGTGCATTTGCTGACAGGATCGACAGAACTTCTGCACGGCCCACCATTTGGTCCTCGGACGCGGCCCCATAGGCAATCCGGAAATATCTGATGCGCGCGCTGGCATTTTGCACGCTTTCATTAATCAATTCCATCTCGGCGCCAGTGTCACCATCGGTGAGCGACAAAAGCTCCACCCCATTGCCGATTGCGCCGATTGGGCTGATAAGGTCGTGACAAATACGCGAGCCGACAAGGGCAGCAAGATCAAGTTGCATGGCGGGGCCTCCGAAGGGAAAGGGACAAGATGTCAGATATCAGTGCAATCCTCGAGCCGGGCATGCTGGTCCAGCACCCCACCCAACCTGATTGGGGCACCGGACAGGTGCAGTCGAATATCGACGGCAAGATCACCGTTAACTTCCGAGATGCAGGTAAAGTTGTCATTGATGGTAAAACCGTAATGCTGTTGATCGTGACATCTTGAATACAACCCAGAGTAGAGTTAACCCAAACAGAGTCAATAGCATCGCAGTATTGCCGCAAATTACTTGCCAACTGATGAATGCAGGATTGAAATGAAGAAATGACGTCAAGAATGCAGATGCTACTCAAGAAAAAGCCAGTTTTCGAAACGAAATTGGCTGATTCCGCGGCCGAACTACATGCGGCCCAGCGCTTGCGTTATAGTGTTTTTGTCAGTGAGTTGGGGGCTAATGGACCTGACGTTGACCATTCCATGCAATTAGAGCGTGATCTCTATGATGCATTTGCACAGCATTTGTTGCTGCTTGATCGGGCGCGTCCTGCAGGCGATCAGGTAGTTGGTGTTTACCGTGTAATGACCCAAGAGATGGCCGCGCGGGCTGGGCAGTTCTACTGCGAGGATGAATATGATCTGACCGTACTGCGTCAAAGCGATCAGACGTTGCTTGAACTGGGGCGGTCTTGCTTGCATCCCGACTACCGCGGTGGGGCGGGCATGTTACATTTATGGGCGGCACTTTCTGACTATGTGACCGCACAAAACATAGATGTGCTCTTTGGGGTCGCGTCGTTTCACGGCACTGATATTGCGGCTCTTGCCGAGCCACTTGGTTGGCTGCATCACAAACATCTTGCGCCGCCTGCATTGCGTGTGACGGCAAAAGGGCAAACGGCACAGCGCATGGACGTTCTCGCGGTCAACCAGATCGACCGCGTCGCGGCAGTGCGGCAGATACCTGCGTTAATCAAAGGATATCTGCGTCTGGGTGGCACGGTGGGCGACGGTGCGTTCGTCGACCATAACTTTAACACCACAGATATCTGTTTGATTTTGCAAAAAGATGCCATCAATGCATTGCAGCACAAGATTTATGCGAAAGGGGGTGCGCGTGGCTGATACTTGGCACAGTGAACAAAGCCCGCCGCCAGAAACTATCACAACTGCTGGCTGGCTAAGGGTGGTATTGCGCGCGATCCCTTTGGTGGTCGTGGTCTTTGGGGGCTTGGGGCTGTTGCTGCTGGTCCGCCTGATTGAAGCGCCGCTTTGTGGTGTCCGCAGACCAGTGACCCCGTTTATCACGCAATTTGTGTGCCGCACCGCATTTGTATTGCTCGGGATCACATACACCAGTGAAGGCATGCCGCTGCAAGGGCCGGGTGCGGTCGTTGCTAATCACGCATCTTGGTTGGATATCTTTGCCCTGAACGCGCGCAAACGCATCTACTTTGTTGCCAAATCAGAGGTTGCAGGCTGGCCTGGGATTGGCTGGCTGGCGCGTGCAACAGGGACGGTTTTCATCAAGCGCGACCGGGCAGATGTTGCAGCACAGATCGGGATATTCAAAGACCGCCTGGCCGCCGGCCATCGACTGCTGTTCTTTCCTGAAGGCACATCGACAGACGGTCTACAGGTTCTCCCATTCAAGCCTACGCTGTTTGGGGCGTTCTTCGACAGTCAGATCAAAGACGCGCTGCAAATGCAGGCGGTCACTGTGAATTACAGCGCGCCTGCCGGGGCAGATGCCCGATTTTACGGCTGGTGGGGGGATATGGATTTCGCGCCACATTTGCTATCGACGCTGGCGGCCAAGCGGCAAGGCGGGGTGCATGTCATCTATCATCCGCCTGTTGCCGTGGCAGACTACGCTAACCGCAAAGTGCTTGCCAAAGCGATGGAAGACACCGTGCGCGCGGGGCTATCCCAGCATCGCACTGCGTAACGCAGTCAAGGCTTTGGCTGGGGTTTCGTCGCCCCAAATCTCGTCTCCGATGCCGAAAAAATCGGTGTGCGGGGCAAGAGTGCGGATCAGGTCAGTTGTAAGCGTGCCTTCGGCGACGACCGGAACTTCAATCATCGTGGACCACCATTCAAACAACTCCAGCTCTGCCTGACGGCCATCACCCAAAGGTGTGGGGCCAACAGGGCCAAAGCTGATGTAATCTGCGCCCAATTCGCCAGCGTTCATCCCGTCATGGCGTGAATTGCCGCAATAGCTGCCGATAATGGCATCATCGCCAAGGTCTTTACGCACCTTCTTAATAGACCGCGCCCCGTCTTGCAGGTGCACGCCGTCTAGGCCCAAACGTGGAACCAGCATGATGTGGCTGTCGATCACCAATGCAACATCGCGTGCATGGGTGATTTCACGTAGCGCGTCAGCGGCCTTGGAGATCCGGCTCTCGTCTGTGGTGCCAAGAGCAAGACGGACGCAGGCAATCTCTGTGCTATCAAGGCAGGCGGCCAATTGCGCCGGATATGACGACAGGTCAAACTCTGAAGGGGTAATCAGGTAGATTTGTGGGTGGTCTTGGTCGTCAGTCATGGGTGCATTTCCGAGAATTGGTCATCGTTCACGTGCTTCTAGCGGGGTTTGTGCGGCTTGGCTATGGGATGGGTGGTGCTTGCCTTGGGATCAACGGCCGCGTATCACGCCGCGACCGCCGCTATAGGAAGCCAGATGCCCAATACTGACCCCCAACCCGCCTTCGTTTTGATCCGCCCACAGATGGGCGAAAACATTGGTGCGGCCGCGCGTGGCATGTGGAATTTCGGGCTGGACCGGATGCGGATTATTGATCCACGCGATGGCTGGCCCAATCAAAAGGCCGTGGCGATGGCAAGTGGTGCGGGGCGATTGCTGGATGATGCGCAGATATTTGATGATACGGCCGCCGCGGTCGCTGATTGTGACTATGTTTATGCGACAACGGCACGTCCGCGTGGGCTAACAAAGCTGGTGCTTTCCCCAGAAGCCGCGATGCAGGACGCGCGCGCGCGGATAGCCAAAGGGCAAAAAGTTGCCGTGATGTTTGGACCCGAACGTGCGGGTATGGAAAACGATGATATTGCGCGGGCCAATGCGATTATTTCGGTGCCGGTGAACCCTGAATTCCCATCACTGAATTTGGCGCAATGCGTGTTGCTAACCGGATATGAATGGCGGCGCGAGGCATTGCCTGCGCAAGAGGCCCGTGTCGATGCGGTCGGTGACTGGGCCGAACAGATCGAAATTGAAAAGCTGGGCGATCATTTCGAAGAGCGGCTTCAGACAGCAGGGTTTTTCTTTCCTGAACACAAAGCCGAGAACATGAAGATGAACCTGCGCAATCTGTGGTCACGGATGCCACTGACGCGCGCAGATGTGCAAATCTTGCATGGTATGATGCGGCAGA
>CBDTVI010000158.1:0-5822 GCA_965364065.1 uncultured Yoonia sp. | reverse complement strand
CGTTACCCGCTCCAGCAATGTCTTTGGGAAATTCGGCGTTCTAAAGGACGAACATCCCGATCATACCAGCAACGCCAATGGAAAAACTTAGCGGGATTACGGCATTGGCCAGCAAATGCCATGCGCTGTCCTCCGACCCGAAAAACTTGCGGATTTTCACGAAAAACAATGAACTGACAAAGAACACGACCAAATACACCAGCAACGTGTAGAAAGCGTTCTCGAATGGCACAAACAAGACGGTTCCCGCGACCAATTTGACCGCGCCAGCGCCCATGCCGCCAATTGCGAACATGACAAGCCCCAACACAAACACACCTGCCGCAAGGGCCAACTGCCAATAAAGCGTTGAACGGTCGTCAGCCAAAATCAAGACCACCGCAAAAATGACAAATGGCAAAGCCGTCAACCAATTGGGAATACGTCCAGTTCTGATTTCCAGCACCATTGCCGAAATCAAAATAGCGGCCATGGCGAATGTTGCGTATTGCGCGATCATCGGGGTGTTCCTTTAACAAATCCTAGGGATGCTTATGGCAAACAGATGACCTTAAGACACCCCATGGCTTTGCAGAAAACTAACAAGTGCGGCAGTTGAGCCATCTTTACCACCAGTCCCGACTTGACCTTCAACTACAGGCTGCAATGCCGTGGCCAATTCTTTGCCCAACTCAACCCCCCATTGATCGTAAGAGTTGATGCCAAGCACGACGCCTTCGACAAATACACGGTGTTCATAAAGGGCCACGATCTGGCCGAGTACTTCGGGCGTCAATTGTGGGTAAGCGATTGTGACAGAAGGCCGATTGCCTTTGAACACGCGGTGGCGGGCTTGGCGCTCCAATTCAGGACCTACGAATTTGCCTTCCAGCTTTGCACGGGCCTCATCCAGTGTGCGGCCTCGCATCAATGCCTCTGATTGCGCAAGGCAATTGGCGACCAGTAATTGATGTTGGTGATGCAACGCATCCTCGTGGCCACGTGCGGCGACGAGGAATTCACAAGGAACCACACGGGTGCCTTGGTGGATCAGCTGATAAAACGCATGTTGGCCATTGGTGCCAGGCTCGCCCCAAACAACAGGCCCACTGTGCACGGTCAAATCCGTTCCGTCCATCGCGACACTCTTGCCGTTGCTTTCCATCTCAAGTTGTTGAAGATAGGCAGGTAAACGATTGAGAAGGTTATCATAAGGCAGAACTGCGCGTGTGGTGTATCCAGAAATTTGGTTGTGCCAAATGCCAACAAGGGCCAGCATTACCGGCAGGTTCTCTTGCCAATCGGTGGCTTGAAAATGGCGGTCCATGTCCTGCGCGCCGCGCAAGAACGCGCGGAACGCATCAGGCCCCACAGCGATCATTAAAGAAAGGCCGATCGGCCCCCACATCGAATACCGCCCGCCAACCCAGTCTTCAAAGCCGAACACGCGAGAAGGATCAATACCAAAGGCGGCGGTCTTATCGGCAGCAGTGGACAATGCAGCAAACTGCGCTCCGGTGTCTGCAACCTGATCCCCCATCCAAGCCTGCGCAGTGCGGGCGTTCGTCATCGTTTCAATCGTCGTAAACGTCTTTGAGGCCACAATCACCAGCGTCGTCGCCGGATCACATCCGCGCAAAACCCCTGCAATATCAGCGGGATCAACGTTGCTGACAAAATGGCAACGCGGTCCATCATGGTATGGCGCAAGCGCTTGCACCGCCATCGCTGGTCCCAAATCAGAGCCGCCAATGCCGATATTGACCACATCGGTGATTTTACCACCCTGCCCCTGAAACACACCTGCGCGCACGTCACTGGCAAAACTGTCCATCCGCGCCAGTGTATCCAGCACGGCAGGCATAACATCTTGACCGTCGACATTGACCGGACCGCCGTCAAGATTGCGCAAAGCCGTGTGCAAAACAGCACGACCTTCGGTTTCATTGATCGGTTGACCCGCAAACATCGCCGCGCGCTTTTCCGCGACGCCAGTTGCGTCAAGCAATTCAAGCAACATTGCGCGCCCGTCTGCGTCGATATTCGTCTTTGCATAATCTAGGCGCATATCGCCCATTTGCACCACGAAATCCGCAGCCCGCGTCTCATCAACCAGATCGGCAAAACGGCGACCCGCGACTTTCGCGTGGTGCGCTCTGAGTTTGTCCCACATGGTTAACGCTCCGCCCAATGCACTGTAGATCCCTTGAGGATCGCAGCGACCGGTGCATCTTCGGCAGACAAATGTCGCGCACGTTCCAGCGCCGCGCGCTTTTCGCCGCCGACAATCACGATATGTCGGCTCATGGCGGACTTTAGGACTTTCGCAGACAGCGTGATCCGTGGTTCTGGTGCGCCGGGCGCACGCATGGCCACTAATAGGTCATCGCCGTGCAAAGCATGGTTCAACTGATCAGCCTCGGGAAAGATCGATGCGGTGTGCATGTCAGCACCCATGCCCAACAACATCACCGAAATTGGCAATTCAGGCGCCAGCGCTTTGGCCAATTCAGGCAGCTTTTCCTCTGGGGTTTCCGCGTCTGCATAAAGCGGCAAATACGTAGCCTTCGCAGCATGCTCGATTAACAAACGTTCACGCAGCAATCGGGTGTTTGAACGCGGCGAGGTTTCAGGCACCCAACGCTCGTCTGTCAGCATGACGCGCACCCGCGCCCAGTCCAAATCAACCGCGCAAAGGCTGTCAAAAATTGGGCCCGGCGTCGTGCCGCCCGGCACTGCGAGCGACGCAAAATCATTGCCAAGCAACGCGTTTTCCAACTCACTTGCCAAGATATCGGCAAGGTCGATCATCATCATTTCAGAATCTGGGTATTCAACAATTTTCATAACGTTATCCTTTTCAGAAAGGCATATCAGGGCCGAAAGTTCAGCCCTTGATCTCGCGCCATTTACGCCCGTCACGGTGCATCAACATCATCGCGTCCTCTGGTCCAGCAGAGCCCGCGTCATAAACCTTTGGCACATCATTGCGTGCCTCCCAACCTTCAATAAGCGGGTCAGTCCACGCCCATGCCGCCTCGACCTCGTCGCCGCGCATGAACAAGGTTTGGTTGCCGCGAATGACGTCCATGATCAGACGCTCGTAGGCATCCGTCACATCCTCGGCATCTTCGCCCAAAGCATCCGCAAAAGTCATGTCCAAAGGCACATCAATCAGACGCATACCGCCCGGACCAGGTTCCTTGATCGTGACCTGCAAGTCCATGCCCTCGTTCGGCTGCAGCCGGATCGATAGGATATTGCGGTGGCGCGCCTCGTCGCCTTCAAAAATCGTATGGCCAAGGTCTTTGAACACAACAGTAATCTCGGAAGACCGTGCCTTCATCCGCTTACCAGTTCGCAAGTAGAATGGTACACCCGCCCACCGCCAGTTCGCGATATGACAGCGCATCGCGATAAAGCTCTCGGTAAAGCTACGTTGATTTTCTGCATCATCGCGGTAGCTGGGGCCATCAGGCCCAGCAGCATACTGGCCGCGCACAATGTGGTGATAGTCAACTTCTTGCAGGCCTCTGATAACCTTTAGCTTTTCGTCACGCACGGCATCCGCTTCGAACTGCCCCGGAGGCTCCATTGCGATCAAACACAGCAACTGCATGAGGTGGTTTTGCACCATGTCACGCATCGCACCAGAGCGGTCGTAGTACGCCCCGCGTCCACCGACACCAACGGTTTCAGCAACCGTGATTTGGATGTGATCGACGTAGTGATTGTTCCAAAGCGGCTCGAACAGCACATTGCCGAAACGGACAGCCATCAGGTTCTGAACCGTCTCTTTGCCCAAATAATGGTCAATGCGGTAAATCTGGCTTTCGTCGAAATGCGCAGCCAGCGTCTTATTGAGTGCGCGCGCGCTTTCAAGATCGCGGCCAAAGGGCTTTTCAACCACAATCCGGCTTTGGGAATTGGCAATTTTATTCGTGTGCAGTCGTTCAGCCAAAGGGCCAAACAATGACGGTGCGACCGAGAAATAGAACGCCTGCACGACGTCTTGGCGCACCAAGCCTGCCAACTGCGCCCAACCGCCATCGCCCTTGGCGTCAATGGCTACATAATCCAGACAGGCCAGAAATGCCTCTAAACCTTTGCTATCGCTTTTCTCTGCGCCACCAAATTCGGCCACGGCGCCAGCAATCATCTCACGGTAGCCAGCCCCATCCAGATCAGAACGCGCCGCGCCAATGATCCGTGATCCTTCGGGCATTTGCCCGGACAAGAACCGCCGAAACAGGCCCGGCAGGATTTTGCGACGGGCCAAATCGCCTGTGCCACCAAAAATGACCAGATCGAATCTGTCGACAGGAATGACGCGTGAGACCATGAGTATTTTCCCTATGGAGTAAGTGCGTTAGCGCTAACGCCGATTACCTACCCCGACGCGCCCTCCAAGTCTAGCACCAGAACGCGGCTTATGCCTCCAGTTCGGCATCCCAATAGAGAAAATCCATCCAGCTTTCATGCAAATGGTTCGGTGGGAATTTACGGCCCACGTTGTGCAACTGCGCTGACACCGGACGCCGTGGCGGTTTGCGCAAGCTAAGCCCGCTTTGCCGCAGCGATCGCGATCCTTTGCGCAGATTGCATGGGCTACATGCGGCAACCACATTTTCCCAACTGGTCACACCGCCACTGGCGCGCGGCACGACGTGATCAAAGGTCAAATCACCGTTGGTCCCACAGTATTGGCAAGTGAACTCGTCACGCAGAAAGAGGTTAAAGCGCGTAAAAGCCACCTGCGTCTTTGGTTTGACGTAGTCCCTAAGAACCACAACCGATGGAATTCGAATGGTTGTCGAAGGGCTGCGCACGACCTCGTCGTATTCGCTGACGATATCAACCCGGTCGAGCCAAGCCGCTTTCACCGCCTCCTGCCAAGGCCAAAGAGACAGCGGATAATAAGAAAGTGGCCTGAAATCGGCGTTCAACACAAGTGCGGGAAACTGTTTCAGCGCGCCGGGCGCGCGCACAAAATCAGTTCGAAAATCAGTCTGCGTCATCGCTCCGTATCCTAAGATAGGCCGATGCAGGATAGCAAAGAACGGCAGTCCCGCATGCTTCTTAGGGTAGACTATATATGGCGGCGGAAATGTGACAACCCCCATCATATGCGGCGATTTGGTCGCAGTCAGAGGTTTAACTAAGCCCCAATCGATCCCGCATAAACGCCAGCGCCACTTGCAATCCATCTGGTGCAATCCCGTGGCCTGTGCCTTTCATAATATGCGCATAGACCTCTTTCCAGCCTGCGTCTTGAAGGGCTTGTGCCGCTTGCTGCAATGATTGCGGCGGCACCACGTCATCTGCATCGCCGTGGATCAGCAGAATTGGGGGACGGCTTTGGGTTTGGTCGGCCAATGCTTCTGGCTGCAACAACCGACCAGAGAACGCGACGATCCCCGCAATAGCGTCTTCGCGCCGTGGCACGACATGCAACGCCATCATAGAACCCTGCGAAAAGCCCAAGACAATCACTTGTTCGGGCAAAAGATCTTCGTCGACCATTACGCCATCAAGGAACGCATCCAAATCAGCAGCGGCATTTTCTAAACCAGCATTGCTTTCTTCTTCGCTTGATCCGTCAATCCAAGGGATTGGAAACCATTGCAGCCCCATCGGCGCGCCCGCACAAGCCTCTGGCGCATCGGGAGCAATGAAAAGCGTATCCGGCAGGTGTTCGCCCAGCGGGTCCGCTAACCCGATCAAATCCGCTCCGTTGGCGCCATAGCCGTGCAGAAACACCACGCATGACCTGATTTCGCCTGATACCGGCTCGCGCCGTTGTGCTTCTAAGCCACGTGTCATGTGATGCCTTCCCGTTGTTT
>CBDTVI010000157.1:0-5829 GCA_965364065.1 uncultured Yoonia sp. | reverse complement strand
ATTATTATCTGCTGACATCTGTCGCGGGTTGCTCTTTCACGTTTCACATTAGACCTGAACTTGTTAAGCCCGCGGCGAAACGCTGCGCGAGGCACTATGACAAATATCCGGCTGAACAATACAAAGACCCGCAAACGCGAGGACTTTGACCCGATTGACCCCACGAATGTACGTTTGTACCTCTGTGGACCGACGGTCTATGACCGCGCGCATCTGGGCAATTCGCGCCCGTCGCTAGTGTTTGATGTGCTTTTTCGCCTGCTCAAGGAAGTGTATGGCGCGGATCATGTGACTTACGTGCGTAACTTTACCGACGTGGATGACAAAATTAATGCCCGTGCCGCCGAGAGCGGTCGCGCGATCGGAGATATCACCGCAGAGACGATCCAGTGGTATCACGACGACATGGACGCGCTGGGCGCGCAACGCCCCACCCATGAGCCGCGCGCCACCGATCATGTTCCACAGATGATCACGATGATCGAAGACCTTATTGCAAAGGGCCACGCGTACCCTGCCGAAGGGCATGTGCTGTTCGCGGTGGAAAGCTATGCGGATTATGGCGCTCTCTCGGGTCGGTCCATTGATGATATGATCGCCGGTGCCCGTGTTGAGGTCGCCCCCTACAAGCGCAATCCAATGGATTTTGTACTTTGGAAGCCGTCTGGTGACGGTGTGCCCGGTTGGGAGAGCCCGTGGGGGTATGGTCGCCCCGGTTGGCACATCGAATGTTCCGCGATGGCGCTGGAATTGCTGGGTGAAAGCTTTGACATTCATGGGGGTGGCAATGACTTGATGTTCCCGCACCATGAAAACGAGATCGCGCAATCCGCGTGTGCCCATCCGCACGGTGAATTCGCCCGTTATTGGGTCCATAACGAGATGCTGCAGGTCGAGGGCAAGAAGATGTCCAAATCCTTGGGCAATTTTTTTACCATCCGTGATCTTCTGGATCAGGGTATTCCCGGCGAAGTGATCCGCTTGGTGATGCTTGGAACGCATTACAGCAAGACAATGGATTGGACAGAGACCCGCAAGACCGAAGCCGAGGGTACATTGCGCAAGTGGTTCGGTATCTTGCACGGACACGGGTTTGGCCAAGAGCTGATTGCAGCGTTGAAGGCTGATGGTAAATGGCAACCGGATGAGGAATTCATCGGGGTGCTGGCCAATGACCTGAACACCTATGGCGCGCTGGCTCGGTTGCATGTGTTGTCCAAGGGCAAGACACCAGTCGCATTGGCTGGCTTTGCTTACGGTTTGCAAATGCTGGGGCTGGTCAATGACTGGTCTGCGATCCCGCAGTTTGACGGCGGTGAGGCTGGTGCTGGCGTGGTGCCTGCGGTTGCGGCGCGCGTAGATGCGTTGCTGGCTGATCGGGCGCAAGCGCGGGCTGCCAAGGATTGGGAGCGCGCCGACGAGGTCCGCGATATCCTGAACGCTGCTGGTGTACAGGTGACAGACGTAGGCGGGCAGGCGACATGGTCGCCGGGACCCCAGTTTGATGCGGCCAAGCTAGAGGGGCTGTAGCGATGGGCAAAGAACGCCTGTACCTTTTTGATACGACCTTGCGGGATGGCGCACAAACCCAAGGCGTGCAGTTCTCTGCCGCTGAAAAGCACCAGATTTCTGCTGTGCTGGATGGGCTGGGCCTAGATTATATTGAAGGCGGCTGGCCCGGTGCGAACCCGACCGATACCGAATTTTTCGCAAAACCGCCCAAGACCCGCGCGACATTTACAGCCTTTGGCATGACAAAGCGCAACGGACGTTCTGCCGAAAATGACGATGTGCTGTCGGCCGTGATGAACGCAGGCACGCCTGCGGTGTGTTTGGTCGGCAAGGCGCATGATTTTCATGTGACGACAGCGCTGGGCATCACGTTGGACGAGAACATCGAAAACGTGGCCGCCAGTTTCGCTCATATCAAGGCGCAAGGCCGAGAAGGGCTGTTCGACGCCGAACATTTCTTTGACGGCTACAAAGCCAACCCAGACTATGCGCTGCAAGCGATCCATGCGGCGTATGACGCAGGCGCGCGCTGGATCGTGCTGTGTGATACCAATGGCGGCGTGCTGCCCCAAGAGGTCAGTGACATCGTCACAGCCGTGATCGCCAGCGGCATTCCGGGCGATCATCTGGCGATCCATACCCACAACGACACAGAAAATGCCGTGGCGAATACGTTGGCTGCTATTTTGGCAGGCGCGCGGCAGGTGCAAGGCACGCTGAATGGTTTGGGCGAACGCTGCGGCAATGCGAACCTGACCACGATTATTCCGATACTGCTGTTAAAAGAACCTTACGCCAGTCAGTTTGAAACCGGTGTTTCGCTTGAGGCGCTCAAAGGTTTGCGCCGCGCGTCGCGTTTGCTGGATGATATTTTGAACCGAGTGCCAGCAAAACAAGCGCCATTTGTTGGCGCGTCGGCGTTTGCTCATAAATCGGGGCTACATGCCAGTGCAATTGCTAAAGACCCTTCAACCTATGAACACGTTGATCCTGCTTCTGTGGGTAATGCCCGTGTCGTGCCGATGTCGAACCAAGCGGGGCAGTCGAATTTACGTGCGCGCCTGCTGGATGCTGGGCTTGATGTGGCCGCTGGTGATCCCGCCTTGGCACGCATCGTTGAGCGGATCAAAGAACGCGAAGCGCAGGGCTATTCCTACGACACAGCACAAGCGAGTTTTGAGCTGCTGGCGCGTGAAGAGCTGGGAACATTGCCACGGTTTTTCGAGGTCAAACGCTACCGCGTGACCGTTGAGCGGCGCAAAGACAAACGCAACCGGATGGTTTCGATCTCCGAGGCTGTTGTCGTGACCAAGGTACATGGCAAAAAAATGCTGAACGTCAGCGAAAGCCAAGGGCCTGATGGGTCAGATCAGGGCCCCGTGAACGCGCTGTCACGGGCATTGTCCAAGGATCTTGGTCCCTATCAGGACATCATCGACGACATGCAACTTGTTGATTTTAAAGTACGTATCACCAACGGTGGCACAGAGGCTGTGACCCGCGTCATCATCGACAGCGAAGATGGTGAGGGCCGCAGTTGGTCCACTGTCGGTGTCAGTGCCAACATCGTCGATGCGTCTTTTGATGCATTGATTGATGCGATCAACTGGAAGCTGATCCGCGACGGTGCAAAGGCCCGCCCATGAGTTTTGAGGCCTGTGCAGCCCTTGTTGAACGCGCCGATCCGTTGCGGTTTCGTGCAACGATGGCAGCCCCAGTGCCTGCGCGTCAGATCCTATTTCCGCTTTATGCGTTCAACGTCGAAGTGGCCCGCGCACCTTGGGTGACGCAAGAAACGATGATTGCCGAAATGCGCCTGCAGTGGTGGCGCGACGCGCTTGAAGAAATCGCCGAAGGGCGCACTGTGCGCAGACACGAAGTGATCGATGCCCTTGCTGGGGTATTGGATGCTGAAGGGGCGCGGTGTTTGGACGGATTGATAGCCGCGCGCCGCTGGGATGTTTACAAAGACCCGTTCGAGGATCAGGCGCATTTTGACGACTATATCAACGCGACGTCTGGCCATTTGATGTGGACTGCGGCGAGATTGCTTGGTGACGCAACCGAGGCAACGGTGCGTGATTTTGCTTATGGCGTTGGTGTGGCGAGTATTTTTCAGGCAATCCCCGCGCTTGAGGCGCAAGGGCGCACAGCCTTGATTGATGGATCAGATGCTGGCGTCATGCAGTTGGCGAACTCTGGTATCTCAGGTATGAACGCGGCCGCAAAAGCGCGTCGGACCGTGTCCAAATTGGCGAGTGCCGGGCTTGTGGCGGGCTACCATGCGCGCCCGGTTTTGCTTAAGGTACGCAGCAATCCCACATTAGTGACGCAAGATGGGCTGGACACCAATCCGGCCCGCGACAGCTTGCGCTTTGTGAATATCTCGTTGCGGGGTTGGTGGCGCTAGTGTGCCATTTTTGGCTGACGTGTCAGCCAGATCAGCGATCCACCCGCCAATACGAGGAACGGCACCATTGCGATGTTCACCGCGTTCCAGCCTTCAACCGCTGTTCCACCGGAACAGTTCATCAAACCGCCTGATGCCAAAGATGCGACCGTGACCATCCCAAAGACGATCATGTCGTTCATGCCTTGAAGCGATCCACGTTCCTCTGGGCGGTGCGCCCCGGCAAGCATTGTGGTGGCCCCGATAAAGCCAAAGTTCCAGCCAAAACCAAGCAGAACAAGGGCGATGAAGAAGTTACCTAATCCAACGCCGCTAAGGGCCACGAGGCCTGCACAGGTAAGGATCAATAGGCCCGTGGCCATGATTTTTTCGACCCCGAACCGCGCGATCAAGTGACCCGTAAAGAACGAAGGCGCGAACATCGCCAACACATGTGCTGATACGATGTCATTGGCGTTGTCCGTCGTGAACCCGCAGCCCACAACTGCCAGCGGGGTCGACGTCATAACAAGGTTCATCAGCGAATAGGACACCATCGCGCAGATAATCGCGACGACGATGCGCGGATCGCGCAACATTTCACGGCGACTGCGGCCTTTGGCTTGGACGACTTCCGGCTCGGACTTGGTGCCTTTGGGCAGGTCCAACCAGAGGAACAGGAACATGCCAACAAGGTTCAAAACGATGATTGCAAGGTATGTGCCAAGGAACGGTACGACATATGCGTCTTGGACAAATTTGTTCAGTTGTGGGCCGACAATGGCCGATAGCAATCCCCCGGCCATGACGTACGAGATGGCTTTGGGCCGGAATGCTTCTGATGCTGTGTCAGTCGCGGCAAAACGGTAAAAACCCTGTGCAGACATATAGATACCGGTCAAATATGATCCTGCGAGTAGGGTGGCAAACGAGCTGGTGTAAAGCCCGTAAGCAGAAACTGCTGCACCGACTGCGCCTGCGAATGCGCCTAGAAAAAAGCCGAACTTGCGTCCGTTGCGCTGCATTAACGGGCTGATCCAAGGGGCAGTCGTCATGGACCCGAAGACGATGAAAGAAATCGGCAAGGTCGCGAGGCAGATGTTCGAAGCCAACTGACCACCAGCAAGCCCGCCCACCACAAAGATCATCGGTAATTGCGCGCCTAAAATCGCCTGGGCCATCACGAGCACGGCTACGTTGCGTTTGGCGCGGGTATCGTCTGTATATGTCATGTCGTTTGGCTACGCCTGTAATTGTGCACTGGCAAGACCAGCTTAGACTTGATCGATGATATGGCCGAAACTGCCCGAGACATTGTTTTGAATTAAACCCATTGCGGGCAGGGCGGTGCCTTCGGCGTCTGTGGCTTGGAACAAAGGTTGGCCTGATGCTTTGACCGTTGTGGCATAGTGGAATTCATGGCCAGCCCAGTGACCTTTCATCAGACCTGTGTCTGCATGTAAGGCACGGTAGCCAAGATGGAGTTTGCGTTGCGCAAATGACGTTTCAAGTTTGAGCAGTCCTGCCATTTTGTGGGTCACGCCGTCCGCGTCGGTCAGGGCATCACCCAAACTCATGTAGCCGCCACATTCGCCATAGATTTGAGCGCGCGTATTGCGCAGGCTGTTCAGGAATGTGGTGTTTGCTGCTAATTTGCCAGCGTGCAGTTCAGGGTAACCCCCTGGCAAGTAGATAAAATCAGCGTCCGGGGCTGCTTCATTTTCAAGCGGGGAAAAGAACGACAGGGTTGCGCCTGCGCTGCGCCAATCTTGCAAAAGATGCGGGTAGCTAAAGGCGAAAGCTGCATCTTGGGCGATGGATATATATTGTGCGGGTGGCGGAACGCGCTTTGCTACAGGCGCTGTCTGGATCGGTGACAGCAATGCTTTCAGCGCCGCAAGATCAAGATGCGCAGTCACAAGATCGGA
>CBDTVI010000156.1:0-5834 GCA_965364065.1 uncultured Yoonia sp. | reverse complement strand
CACCGGTCCCGCCCATCAGCGTATCATTGCCCGCACCGCCATTGAGGTAGTCCAAATCCTGATCATTGCGGTCATAGATAATGTCGTCGCCACTACCACCATGCATCGTGTCTGCACCAGACCCGCCAACCAAAACATCATTGTCGAGCGATCCTAGCAGGGCATCATCGCCATCACCGCCCATCAATATATCGTCACCGCCACCACCGTTGAGCGCATCATCGCCAGCGCCACCATCCATGATATCGTCACCGACATGGCCGTTCAGTACGTCCGCACCAGTGCCACCTTCAAGAGTGTCATTGCCGCGCCCGCCCTCAAGCCTGTCGTCGCCGTCGCCACTGATCAAGCGATCGTCGCCGTCTTCGCCGTCAAGGTGATCGTTTCCCGCACCTGTTTGCACGACGTCATCCGCGTCGCCTGAAAAGACCACAGTGTCTTCATCGCTAGGGTCCATCAGGTCTTCGAGTGGGATGATATCCACACTTGGATCATCGTCCGCTTGCAGGGCATCGCTGTGCGACGTTTCACCGTCGTCTTCATCCGTGTCCACGAAAAGGAATGCCGTCACCGCCATCCCCATCAATCCCATGATTGCCAGCATCGTTCAAACCTGTGTATCCGAGCCGCCCCCGACCCAATCAGTCAGATAACTATCATCAAACGCGGCAGGCTTGGTTCAAAAACGGGTCAAATGGTTAACGCGCGGTTTTTGTCAGAGTGCTGGCCAAAGGATCGGCTGTTGGCTGTAGCTGATGTAGAGCGGGTGCTTGGGGTGACCGTGTTTGCTAAGGCCAAGAGTAAAGATCAGCTTGTCTGTCGCATGCAAGGTCGCAGCCATCTGCGGCCCGCGATCCAGATGCGCCCCATGTGTACCCCAAGCGGCAATCACCTGATCGGCCCACCCGACACCAGCAAGGATCGTCGCATCGTTGTCGGGACCAATGGGGTCCGTAGCTTTGCGCATTTTGAATGGATCAGTGTCGCGCCACGCAAAGATATTAGTGACCTGAAATGCCCCAAACCCCAATGCCCTCGCGCGGCGTTCACAGCGCTCCACTGTGGGGTCATTTTGCACTTCGGTCGCTTTGGAGGGGTTGAGCATGACAAAAAGCACACGCTTTCCTTGTTCATCCCACGTTCGCGTCAGCGCGTACCTGTAGCGTTCGCAATCGGAATACGTCGCCGTTGACGGCGCGTCGTCTTTGATATGCGTGCGCGTTATCACCTAGACAACAAAAACGCGGCTTGGCTGTATTTCGCCGCCGCGATAGGTGCCGACTGCAATGGCTTTTCCGTCATAAGACGCCCAAACCTCTTCGCCGTACTCCACGCCGCTGGCAATGACCGACGCTGGATTGCCGTTGCGCAGTTTAGCGACACTTTCGGCCAAACAGCGCACCTCTGGTAGATCAGTAAGACCCACCTCTAGCGGCTGTAGATATACATCCAGTTCGGATGTCTTCGCTTTTGCATCGACTTCCTCAAGGGTCACTCCTTCGCTGGCCTTAAACGGCCCCGACCAAACGCGGCGCAGTGATTTGACATGTGCGTGGCAACCCAATGCCGCACCCAGATCGCGCGCGATAGACCGAACATAACCGCCTTTGCCGCAAGTCATTTCCAGCACGACGTGGTCTTCGTCAGGACGGTCGACCAACAGCAGTTCCTCAACCCACAAAGGACGGGCAGCGAGGATCATTTCTTCGCCATCGCGGGCCTTTTTGTATGCCCGCTCGCCATCGACCTTCACAGCCGAGAACTGTGGTGGCACCTGCATGACATCGCCGATAAATGCGCCAAGTTCTGCTTTGATCGCCTCGTCATCGGGACGCAGGTCAGAGGTGGCGATAACTTCGCCCTCGGCGTCATCTGTATTTGTGGACACGCCCAAGCGAACGGTGAATGTATAAGCCTTGAGTGCATCCGTGATGAACGGCACCGTCTTCGTGGCCTCGCCCAATGCAATCGCCAAGACGCCTGTTGCTTCAGGATCAAGGGTGCCCGCATGGCCTGCCTTTTTGGCATCCATCGCCCAGCGCACTTTGTTCACGACTGCGGTCGAGGTAATGCCAGCGGGTTTATCAATCACCAACCAACCAGAGATATCGCGGCCTTTGCGTTTGCGTGCCATGTGCATGCCCTTTGTAAGAATGAAGGCTAGCTAGTGGGAACATGGGGACGGGTCAATGACTGCTGGGCATTGGTGCGGTTTGAACGGCATGAATCATTCAATATCATATCTGCGACGTTCTCGGCGATCATCATCGTCGGCGCATTGGTGTTTCCCGCGATAAGGTTTGGCATGATTGAAGCATCCACAACGCGCAGCCCATCGACACCACGTACGCGCGCCTGCGGATCGACCACTGACGCACTGTCAGCCCCCATCCGGCATGTGCCGACGGGGTGGTAAATCGTTTCTGCGCGGGCGCGGATATCAGCGATCAAGTCTACGTCAGACTGTAGATTTGCACCGGGTTGGACCTCGTATTTGATATGTGTCGCAATCGCTGGGGCGGCCATGACTTCGCGCGCAATCTTGAGACCCTTCAACAACATCTTCACATCGTCTGGATGGTCAAGGTAATTGGCGTGGATCAGCGCAGGCGCGGTGGGGTCGGCGCTGGACAAAGTGATCCGTCCGCGGCTTTTAGGCAAAAGATCACAGATGTGAAGCGTGATGCCATAGCCCCAAAATATTCTGCGCCCATGATCGCGCAAGTAACCGGGTATGAAATGAAACTGCAGGTTTGGGCGATCGCGGGACGGATCGGACTTGATAAAACCACCGACCTCGGCTGCATTAGAGGTAAGCTCTCCTTGGCCTTTGGTCAGATAGGACCATGCAGCTCGCAGCGCGCGCGGGACAAAGCTGACAGCGATACCGATGGGCTGGCGACCTTTTGTGGCGGACATCACTGAAATATCAAGATGATCCGCAAGGTTTTCACCGACCTCGGGGGCGTCGTGCAGGACCGTGATGCCGTGGCGCGACAATTCTGCGGCACTGCCAATGCCTGATAGCATCAGTAGTTGTGGTGAATTTATAGTCCCGCCTGACAGGATTACTTCGCCACCCGAAGCTAGGCGAATTTCGCGGTTTTTCAGGACCACGCCGACAGCACGGTTCCCGTCCATAAGCACCCGTTCGACCTGCGCGCGTGTTTCAATGGTCAGGTTGGAACGACTGCGCACCGGATCAAGAAATGCACGCGCAGAGCTGAGGCGTTTTCCGTTTCTCTGGGTGACTTGATAGGCGCCGACACCTTCTTGTTCTGCACCATTAAAATCGGGGTTGTGGGGAAACTGGCACTGCGTCGCGGCCGCAATGAACGCGTGACTCATCGGATTGACGGACCTCAGATCGCTCACCGTCAATGGGCCGTCGGTGTTGTGATGCATATCTGACAGGGCTGTGTTCCCCTCCATGCGCAAGAACAATTCGCGCACGCGGTCCCAACCCCATTCAGGCCCTGCGGCGGCTTCCCATTTATCATAGTCAGCACGGTGGCCGCGCACATAGACCATGGCGTTGATCGAACTTGAGCCACCCAAAGTGCGTCCGCGTGGCCAATAAAGTTTGCGGTTGTTCAAGCTGCTTTCAGGGGCAGTATTATAGCCCCAGTTCAAGCTTTTGATCCGCGCCAGAAAGGCCAGACCAAGTGGAACGTGGATCAGGGGGTTGCGATCAGGTGATCCAGCTTCGATTAGGCAAACACTTTTTGTCGGGTCCTCGGACAAGCGATTGGCTAAAACGCATCCTGCCGACCCTGCACCCACGATGATATAGTCATACATAGCTTATCCTGTCACACGTTTCACGACGTCCATGATGCGCTTCACGCGTGTTGTGTAAGGCGGGAAAATAACGGAAACCGGCGAAAAAAAGTTGGTTAGAACTGCGCGTTCATTGCTAAACGCGCGAAACCCGTAGTGGCCATGCGCGCTACCGATGCCCGAATTGTTCACGCCACCAAAGGGCAAGTTGAGGTGGCCAAACTGAAGCGTGGTCAGGTTTACGCCGACATGACCGGAACTGGTTTGTGCGATGATGCGGTCTACCCGTTCGGTGCTCTTGTCAAAGATATAGAGCGATAGCGGTTTAGGCCGCGCGTTGATCTGCGCGATAACGGTGTCCAAATCGTCGTAAGTCATGATCGGAAGGACCGGACCAAAGATTTCCTCGTTGTCGATATCCATCTGCGGTGTGACCGCTTCGATCAATGTGGGTTCAATGTAGGTGCCATTGCGGCCGCCGCCTAGGGTCACTTGCGCACCCTTTTGGACGGCATCATCAAGAAGATTTGCAAGGCGGTTCGCATGGCTGGAATTCACGATCCGAGCGAGGTTTGGGCTCTCTCCCGTCTTTCCGTAGGTCTTGGCAATTCTGTCGCGCAGTTCTGTCACAAAGGCGTCCTTGATTGACGCATGTATGAACAGGTGATCGGGTGCGATACACGTCTGACCCGCGTTCGAGAACTTGCCGAAAACGATCCAACTTGCAGCGCGTTTCAGATTTACGTCCGGTCCGACAATCGTCGGGGACTTGCCGCCAAGTTCCAGCGTGACCGATGCGAGGGACTTCGCTGCTGCTGCCATGACAATTTTGCCAACGGCTGGACTGCCCGTGAAGAAAATATGATCGAATGGCAGCGCCAGCAAAGCTGTAGATGTATCAACAGCGCCCTCTATGACCGTCACCAGTTCTGGGGGGAATGTTTCGGCCACAATCCTTGTGACCAGCGCCGATGTTACGGGTGTCATTTCAGATGGTTTGATGATGGCCGCGTTGCCAGCCGCGAGGCATGATATCAACGGTCCAAAAGTGAGAAGGAACGGATAGTTCCAAGGCGAGATGATAAGGCAGACGCCGCGTGCCTCGGGCCTTACTTTTCCTGACATGCCAAAAGTAGTGAGGGTTGGGGTAACCCGTTTCGGGCGCATCCAGCTTTTGAGGTGGCGCTTTGCATGTTTTATTTCTTGCAGAGCGGGCAAGATTTCAGTCAAGATCGTTTCGGTTCCCGGCTTGCCGAAATCTTGCGCAATTGCGGCAATAATCGCTGCCTCGTGCTTGCGGATCGCATCGGCCAGTAGTGTTAGACTGCGTTTGCGTGCTGCCAAATCAAAGTTGAGCCGACGATCTGCAATTCCCGCAGTTTGGCGTTCAAAGGCGGCTGTAATATTGTCGATCTGTTTCATTTCAGTCATTTTGTGGTTCGATTAGTATGAGGGTTTTGAGCGTTTGCCCAAGATCTGACAGGCTGGCGTCATCGGGGGTGTCTGGGGCCATAACGCGCATCATTTGGGTGAAATGATCGGCATGTCCCAACGTGAGGTGAATGATCGCGACAACGATTGCGGGGCTCTTCGCGCGAACTAGCCCTGCGGCGATGCCGTCCTCAATCAACGGACGCGACGCATCAAAGACAGGGCTCAAGAGGCTCTCCATCAGAACTCCACCGCGGTTTGGACTTCCCGAAAGCGTCTGCAAGATGAACCCGTTGGTGGCAGGGTTTTGCAGGTAGAACTGTGCTGTCAGGTCTAGCATCGCGTTTAACTTGGCCGCCAACGGCAGGCTTTCGTCGTTGGACAGGTTTGCGAAAACATCAAGTGATTGGCGCATTTGCGCGGTTAATTCGGCGACGCAAGCGGCCCACAGTCCAGCCTTGTCCTTAAAGTGAACCGCCACAAGGTTGGGGCTGACACCAGCGGCGTTTGCGATCGCGCGCAGTCCTGCGGCCTCGAACGATTGGCGTGAAAAGGCCAGCGTTGCTTCGCGCAAAAGTGCGCTGCGGCCATCGGGTTGATCCGCTGTGCGACGTCCGCGCTGG
>CBDTVI010000155.1:0-5852 GCA_965364065.1 uncultured Yoonia sp. | reverse complement strand
TCGAGAAGATCGCACCCAGCGACATCACATAGTGGAAGTGCGCAACGACATAGTAGGTGTCGTGATAAACGCGGTCCACACCAGCCTGTGCAAGAACGATGCCTGTTACGCCACCAACGGTGAACAAGAACAAGAAGCCAAAGGCCCAAAGCATCGGTGTCTTAAACTCAACCGAACCGCCCCACATTGTCGCAATCCAAGAGAAGATTTTGACACCTGTCGGGATCGCAATGACCATTGTCGCCAGCATAAAGTAGGACTGCTGTGTCAGTGTCATGCCGACCGTGTACATATGGTGCGCCCAAACAACGAAGCCTAGAACACCAATTGCAACCATCGCATAAACCATAGGCAGGTAGCCAAAGATCGGCTTGCGCGAGAATGTCGCGATCACGTGGCTAATAATACCAAAGCCAGGGATGATGATGATGTAAACTTCAGGGTGACCAAAGAACCACAAGATATGCTGGTACAAGATCGGATCGCCACCACCTTCGGGTTGGAAGAAGGTCGTGCCAAAGTTCCGGTCTGTCAGAAGCATTGTGATCGCACCGGCCAAAACGGGCAGGGCCAGAAGGATCAACCATGCGGTCACAAAGATCGACCAAGCAAACAACGGCACTTTGTGCAGTGTCATACCCGGTGCGCGCATGTTCAAGAAGGTTGTGATCATGTTGATCGCACCAAGGATCGATGACGCACCCGAAAGGTGAACCGCAAAAATCGCAAGGTCCATCGACATCCCGGTTTCAGAGGTAGAAAGCGGCGGATACAAGACCCAACCAACGCCAGAGCCTGTCTGTCCGTTGCCACCGGGTGCCAACATCGATGCGATACCAAGCGAAGCGCCGGCAATAAACATCCAGAAAGAGAGGTTATTCAGGCGTGGGAACGCCATATCTGGCGCACCAATCTGCAGCGGCATGAAGTAGTTACCAAAACCACCAAAGAGGGCTGGAATAACGACAAAGAACATCATCAACACACCGTGGTATGTGATCAAAACGTTCCAAAGGTGTCCGTTAGGCGTACACTCACCAGCCGCAGCAGCGGTTATACGTGCACCTTCAAGGCACATGTATTGCACGCCGGGCTCCATGAGCTCCAAGCGCATGTAAACGGTGAAGGCGACCGAAACAAAGCCAAGAATACCTGCTACGAACAGGTACAAAATGCCGATGTCTTTGTGGTTTGTTGACATGAACCAACGGGTAAAGAAGCCCCGTTCGTCCTCGTGTGCGTCGCCGTGGATGGCTGCGTCTGCCATTGTGGCTCTCCTCGTATTGGCTACTTTTTGACGCCGCCGAGTCGATGCACAGCGGTCGTTTGAGACGGTTCTAGTCGCTTGGGGGTAAAGGGGCAACTAAGGATACGTATTTCTTGCTGGGTTAAATTGGCGCAGGGGAAACCTGTTTGGACGACGGGCGCTGGCAAAATGCTGGCATAGGCTACTGAAATCGCTACGATCGGGAAAGATCAGGAGGCACGACATGGTAAAAGAGGCGCCACCCTTCACGATAGGTATAGAAGAAGAATACCTGCTTGTTGATAAAAAAACATTTGCCTTGGCGCATGCGCCCGATGCGATGATGGAGGCCTGTCAAACTGATCTTGCGGGTAAGTTCAGCCCGGAATTCCTACAATGTCAGGTCGAGGTTGGCACTGGTGTGTGCGAAACCATCGGACAAGCCCGCACCGATCTGGGTCACTTGCGACGCACTGTCGCGCGTCACGCCGCAGCGCATGGGCTCGCCCCGATAGCGGCGTCTTGCCATCCATTTGCCGACTGGAAGGACCAGCACCACACCGACAAGGCCCGCTACAATAAGCTGCACCGAGATCTGGCGGGGGTCGCACGGCGCATGTTGATTTGCGGAATGCATGTCCATGTCGGCATTGCGGACCAAGACATGCGGATCAACGTGGTTAATCAGCTCAAGTATTTCTTGCCCCATTTGCACGCACTGTCGACGTCGTCGCCGTTTTGGCAGGGTGAGGATACAGGCATGCAATCTTACCGCCTGACCGTGTTTGACAATCTACCACGCACAGGACTGCCGCCCTTTATGAAGGATTGGGAACAGTTTTCGTCAACAGTGCAGACACTGACTGATCTTGGATTGATCGAGGATGCGTCGAAAATTTGGTGGGACCTGCGCCCGTCATCAAAATTCCCGACAATAGAATCGCGGATTTGCGATGTGGCCCCGCGCATGGAGGTCACGTTGACCTTGGCTGCGTTGACGCAATGTCTGACGCGGATGCTGTGGCGTAAATCAGTTGAAAATGATGGATGGCGGATCGTGCAGAATTTCATGGTCGCCGAAAACCGCTGGCGCGCGCAGCGCTATGGCGTTTCGGAAGGGTTTATCGATTTTGGGCGCAAGTCACTTATACCATTCGCGCAAGCCGTGGATGAGTTGATCGAACTGATCGCCGAGGATGCCGAAGCATTGGATTGCGTGGCGGAAGTCACGGCAGCCCGCGATATACTGGCGACCGGCACAAGTGCGGATCAACAACGCGGTGTCTTCGAGCAAGCGAAAACGACAGGTGCAAGCAGGCAAGAGGCGCTGAACGCGGTTGTGCAGCACTTAATCAGTGATTTTCAGGCTGACCTATAAAGTCACTGGTTAAACTGCGCGTCAAAACAGCTTTTCAGTGCGACATCCAAGTCGTCCATGCTGACGGGCAATCCAAGATCAACCAATGACGTCACCCCATGATCGCGAATGCCGCAAGGCACGATTCCGTCGAAATGCGACAGGTCAGGTTCTACATTAATAGAGAGCCCGTGAAACGATACCCATTTGCGCAAGCGGATACCTAACGCGGCAATCTTGTCTTCGGCGAGTGATCCATCCGCTTGGCGGGGCTTTTCAGGACGCTGCACCCAAACCCCCACACGCCCGTCGCGTATTTCGCCTTTGACATTGAATGTATCCAGCGTCGCAATAATCCAGTGCTCGAGGTCTTTGACAAACTTTCGCACATCACGGCCACGTTTGCCCACATCCAGCATTACATAGGCGACGCGCTGTCCGGGGCCGTGATAGGTGTATTCGCCACCGCGTCGCGCATCAAAAACAGGGAACCGATCCGGATCGACCAAATCTGCGGGCTTGGCCGACGTACCGGACGTATAAAGTGGGGGGTGTTCAAGCAGCCAAATGCATTCGTCCGCCGTTCCATCGACAATGCCGGCCACGCGATTTTCCATGAAGGCCAATGCGTCTTCATAGCCAGTCAAACCGTCGGATGTGATCCATTCCACCATATCCTTGGGGTAGCGGTGTGTCACTGCATTGGAAAGGGGGTGTTTTCCCCCTTGGCATCACAAATCCGCTCGTCTATGAGTGCCGCACTTACCAGCCTTAGGTCTTGCGGTCGTGGCGGAATTGGTAGACGCGCAGCGTTGAGGTCGCTGTGAGGTAACACTCGTGGGGGTTCGAGTCCCCCCGACCGCACCAAGACCATCGATGTGGGTTTCTTTCTGATTATAATCGGGGAGTAAAACGCACGGTCTGGATGAGCCCCCATTCCCCCGAATTATGGTGCCTGCAACCCAAGATCGAACCGGTCCGTGTCGTGATTTTTAATCCCTGTGCCGCAATTGAAACCTTTGTGAACAGTGTATTGGAACGCAAATCGCGCTCAATTTCGCCTAATTTGCAGTAAACGCGTCGTGGTTGAGTTTCCCATATTGATACTCAACCGATAAAAATCAGATCATTTCAACTTAATAGCTATAGATTGTGGGATATCAGGCCCCAACGCAAACGCGTGGCATGTGTCTGGATATTAAGACTGCAAAGTCTAAAGTCCGCCAAAAAAAACCTTAGAAAGAAACAATCTTTGGACACAATTTGTGCCAATTTGAATGTTTTGTTTCCAATAGTGATGCAGGGAATTTCATGACGGGGCATGCCTCCGGATTAATCAGTATTAGTGTTTGATGAGCAGTCCAGTCATCTTTTGAAAATATCGTTGGGAGATAAAACATTGGTACACGAATTTAATAAACGACTAAAAACATCCGCGGCTGGATTGGCATTGGCAACAGGGATGTTGTTTCCGCTGGCAGCCTTTGCGGACGATGTCACGCTGACATCGACCGACGGCACGATGAGCCTCACCGGCGAATTGATGGGTGTCGACAACGACAACTACGTGATCCGCACAGCACTTGGTGATTTGCGCGTCGCGACCAGCAGCATGATTTGTGAAGGCGGCGCCTGCCCAAGCTTTGAAGATGTTTCGGCTGACGTTGCAATCGTCGGTTCGCAGGCAATCGGCCTTGGTATGATGCCACTTTTGATGAGCGGCTTTGCTGCATCCTTGGATGCTGACGCCGAAGTCACGAACGCATCGGCTGGCCAAACAGTTGTGAACCTGATTGGCGACGGCGGTTTTGGTGATGAAATCGGATCTTACCTGGTTTCAGCAACTGGTGACGACGAAGCTTTCCAAGCGTTGCTTGATGGTGATGCAAACATCGGCATGTCCTCGCGCCGCATTACCCAAGACGAAGCACGCGCTCTGCGCGCGGCTGGTGCCGGTAGCATGGTCAGCCCAAACCAAGAGCGCATTATTGCGGTCGACAGTATGGTCGTTGTGACACACGAATCTAACCCAGTTGATCAACTGACCCAAGAACAGCTCGCAGCTATCTTTTCAGGTCAAATCACAAACTGGTCCGAAGTTGGCGGCGCAGATCGTGAGATCAACGTGATCGCACACGAAGAAGATTCGGCCAGCTATGATTACTTTATGTCATTCTTGTACGGTGAAGAGCGTCCCGATTTCCGCCCGCAGGGTATCTCAGCAGATGATCAGACAATGTCCACCGTGATGTTCCATGACCGCAATGCCATCGGCTATCTTGGTTACGCTTTCCAGCGTGGCGCAAAGCCGCTGACATTGGTCAACGAATGCGGAATTGCGGCAAAGCCTGATGCGTTCTCGGCGAAGACGGAAGAATACACGCTGAGCCGCCGGATGTATCTTTACAACCGTGCCGACAATCTGGACGAGCAAAGCCAAGCGTTTCTTGATTTCTCAATCTCCGAAATTGCGGACAGTGTGATTGGTAAGTCCGGCTTTATCGACCTTGGTATTGCACGCCGCACCCAAGATACGACTGATGCGCGTCATGCCTCTTTGTCTGCCGAAATGGCACGCTATGATGTGGGCTTCGAAGGCGAAGTTATCGGTGAAATGCTAGCCGAGATGGATACGCATGATCGCCTTTCCACAACATTCCGCTTTCGCACAGGTTCATCGCGGATCGACGAGCGTGGCCGTTTGGACATGCAGCGTTTGATCACGCACCTTGAAGAAGCACCTGCTGGGACAGCCGTTACTTTCGTAGGCTTCACAGATGATGTGGGCGCATTCGACGGCAACCGCAATCTGGCTGTCGAGCGCGCAAATGCGGTCATGGCAGAACTTCGCGATGTTGCAGGCGACCGCTTGGCCGGTATCAACATGACGACGTCAGGGTATGGCGAAGTTGCACCGTCTGCTTGTAACATTTCGGATCGTGGTCGTGGTATCAACCGCCGCGTGGAAGTGTGGATTGCCAACACTGTCGAAGGCTAAAACAACATCAGCGCTGCGTGTTCTTAAAGCATGCAGCGCTGAACGCGATGTCTTTCGCAATGAAAGCGAGGCCCGTAAGACGAACGGTTCTCTATGTCCTTTCGATCGGCTTTAAGCCCTTCAAAACCCACAACCTTGACCACGGGCTCTATTGGCTCGGTCATTCGATTTTTGACTGAACGGTGGCGTTGTCGCTGAAGGTTGCCTGAGACTGAAAAGAGGACCACCTATATGAAAATCAATCTACCAAC
>CBDTVI010000154.1:0-5899 GCA_965364065.1 uncultured Yoonia sp. | reverse complement strand
TTGTTTGGTAGGTCATGACCAGATCATCGCGCACGCCGAAAACTGTGTCTTGATCAAGGTAGGGATCATCGTCGGGGAAAATCTCGGTCACCAGACTGCGATATCCCGGAGCGGTGACGATATAATGTAGATGCGATGGCCGCCACGGGTGGCGTCCACAGGCCAGCAAAATGTCGCCAACAGGACCATCAGTAGGCACCGTGTATTCGACAGGTTTCACAGTCGTGAAGGCATAGCGGCCATCGTCGCCAACAGTCATCAGGCCGTGAAACGAAAACGTATCCTGTGCCGCATCTTGGCTGGCATAAAGTCCATTTGGTGCGGTTTGCCAAAGGTCGATTTCTGCACCAGCAATGGGGTTTCCTTCGGTGTCACGAATGACACCTTCGGCCAGCAACATCGGTCCGCCAAAATCGCGTTTCATATCGCCCCCGACCGCGAGTTGCGGTGCGCCCGAGACGTGGAATGGTCCCAAAACGGACGAGGACGTCGCATCATCGCGCGAATGCAACATGTCCACCAGTGAAGACAGCCCCAGCACATCAGATGCCAGAACAAATTCGTGGCGGTCTTCGGTTTCAATCGCAGCACATCCTTCAAGGAATGCGATCCCTTGGCGCCATTCATCATGGGTCAGGTTGGTGTCACGCGCAAAGTCATGCAGATGTTGCACCAATGCCCCCATGACTTCGCGCATCCGCGGGTCCATGTCTTCGGCCATATAGCTTTTGAAAACGTCAGTGATGTTGTCTTTGGTCACGTTGCGCATGGGCGAGGTTCCTTAGAGTAAAGCCAAACTGAGGATCGGGAATTCAATCAATATAAACAGGACAATCAACATCACGAATGCGAACGGAAGTGCGCCCATGAAGACATCCTTGAGCGATATACTATCGTCGTCGAGCGTCGATTTGATCACAAAACACGATATACCCAGCGGTGGCGTCAGCAGTCCTATTTCTGCACCCACGACTGTGATAATGCCAAACCAGATTAGCGACATGTCCATCGCCTCGATCAGTGGCAAAAACAGCGGGACGACGATCAGGATAATCGATGCTGTGTCCAAAATAGTGCCCAGAAAGATCATTAGCAGCACATAAAGCAGCATGATCGTCCAGAAGGTGGACGAATTTCCGGCCAACAGATCCTGAAGCTGGTTCGGCAAGCCAGCAAGGCCCAACATACGCGAATAAATCGATGCTGCCGTGATCAAGAACAAGATGGCGGCGGTGATGTGGCCGGTTTCAAGCAAGGCCTCCCAAAAACCTTTTAGCGACATGGACCGGCGCGCCAGCGCGATGATTAGCGCCACAAGGGACCCTGTTGCGCCCGCTTCGACGGCTGTCATCCAGCCTGTATAAATTCCGCCCAAGACAATTGTGATGAGGCCCAAGGTCGGCAGGGTTTTCGATGCGATCTCGCGTTTGGACATCCATTCGGTGTCTTCGACAGTCCGACCACCAACAAAATTAGGAGTGTACTTAGCCATGAACCAGATCGCACCCACATATGCGATCGCCAGCATAATACCGGGGATAACACCTGCAAGAAACATATCGCCGACGGATTGTTCAGCCACAAAACTGTAGATAATCAACATTGCCGATGGTGGAATAATCATGCCCAGCACCGATGATCCTGCGACAACACCCACAGCGAAACGCGGATTGTAGTCCTGCGCGATCATCTGCGGCACAGAGACCTTCGTGAACACGGACGCCGATGCGATGGATGATCCGGTCACGGCGGCAAAGACTGCATTGGCCCCCACAGTCGCCATGCCGATGCCGCCTTTTACCTTGCGAAAGCGCATGGTCATGACTTCATAGATATCCTTGCCCAATCCGGCTTTGGACACGATTAATCCCATAAAGGTAAATAACGGTATGGTCGCAAAGCTGTAGACCATGGCGCTGTCGCCAACAGCAATTTTCAACAGGTTCAATGACAGCGTAAAGTTATCACGCATCAGCCAGATCGACACCAGCGACACCATGCCCAATGCAATCGGAATGTAGACGCCGGAGTAGATCAAAAAGACGATCGCAAGGACCGAGATCAAACCAATTTCAATGGGTGTCATCTGTTGGGGCCGCCTGTGTTGGGTTCGTCGTGTTCAGGTGCGCGGATCAGTTGCGGGCGATCCTGCGCAGTGATGACTTTGAGAACGAAAATCAGGCTGGCCAAGGCGCTGCCGCTGGCGATGACCAGTTTGATCGGCCACCACGGCACGGTAAAGACACCCGGAATGCCGAAAAAGTCCTGTGTGCCCCACATCTTGATGAATTCGGGGAACATGATGTAGGCGATCAGCCCCATAAAAATAGCGGATATAGCGTTAATGATCCGGCGCAATCCTGCTGTCAGACCTGGGCGGCGGCTGTGAAGCAGGTTCAAAAACCCGTCGGACCGCGTCAGCCGGTCCACGCGCACCACGTCGGCAATTTGCAAGAAAACGATAAACACGACCGCCATTTGGACGATCTCGTATGTTCCTTTGAGGGGGCTGTTAAACAACCCGCGCGCAATCACATCGGCGTTTAAAATTACGACCAACGCCAGCACGGTGAGTGTACCCGCGACGTTGGCCGCCATAGCGACAGAGTTGGCGACCCGCGTGAGGCCTGTCAGTGCAGAATTAAGCATCATTTTGGTCCTTCGCGGGGTCGTCTCAGGTTACTCTTGGGTCCAGTCACGTACACCGACAAAGCCGGCCGCTTCGAGCTTGGCGAGGTAGGCTTCGAGCATCTCAGTGCCTGGCTCGCCGCGGTCATTTAGGTTTGCAGCCCATTCTTGCGCGATGTTAGGTATTGCTGTCGCCCAAGCGGCGCGATCTTCTTGCGACACTTCAACGATTGTACCGCCTGCGGCAACATATGTCGCTTCGGCAGTAGCCGCGCGATCCATTGCGATGCCTGCAAGGTGATCACGATAGTCGACGGCCACAACTTGCAGCACTTCTTTGACTTCGTCTGGTAGGTTGTTCCAATAGTCTTGGTTCACGGTCACTGTCTTGGAGTTCACAGCACCAAGGTCTGCGCGCAGCATGTATGGGCCTACTTCGGAAATCTTGAAGGTTGCGGCCGCTTCTGGCCACAGCATCGCCGCATCGGCCAAGCCGGTTTGCAGCATGTTGTAGAAATCGGTTAAACCGCCACGCACGCCTGCCGCACCTTCAATGCCTTCAAGATAACGCAGGTTCATGCCCGCACCGGCAATTTTGAAACCTTCAAGATCAGATATGCTGGCCACTTCTTGAGTCGAAAACATCTGATAGCTGTTTAGAACAACGCCTGTCGCGAGATACACTTGGTTTTGTGCGGCAAATTCGTTCTGCATCGCAGGAAATTCGCGGGCAATTTCGTCCACTGCGCGTGCTACGGCGCGTGCATCCGAAGACACAAATGGCGTCACCGCTGCCAAACCCTGGCTGGGCAATTTGGAAGAATGGAAGATCGTTGTGACGATACCGATGTCACCCAGACCCAATTCGATTCCTTCAAGGACGCCTTTGGGCTTAACGATGGAACCACCGTAGTTTTCCTGCCAATCCATGACGTAGTTGCCGGTTTCTGCCAAACGGCGGTCGACCTCGGGGATGAAGAAGTTTGTAAACTCTTTCACCCAAAGGGCGCGATCAGGATAGCCGTCGATGACAACAGCCGAAATGGTTTCTTGTGCAACGACAGGCAAAGCCGTCATCGTCGCGAGGGCTGCGCCCATCAGGGTGCGTCGTGTCCAAGTGGTCATGTGTTTTTCCTCCCAGAAAAGCGGGCGCTGAGGCCCAATTTAATTCAAATAGCCTTTACCCAATTGACGGTCAGGTCTGTGCCTGCTGCTTCAAACAGCTTGGCGATGGCACAGTATTTTGCAGTCTCCACCCCAACCAAATCCAACTCCTCTTGGCTGGCTGGGGTGGTGCAGTTCACCGTGAGTGTGATTTCAGGAAACGGCACGTCGATCTCTTCCTCCATGAGAACGCCGCGCCGGTCGAACTTGCAATTCGCATCGATTGTGATCTCTCCCAGATCAATACCAAGGCGATGTGCATTCTTGTGGCCGATTACATTTGTACACGCGATCAGGGCCGTCATCGCAGTCTCGGTCGGGGATGGACCAAGGTTTGTGCCGCCCCGCTCGATCGGTTCGTCGATCACCACGTTCAAGTCGCGGACAGGAATTTCTGTGCGCGCGTGCGTCGGGCAAGCGGCCTTTGCGCGGTAGGTCACGACGGTTTTCATTTTCAAGGCCATGTATTTGTCCCCTTAGACGACGCTACAAACTTGATCGTATGCAAAGCGCGGCAGTTTTTGGAACAAAGCCGTTTCATCGGCATAGCCAATGTTGCATAGGAAATTGGATTTCAGGCTGGTGCCTTCAAAGAACTCTTCGTCCACAATCGCGTTCGAAAAACCTGACATCGCTCCCACGTCCAGACCCACAGCACGGGCCGCAATCATGAAATATGCGCCTTGCAAAGTTGCGTTGCGGTAGGCGGTGTCTTCGCAATACGCATCATTGCCATCAAACATATGACGGCGATCTTCGTGCGGGAACAAAAACGGAAGCTCGTGCCAGAAATTCATGTCTTGGGCGATAATTGCAGTGACAGGCGCGCCCATCATCTTTGCGACGTTTTGCGGCTTAAGCGATTTTGCCAGCCGCGCCTTGCCCTCAGGCGATTTGACGAAAATAAAGCGCGCAGGCAGCGTGTTCATGGACGTTGGGCCGTTTATGGTGATGTCGTAAATCTCTTCCAGCATTCCATCCGGGATGGGCTTGTCCGTCCAGGCATAATGGGACCGTGCATCGCGCAGGATCAGATCAATCGCATCATCTGAAAGGCGGCTGATCCGGTCACGCAACGCGCGGTGGTCCGCTTGTGCCTTAGCCCGCAACATATCTAGTTCTGAACCTGTCGGAGCGTTCATTCTGCCGCCACCGATGTTGCGTGATCTTTCTCGTCGACGATCGGATTGGCGCAAATACCAATCCCCTCAATTTCGATTTCAATGATCTCTCCTGGAACCAACCAGCGGGGGTTGGGTTTCTTTGCGTGACCAACACCAGGAGGTGTCCCCATTGCGATCAGATCGCCGGGTTCCAATGTCGTGTATTCCGAGATTGTTGCGATGGTCTGCGCCACCGACCAAATCATGTTGGCCGTGTTAGAGGATTGCAAAATCTCAGAACCGACACGGCTTTCGATTTTAAGGCCTGCGGCACCTGCAGGCACTTCGTCTGGCGTTACGACGAATGGGCCAATAGCACCTGTATCATCAAAATTCTTTCCCGGTGTCCACTGGTGCGTCTTGCGTTGGTAGTCGCGCACAGACCCGTCGTTGAACACTGTATAGCCGAACACATGATCCAAGGCGTCAGCTTCGGAAATATGACGTCCGCCCTTGCCCACGATGAACATTAGCTCTGCTTCATAGTCGAGTTTATCCGAACATGTTGGGCGTACCAAAGATGCACCCGCGGCCATGATCGAATTCCTACCACGCATGAAAAGCGCCGGATAATCAGGGATCTCATAACCGCCCTCTTTGATGTGGTCGGTATAGTTCAGTCCAAGGCAAATGATTGCGCCCGGCTTAGCCACAGGCAATGCAGGAACAATTGATGCGACTGCGACAGTTGGTGCGCTATCCACCTTGGCGGCAAGTGATTCTGCCAGCGAAGGGTCGGCAATCAACGCCATCAAATCTTGGCCTACTGCGGCATCTAGCGCCGTAAGATTAACGGCTTCAGCGCCCTTTACGGCAAATACGGCTGTGCCGCCTGTCGTGCTTCCTACCAGGTATTTCATGTGCGTTATCCTTGCCAGTTCGGTAAATTTCTGCCTACAATATCACCATAAGTCAATAAATATCGATATTTTTAATTGAGAGGC
>CBDTVI010000153.1:0-5922 GCA_965364065.1 uncultured Yoonia sp. | reverse complement strand
GGATATCTTAAGGCGTTGTACTACCGCCTATGAGGGTGATGATCGACGCCTGCGTCCTTTACCCAACCGTGATGCGCGAAGTTATGTTAGGCTGCGCGCACCACGGGTTGTTCGAGGCACGTTGGTCCCCGCGCATCTTGGAAGAATGGGCGCGGGCGGCAGGTAAACTAGGCCCTGCGCAAGAGGTCTGGGCGCGCGGCGAGATTGCGACTTTAACAGCAAAATTCCCACAAGCCTTGGTCAAGTATGACGCCGCGATTGAGCGTCAGTATTGGCTGCCTGATCCTGCGGATATTCATGTGCTGACGGCGGCTGTTGTCGGATCATGCGATGGCATTTTGACGATGAACGCCAAGGATTTTCCAAAGAATATTTTGGGCGACGAGACGCTGTTGCGCTGGGACCCTGATGGGTTTGCCCGTGATTTGTTGAACGGTGCGCCAGAGCCTGTGCAGGCTGTCGCCAATAAAGTTCTGGCAGAGGCGAACCGTTTGTCGGATCGCCCTTGGACGATGCGGGCGTTGATGAAAAAAGCGCGTTTGCCGCGTTTTGGCAAGGCTTTAGAAGCTAGTTTGTGACGGACCGCCACTTTGCTTCGTTCGCTTCAATCGCAGCGATACGTTGTTGTGTCTTGGGATGGCTCAACATCCATGCAGGCGTCGCGGCACCGCGCGCACCCGTCAAAGTTTCAAGTTTCGTAAACAGCGACTTTTGCGGCTCTGTGCCAATGCCTGCTTTCATGAGCAACGCAGACGCATACGCGTCCGCCTCAAACTCGTCTTTGCGCGACAAGCCTGCTGCAAGCAAAGTCATCAAGCTGCTGGCGATCCAAGGTCCGACGAACGGAATAAATCGGCCCAAGATCATCGCAAGGGCCGTACGCATTGCGTTTTGACCCGAAAAATCAATCATCCGGCGGCGCGAATGACCCAAAGCAACATGCCCTAATTCATGCGCAATCACAGTCGCCATTTCCTCTGAGCTGACTTCACCCGCGCGGTATTTGTTGAAAAAACCACGCGTGATGAAGATGCGCCCGTCAGGGGCGGCAAGGCCGTTTACCGGCTCAATCTCGTAGATATGGACCTTGATCCGTTCAATATCGAGGGCTTTGGCCATGCGCTCCATCAAGACCTTCAGGATCGGATCGGCCAATTCAGTCGATTTCGCATCCAATTCGCGCGATGTGCGCCAGACCGAAAAGCGGTACATCGCGAGGCCGTAAAGGACGGCGAGCAGGATTGGTAAGACTTTAATCATAGCTTAGATATGGGCGCAGTTGTGCTGTCCGGCAAGCCTTGGCGCGCGAAATTGATGGATACTTTATGCCGCAGTGCGCAGGACATCGCGTGCATAGCTGGCGCGCACCAACCAAAAACCCAGCCCAATGGCCACGACCGACGCAGCAAGAAAGCCCGACAGATTGCCCAGCAGGTCCGAAATTGCCGTGATATTATCGGCGAACGTGAAACCGAGCCCCACATAAAGCCCGACCCATACGACTTCGCCTGCCATGCCCCACAGCGCGAAACGCGGCCAGCTAAAGCGGGACAGGCCACTGACATAGTTGACATAGGGGCCAAGCGGGGCGACCAACCAGCACGAAAAAAATATGCTTGAACCACCATATTTTGCCATGAAGGCTTGGGATTTATCGCGCAGGGCTGCGCGTTTGGGGCGTTTCGCCAGCCAGTCGGTTAGACGCTCGCCCAACCGGCGCGCAATCCAATAGCCAAGGTTGTCGCCGATCACAGCGCCACTAAATGCCGCCGCCGCGACAGCGGGCAGGTACAGATCACCCGTGGCTGCAAAACCGCCTGACGCCAGCATTAACAATGACGACGGCACTGGCAGCGCCAAACAGCTAAGGAGCGTGACGCAGAACAGCAACGGCACACCATAATCAGCGGCAAGTGTTAGGATTATATCGGTCATTTTGCGCGCCATTCATTAACGGCGTCGTCGATCCGCTGCTGCATGTCGCCCATGCTGGTGCCGTTCTCAGCCGCGAGCGTTTCCAGTGACACGCGGCGCGGCGGGCCGTCAGGCGACATATCAAACGCCGATTGAACGACTTCGGGTGGGACATTGTACGATTGGCTGACATAGCGCGGTGTCATCCAACCGGCCAGCGTTTGATCTTGGTGGGTGGGGTCTGACCAATATATAAACTGCGCGCCAGCGCGAATACCAAAGAATCCGGCAAGGCAAATCACTGCCACAAAGGCGATAAGAAGTGCGCGGTTATGGGTCCAAAGATCTTTTATGCGATGCCACATTATATTGCCAAACTATCACTGTGATTGCGTTGATCCTGCGAGGGCTTGCGGGCAATCACAAGTCTTTAACGGACGAGACTGCGCATTCCGGCGTCAATACCTGACAAAGTCATCGGAACCATGCGGTCTGCGCCGAAAACCTCTTGGATCATCTGGATGGATTGGGTGTAGGGCCAGTACCGTTGGTCAAGCGGATTGATCCAAATATGGTTTGGCCACTGGTCGCGCGCTCGCTCCAGCCATGTATGGCCTGCCTCTTTGTTCCAATGCTCATTGGCACCCCCAACAAAGGCAACTTCGTAGGGCGACATGCTCGCATCTCCTACAAATATGCATTTGTAATCAGGACCGTAGGTGCGCAGGACATCCCAAGTCGACATTTGCGCGTCCCAACGGCGGCGGTTGTCTTTCCAGACACCTTCATAAAGGCAATTGTGGAAATAGAAGTGTTCAAAATGTTTGAATTCGGATTTCGCCGCACTGAACAGTTCTTCGACAACCTTGATATGCGGATCCATCGAACCGCCGATGTCCAGAAACAACAGCACTTTGACCGCATTGCGCCGCTCAGGTCGGGTTTGCACATCAAGATAGCCGTGCTCCGCTGTGGCGCGGATTGTCTCATTCAGGTCAAGTTCTTCATGCGCGCCATCGCGCGCCCAACGGCGCAGGCGTTTCAGGGCAACCTTGATATTGCGCGTGCCTAATTCAACCGTGTCATCAAGGTTTTTGAATTCACGCTTGTCCCAGACTTTGACAGCGCGCTGGTGGCGGCTTTCATTCTGGCCGATGCGCACGCCTTCGGGGTTATATCCGTAAGCGCCAAAAGGCGAAGTGCCCGCCGTGCCAACCCATTTAGAGCCACCCTGATGTCGGCCCTTTTGTTCCTCGAGCCGTTTCTTGAGCGTCTCCATCAGCTTTTCAAAACCGCCAGCGGCTTCGATTTCGGCTTTTTCTTCGGCGCTCAGGTGCTTTTCAGCCAGCTTTTCCAACCACTCGGCTGGGATGTCGACGGCGTTCAGAACGGCCTCGTCTGGGATGGCTTCCAGCCCAGCAAAACTTGCGGAAAAAGCGCGATCAAATTTGTCGAGATGCCGCTCGTCTTTGACCATCGTGGTGCGGGCCAAGAAATAGAAGGCTTCGACATCATAGGTCGCAAGGCCTGCTTTCATGCCTTCCAAAAACGCCAAAAACTCGCGCAGACTGACGGGAACACCGTTGCTGCGCAAATTGTCGAAAAACGGAAGAAACATTGCTTAGAAAAGGATGCGGTCGACGATGATCAAGACGAACACGCCGATCAGGCCAAACAGGATCGCAAAAACAGCGCCCCACTGCATCAGATCAAAGAGTTTCCCGCCCCGCGATTTGGCTCGGTACACCCCTAAAAGAGCGCCCAGTAACATACCTACGAGTGGAAAAATCATGGTGTGGCCCTTGTCAGCTTGGCGGTGTTTGCGGCGGAAGCGATGCAATTTCATTGAGCTGGTCAATCACGGCACCGCGGTCGCCGAACCCATAAAGCGCCCACCCCAAACTGTCCAGCCGCAGCGCCATGCCTGCGTCAGTATCACCGCGCAAATCCAATGCTTCGGCTTGGAACATCATCAAAAGCGCCATCAACGATGCGTTTTCGTGGCGGCGGGCGATGGGGATGGCGCGGCTGGTGATCGCAACCGTACGGTCAGCATCGCCTGAAATCAGCGTAAAGGCAGCAAGTTGCAAGGCGACATGGGCCGTATGAATTTGCATGTCCGAACCTGCGCTATAGAATCTGTTGGCTGCATTAAACGCGGCCAAAGACTGTGACGCATCATTGCCGATTTGTAAGCGCCCATAGGCATATTGCGCAAAGCCTGCGCGCGGTCCGGTCCAGCCTTGCGTTTGTCCGATTTCAATTGCTTGGGCCGCAGCCAGCCTGCGTCCGCGCTCAGACGTATCGCTGCCTAATGCGGTCTCAATCTGGGCTTTCCAAATTGGCAAGTCACGCGGCTCAAAACGGGCATTCCGGCGCTGGCCGCGAGGATTGATGCGCGCAAGGATCGCGGGCAATTGTGCCGCGGCAGCATTGCGTGACATGCCATTGCGCAGTTGGGGGGCATAAAAAGCACGCAAGATCAGCATATCAAATCCGGTCAGCACGGTATGGATATTATCATCGTTAAACACGGAATCGGGCAGGCGGTACAAATCGTTCAACGGTCCCAACGCCTGCGCCAGTTCTTCGTGCAAACAATCGCGCGTTTCTTGAGGGGTCGCATCAGACGGGATGAAAATCGCGGCCTTATCACGTACACTCAGCGTCGCCCAATCCAGCGTGTCTGTGTTGCGTGCAGCCCGCAATTCGGACCAGCTTTGTACGCGCGGCACGACGAAACAGGCCGCATTGGGTGCTACCCGTTGGATCGTGCGGGTTGGCACCAATTGAATGACGATATTGGCATCAGACGCTGTGGTCAGGCGAATATCGATCTGTGCTTCCCTTCGCAGGCGCGCGATCAAGCTGCGCAAATCACTTTTCAGGGCACCGTTTGATGGGCCAGACACACGCACGGTGATCGGGCCCTCAAAACGGGTAAGGTTGGGTAGGGGACGACCACTTTCCATCTCGAAGGACAAATCAAGAAAATCGGCGGCAATCTGCGCATTTGGGCGCGTCGCAGGGCCGGGGCTGGCCGCCGTGAAGCTGCGCATTTGCGGGAATTCAAGGATGATTGCATCCGGTGCAGGACCAGTTGGTACTTGTGCACATGCCGCAGCAAAGCACATCGCGAGCGCGGCCAGCCTTTTGAAAGGGAATAAAAGCTCTGCCATTGTTTTTGTGCCTGTGCTTGCCTGTACCAATAACAATAGGCGCTTGGTCACTAAGGACCAGTCAAATCGCTGTGTGCGATCGGCCAAACAAAAGAAGCCTCTTTTGTTTGGCCGGCCTGCCGCACCGACAGATCGACCGCGATCCAAATTAGCGCTGACTGCGCGCCATAAAGGCAAGGCGTTCAAACAAATGCACGTCCTGTTCGTTCTTCAAAAGCGCGCCATGCAGTTTGGGCAGAGCATTCGCACCGTCACGTTTCAGGTCCTCTGCATCCAAGTCTTCGGCCAGCAACAGCTTAAGCCAGTCCAGAACTTCAGATGTCGAAGGCTTTTTCTTGAGCCCATTGGTGTCACGAATTTCGTAAAACTGGGTCAGGGCTGCGGTTAAAAGCGTGGCTTTGATCCCGGGATGATGGACTTCGACGATTTTTCGCATCGTTTCGATGTCGGGAAAGCGGATGTAGTGGAAAAAGCAACGGCGCAGAAACGCGTCGGGCAGTTCTTTTTCATTATTGGATGTGATGATGACAACCGGACGGTGGACGGCTTTGACTGTCTCTCCGGTTTCGTAGACGTGGAATTCCATCTGGTCGAGTTCTTGCAGCAAATCGTTGGGAAACTCGATGTCTGCCTTATCGATTTCGTCGATCAACAGCACCACCTTACCGTCCGCACCAAAGGCCTGCCAAAGCTTGCCCTTTTTGATGTAGTTGGCCACATCATGCACCCGCGCGTCACCTAATTGGCTGTCACGCAAGCGACTAACAGCATCGTATTCATAAAGTCCTTGCTGGGCCTTTGTGGTCGATTTGATGTGCCATTCGATCAT
>CBDTVI010000152.1:0-6009 GCA_965364065.1 uncultured Yoonia sp. | reverse complement strand
GTGGTGGCGTCATTCCAGATCGCTTCGGCGCGTTCATCGGCGCGCAAGACCACTTTAGCACGCTTTAGCTTCGTCTCGTAATCATCGAAAGACGTGACAGTAAATATATTTGGCGCAAGGAACCGGTGCCCGCGTGTGGTGTTGCCTGAAGTGATCCCATCGACGTCCAGCGGCACGACTTCAGCGCCTGCTTCATCAATCAAAATGCACAGGATCGTATGCAACGGACGGACCCATTTCAGCGTGCCCGTGCCCCAGCGCATCGACTTGGGCCACGGGAAGTTGCGGATCGCGTTTTCCAGAACCTCGGCGATGATGTCTGCTGCCATCCGCCCCGGTTTTGTCATCACGGCAAAGTACACTTGGCCCTTTTTGTCGTCACGGATTTCTAGGTCTTCAAGGGTCACGCCTGCCCCGCGCAAGAACCCTTCGATCGCTTTGTCAGGCGCGCCCACTTTCGGCCCGCGCCGTTCTTCGCGCACTGGTTTGCTTTCGGCACTTAGCCCATCCAGCGACAGCGTCAGGCGGCGCGGCGTGGAAAACGCAGCAGCACCAGCATAAGTCAAACCGGCCTCGACCAGGCCATCGGTGACCAATTTGCGCAAATCACCCGCCGCACGGGTTTGCATGCGTGCGGGGATTTCCTCGGAGAAAAGTTCAATCAGAAGATCAGGCATTACTCGGTTCTTTCTGGAATGGGTGGGCAATCGTCTGGCGCGCGTGCGCCGTCAAAGACGATTTCGCCGCAGGCATTAATCTGGTGCCACGCGAAACCGCGCCCGTCAGAGTAGATCGCGACGATCCGGTCAATGCCGTATTCGACGTTTTCAATACCCATAAAGGCAATCGCATCGTCCGATAGGTCAGCACCAATTTGGGTGGCGTCAAAGCAATCGAACCAACCGGGTGCGACCCGGGGTTCGGCGTCATCCACGATGACATAGGTTTCCGTCAGCATCGCTTGGCTTGCCGTCGTCTCGAAACACGCGCGGTAGCGTAGTGGGCTGCTATTCGCGTCAATCGCATTGAAGTTATCCACAACAATTGATTCCGCTTGTCCCGTCGACACAGAGGTCAGTTGAATCGCATCCGTGCTGAACGCGACTTCTTCGTAGTAAGCGTAGACTTGCTGGTAATACAGCACACCACCCGCCGCGGCACCTATGAGCAACATCAACACAATAATAACCCGCGCCATCAGGCCACCGCCCCGCCTGCAGGCGTTTGCACGAAGGCATCAGCGCAGGCCTTGGCCAAATTGCGCACACGACCGATATAAGCTTGGCGTTCGGTGACCGAAATCACGCCGCGCGCGTCCAGCAGGTTAAACACATGGCTGGCCTTGATGCATTGGTCATAGGCAGGATGCACCATGATGATTGTGCGCCCTGTTTTGGGATCATCTGCTGGGGCATCAAGGATACGTTGGCATTCAGCCTCTGCATCTACAAAGTGCTGCAACAAAACATCCGTGTCTGCGATATCAAAGTTCCAGCGCGAGTATTCCTGTTCGGTTTGTTGGAACACATCCCCGTATCTCAACGCGATCGGTGCGTCCGGATCGTTGAACGGCATATCCATCACGTGATCGACGCCCAGCACATACATCGCCAGACGTTCCAGCCCGTATGTCAACTCTCCCGAAATCGGTTTGCAATCATGTCCACCGACCTGTTGGAAATACGTGAACTGGCTGACTTCCATGCCGTCACACCAGACCTCCCAGCCTAGACCCCAAGCGCCCAGTGTCGGGCTTTCCCAGTCGTCTTCGACAAAACGGATGTCATGCTTGTGGGCATCAATGCCAATCACGGCCAACGACCCAAGGTAAAGGTCTTGGAAATCGGGCGGCGATGGTTTGATCAGGACTTGGTACTGATAGAAATGCTGCAAGCGGTTCGGGTTCTCGCCATAGCGCCCGTCAGTTGGCCGCCGCGATGGCTGCACGTAGGCAGCAGCCCAAGGCTTGCTGCCTAGCGCACGCAGTGTAGTGGCAGGGTGAAACGTACCCGCGCCGACTTCCATGTCGTAGGGTTGCAAGATTGCGCAGCCCTTGGACGCCCAATAGGACTGAAGCCGCAAGATGATCTCTTGGAAACTGCGTGGTTTATCGATCATCGGAACCCTCGTGTGCTGATGCGCCGTTCAATAGGGTGCTGTGCCCCAAGGGTCAATCAGACAACACCAATCACAGCGCGATATTGGACAGCACGCGGATGACCGTTGGCCCCTTGCGCGCCAAAGCCGCGTGCAATGCATCCGCAAAATCGGACAGGCTTTGAGGCTGTGCGGACGCAGCGCCATATGCCTCGGCGAGTTTAAGGAAATCAGGATTGCGCTGGATCACCGCATTTGGCGCGATTTGGGCACGTACCATGCTGTCCTCGATCTCTCCTAGTTTGCCGTTATCCCAAATAATAATCGGCAAGGTCAGCTCCAATTCAACCGCAACAGCAAGTTCTTGGACAGTATACTGAAAACCGTAGTCACCCAAGATTGCCACAACAGGTTGATCCCCAACGCCAATTTTGCCACCGATTGCGGCAGGCAGCGCATAGCCCAACGTGCCAAACCCGAAAGGGTGGTGCCAATGCGAAGGGCGGTCCATTGGGTAGATCTCTTTCGCGGCATAAGCGAATTGGGTCATGTCAGAGAAAATCATCGTATTGGCGGGCAATGTGTTTTTTAGGGCATCGACAACTGGCAAGATACCCGGGCGTTCGGCATCCAGTTCAGCACGCCAGCGCGCGCGTGTCTTGGCAACGTCTTGGGCGGTCCACGTCGTTTCCTTGATCCCATCAATCTGCATCAAACTTTCCGTCAGATGTGCGCTGGCATCAGCAAGAATGCAGGTATCTGCGGAGTGGCGATCCGATAGACATTCTGGATCAAGGTCGATGCGCACCAACGGTGCTGTATGGCCAAGATGATCGCGCCAAAGATCAACTTCGCTGAGCCGCGTGCCGACAGCTACAACCAGATCAGCAGAGGCGATAATATCGGCGCTGCTTTGACGCGCCAATGCCGCACCATAATGCAATGGGCTATCGTCCGGGATGATCCCGCGCCCTGCATAGGTTGTGAAAGACGCAGCATTCAAACGCTGAAAATGGGGCAGCCAGCGATCAACACCGTGTGCTGCGCCTCCGCCAAAAATGAACAATGGCCGCTTTGCCGCATTGATCCGGTCAATCAGCGCAATGCGCTGTAAAGGTGCGGCCTCTGGACGGTAAGGCCATTCTTCGGCGCGGGCGGGTGCCGGCGGGGCCTGCGCCTCAAGCTGGGCGATCGGGACTTGGATGTGCTTGGGGGATGGCACACCTGTTTCCATCTGCAGCAATGCGCGATCTATCAATTGATAGCTTGCATCAGCTGTCCGCGCAGTTGCGGACCAATCACAGACGGTCGCTGCCGCCCCCTCTTGGTCCTTCATTTGATGCAATTGGCCGCGTTTTGCCTCTGTTTCATCCAATACGGATGAGATCACCAGCATCGGTACGCTATCCGAATAAGCCTGCCCCATCGGCGTCATGATGTTGCACAGACCCGGGCCAGAAATCACATAAGCTACCCCCACCTTACCCGTTGCCCGCGCATAGCCGTCGGCCATAAAGCCAGCACCTTGTTCATGGCGCGCAAGTACGTGGGTGATCCCTGCCTCTTCGATGCCGCGGTACATCTCTTGGTTATGCACACCTGGAATACCAAAAATAGTATCGACGCCGCGATCCTTTAGCATATGCGAAATCTGTGCACCTAGGGGCCGCGTTGTCATGTTAGTTTCTCCAGAATTTGATCGACAGGATGGTCAGCACGACCATGATTTCAAGGCGGCCTACGAACATGGCAATTGCCAATATCCACTTTGCCGTCTCGTTAATGTTTGCGTAGTTTCCTGCGGGTCCAATTTCAATCCCAAGTCCGGGGCCGATATTGGCCAAGGCTGCCGCTGCCCCCGAAATTGAGGTGATGAAATCCAAGCCAGTCATACCCAGCAACACCGCCGTGATCCCCAACGACAAGATAAAGGCGACCAAGAACGCGATGACAGAGTTCAAGACGTCTTCGCTGATCGGCCGCCCGTCATAGCGCGGCGTGAACACCCCGTGCGGGGAATGGATTTGCCTGATTTGGCTTTTGATTGCAGCAAAGACCAACTGATACCGGAACACCTTGACCGAACATGATGTAGAACCCGCACAGCCACCGATCAGGCCGATTAGAAAGAACATCACGACAGGAAACGTGCCCCACGTCATGTAGTCAGCGCTGGCATACCCAGTGCCGGTCATGATCGACGTGACGTTAAAAAGAGCATCGCGAAACGCGGCCTCTGTCATCACGCCGCTGCGCCCCCATAGCCACATGGTGACAACGACCACACAAAAGCTGATGATCATCAAAAATAAGCGGACTTGGTGGTCATAAAGTAATGGCCGTGCCGTACCCGCCAAAATCTGGACAAAGCGCACAAAGGGCAATGCGGCCAGCACCATGAACACGACCGCGACATAGTGAACCCCTGCCCCGAACGCCGCAAAAGAGATGTCATAGTTCGCCATGCCGCCGGTAGAAACGGTCGTCATTGCATGCACGACTGCATCAAAACCATTCATGCCCATCGCGGAGTAGGACGCCATGCAAGCAAGTGTCAGGCTAATATAGATAAATGAGATTTGCTTTGCGATCTCACCCGCGCGCGGCAGGATTTTCCCACTGGTATCAAAACCTTCGGAGCGGAAAATCTGCATACCACCGACCCGCAGTTCGGGCAAAAATACCATCGCGACAACGACAATACCAACACCGCCAAGCCATTGCAGCACACCCCGCCACAGCTTTAGACCGTCCGGCAGTCCTTCAATCGCGTCGATTGTGGTTGCCCCAGTCGTTGTCAGGCCCGACATCGCCTCAAAGAACGCATCGGTGAAGCTGGCATCGGTTGCGCCCAAGATAAATGGAATGGCCCCGAAGACTGGCAACGTCAGCCACACCAGCGAGGTAAGCAAAAACGTCTGCCGCAGTGACAGACCTTGCGACACGCCATTCGCGCAGGCCATAGCAATTAGTCCGCCTGTCAGAACGGTAATCACAGCGCTTTCAAAGAATACGAACCAATGCCCGTTGCCTGCCGCAAGGTCGACCGCCAACGGGCCGAGCATGGTAAGACCAAGCGACGCCACAAGCAGACCAATGACATAGCCCACAGGGCGCAAATCAAGCATTGCGTAGCGTTGTCCTGACCGCAGCACAGTGTCAAGAACGCTTGGGTCAAAAGCGTAGGCCTGTTGCAGCTAACCTTTTGCTTGAAACGGGACAAACGCGGGTTAACTGCACTTTATGTTTGACCCAACGCACACCGCCGCCCTGACCCGCTTGCAACGCTTTATCCCGCGCGCGGGTCGCGACTACGCAAGCAAACGTAACTTTGATGATGCGGCGCATGTATCGAGCCTTTCGCCATACATCCGGCACAGGATTATCGCCGAAGACGCAGTTTTGCGCGCCACATTGGCCCGCCATAGCCCACAGGCGGCTGAGAAGTTTATCCAGGAAGTCTATTGGCGCACCTATTGGAAAGGCTGGCTTGAACAACGGCCTAGCGTCTGGACCGCATACCGCGCCGACCTGAATGCAGCGATCAACCGCGTCCAGACCGAAAGCGGGCTGCGCAATGAGTGGGAGGCCGCCTGTAAAGGCGAAACCGGCATTGAGTGCTTTGACCATTGGGCGCGCGAACTGGCTGCAACAGGCTATCTGCATAATCACGCGCGCATGTGGTTCGCCTCGATATGGATATTCACGTTGCGGCTGCCTTGGACGTTGGGCGCCGATTACTTTATGCGGCATTTGCTGGACGGCGATCCGGCGTCGAATACGCTGTCTTGGCGCTGGGTTGGGGGGATGCAGACGGTAGGAAAAACCTACCTTGCGCGGCCTGACAACATCGCAAGATACACAAATGGTCGGTTTGACCCCGAAGGCTTGGCTACTTTTGCGACCCCGCTT
>CBDTVI010000151.1:0-6044 GCA_965364065.1 uncultured Yoonia sp. | reverse complement strand
CAATCGGCACCACGGTCTATGGCGAGTTGAGGGGCAAACGCTTGCCGCTATCCGTAACATCGCTTCCTTTTACACCCGCTAATTTCAAACGCTAAAAAAGACGGAGAACACTATGAAATTCACTGAAGAGCACGAATGGCTGCGCATCGAAGACGATCTGGTTGTGGTCGGTATTACTGAGCATGCGACAACCCAATTGGGCGATATCGTTTTTGTTGAACTGCCCGACGTTGGCACCACCGTCACGAAAGACGAAGAAGTGGTGGTGATCGAAAGCGTCAAGGCCGCCTCTGACATCATGTCACCGATTGACGGCGAAATTGTTGAGGTGAACACCGCCCTCTCTGACAATCCTGCGCTCGCGAATGATGACGCAATTGGCGCAGGCTGGTTCTTCAAGATCAAGCCGTCTGATGCTTCGCAGATGGACGACTATATGGACGAAGCTGCGTACAACGCCTTTATCATCTAAAAATTCCGGAGCCTGACATGACCTTCACCCCCACCGACTATCTACCTTATGACTTTGCTAACCGACGTCACATCGGACCATCGCCCGCGGAAATGACGGAGATGTTGAAAGTTGTGGGGGCTGAAGATCTGGATGCGCTTATTTCAGATACGCTGCCTGCGAAGATACGACAGGCCAAGCCGCTTGATTTCGGCAAGCCGATGTCAGAGCGCGAATTGCTGCATCACATGAAGATCACGGCGTCCAAGAACAAGGTCCTGACCTCGCTGATCGGGCAAGGTTACCACGGGACGGTCACGCCGCCCGCAATCCAACGGAATATCTTTGAAAATCCGGCTTGGTACACGGCTTACACGCCCTACCAACCAGAGATTTCACAGGGGCGGTTAGAGGCCCTGTTGAATTTCCAGACCATGGTATCTGACCTGACGGGTTTAGAGATCGCAAACGCCTCTTTGCTGGACGAAGCAACGGCTTGCGCCGAGGCGATGACTATGGCGCAACGGGTCGCCAAAACTAAGGTCAAAGGCTTTTTCATCGACGAAAACTGCCATCCACAGAACATTGCTGTGATGAAGACCCGCGCTGCGCCCTTGGGAATTGAGGTCACTGTCGGCAAACCTGATGATCTGGACGCAGCGGCCGTTTTCGGCGCGATCTTCCAGTATCCGGGCACATACGGGCACTTGCGCGACTTCACTCCTGAGATTGCTAAACTACATGCCACTAAAGCCATCGGGATCGTCGCTGCCGATCCGCTATCGTTGACGTTGCTCAAAGAACCCGGTGCGATGGGCGCAGACATTGCGGTTGGCAGCACACAACGGTTTGGCGTTCCTGTAGGGTATGGTGGTCCGCACGCCGCATACATGGCGACCAAACAAAACTATGCCCGTTCCATGCCGGGTCGGCTTGTTGGTGTGTCCATCGACAGTCATGGCAACCGTGCCTATCGCCTATCACTGCAAACCCGCGAGCAGCATATCCGCCGTGAAAAGGCGACGTCGAACGTCTGCACAGCGCAGGCGTTGTTGGCTGTGATGGCTGGTTTTTATGCTGTGTTTCATGGCCCCGAAGGGCTCAAGGCGATTGCCCAACGCATCCATCGCAAAACAGCGCGGCTGGCCGAAGGGATCAAGGGTGCAGGTTTTGATGTGCGTCCTGCCACGTTCTTCGACACGATCACCGTCGAGGTAGGTCCCTTGCAAGCTGCTGTGATGAAATCAGCAGTGGACGAAGGCATTAACCTACGTGCCGTTGGAACCACCCAAGTGGGCATCACGTTAGACGAACGCACGCGCCCTGCAACGATCGAAGCCGTTTGGCGGGCCTTCGGGATCGACCGCGAAGACAAAGATTACACACCGCACTATCACGTACCTGAAAAGCTGATCCGCACGTCCGAATATCTGACGCATCCCGTTTTCCACATGAACCGCGCAGAGACCGAGATGATGCGCTATATGCGCCGCTTGGCTGACCGCGACCTCGCGCTGGATCGTGCCATGATCCCGCTGGGTTCATGCACGATGAAACTCAACTCTGCGGCCGAAATGATGCCGGTGTCATGGGACGAATTTTCGCTTTTGCACCCCTACATCCCTCGCGATCAGGCGGCGGGCTACATGGAAATGATCGATGACCTTTCCGCCAAGCTATGTGACGTGACAGGATATGACGCGATATCCATGCAGCCCAATTCCGGCGCACAAGGTGAATACGCGGGTCTTTTGTCGATTGCACGTTATCACCGCGCTAATGGCCAAGGACACCGCAACATTTGCCTGATCCCGATGTCTGCGCACGGGACAAACCCAGCTTCCGCACAGATGGTCGGTTGGAAGGTCGTCCCAATATTGTCTGCCGCCAATGGTGACATTGATTTGGAAGACTTTAACGCAAAGGTAAAAGAGCACGCAGACAACCTTGCGGGTTGCATGATCACATATCCATCTACGCACGGCGTGTTCGAGGAAACCGTGATCGATGTTTGCAAAACCGTGCACGACCACGGCGGTCAAGTGTACATCGACGGGGCGAATATGAATGCGATGGTCGGACTGTCGCGCCCGGGTGATTTGGGCGGCGACGTCAGCCACCTGAACCTGCACAAAACGTTCTGTATCCCGCACGGCGGCGGCGGTCCTGGTATGGGACCAATTGGTGTCAAAACCCACCTTATCCCGCATCTTCCTGGCGATCCCACCACGGGCGAAGGTGCTGTGTCCGCGGCTCCGTTTGGTTCGCCTTCGTTGCTACCCATCTCGTGGGCATATTGCCTGATGATGGGCGGCGATGGGCTTACACAAGCAACGCGCGTTGCTATCTTGAACGCCAACTACATCGCCAAACGGCTCGAAGGGGCGTTTAACGTCCTTTACAAAGGACCAACAGGCCGCGTCGCACACGAGTGCATTCTCGACACACGGCCATTCGCCGAAAGCGCCCATGTCACCGTGGACGACATCGCCAAACGGCTTATGGATTGCGGATTTCATGCCCCTACAATGAGTTGGCCAGTCGCTGGCACGCTCATGATCGAACCGACAGAGTCTGAAACCAAAGCCGAACTCGACCGTTTTTGTGATGCCATGCTCGGTATCCGCGCCGAAATCACAGAAATTGAGAACGGTGACGTTGATCCTGAAAATAATCCGCTGAAGAACGCCCCGCACACGATGGAGGATCTCGTCAAAGACTGGGACAGGCCATACTCTCGTGAAACGGCGTGTTTCCCGGCTGGTGCCTTCCGGATCGACAAATACTGGCCGCCGGTCAACCGGGTAGACAATGTCTGGGGCGATAGAAACCTCGCCTGCACTTGTCCCCCGATGGGCGACTATCTTGACGCTGCCGACTGACGCAAGCGGCGCAAGACACAGCAATTGAAACGAATTCTGACTTCACTGAAAACCGCAACTCAGGGCTTGGCAGCCCCAATGACGCAAAAATAGCTCTCTCATTCGTTCATCCCTCCTGTAGGATATGCAAACAAGCCTACAGTGGGGAGCAGCAATTGTATTTCCTGCAACGACATTTGGTGGCATTGGAGCCTCTTGAAGCAGAGGTGAGGTTCAAATCGTGCTCGAAGCTGCAAGCACGGAGCCTTTAGGACTTACCTATGCAAAAGCCGACATTGCGCTAATCCGTAGTTCTGCAAAATATCTAGCGGGCGCTCGGTCTGGGCACAGCTTCTTTAGAATTCGAGAAGCGCAGGTCTCAATGTGAATTTGGCTTGCGGTGTTATATCGCCCAACCCCTTCCCAGATCAGCCGTTCGTTCGACACACAGCGCTTATCTATCATGACCTGAGCCCCCGAAAGCTCATCCAGTTGTGCGTATAGGGTTCGCCCAACAAAAGGACGGGCAATTGAAGACACGGTTTACGGACGACTGGATCATAGCGATGATCAAAAAACAGGACGTCGGTGAGAAGACTGCAATGTATGTCGGCGGCACGTGATCAACTCAGCAACGTTCAACAAGTACAAGTCGAAAGACGATGGAAAAAGGCCGGCCAATCTCAAAAAATTAACCCCAAGGACACCGCGCAAAGTTGGAGGGAACTTGGGGCGCAGGTCAGGAGTTTTTTGTCCGTCATGGAATTTCCGGTGAAAAGCGCGAGGCAGACACTACGAATTATTGCGCGTAGGGTCCGAACTATCTTTCCATCACCAACATCAATCCAAGGGCAAATCATCATGCTTAGAGACAGCTACGGCAATGAAGTTTCCGCGGAACTCCAAGATGCGTTGGATCAATATGATCGCGGTGTTCATCTGTTTCTTGGAGCGGATTTTGGTGCAGTCGAAGCATTTCGGACTTCGGTCGATCTAGATGAAGGATTTGCACTTGGGCACGCAGCTCTGGCAAGGTCGCTGATGATGTCAGGGCAAATGCCGCAGGCAAAAGCGGCAATCAGACGCGCACAAGACCTCTCATCCAAACTAGACAACCGCCAACGCCAGCACATTGAATGTATTGCCTTATTGCTTTCTGGCCAGCCAAACAAAGCACGCCCGCTCGTCAAAAGCCATGTCCGCGATTACCCCCGCGATGCGCTTGTTGCCCAACTTTGTGCGAGTGTTTTTGGGTTGATTGGATTTTCCGGCGAGGTTGGGCGGGAGGCCGAACTGCTTGGCTATACTTCGGCATTGCTGCCTCACTATGGCGAGGACTGGTGGATGATGTCGATGCATGCCATCTCGTTGTGTGAAACAGGACAGATCGAGGCATCGGCTGGTTTGATGGATAAATCCATCGCCTTGAACCCGCGCAACGCAAATGCCGCGCATTTCAAATCACATGCCCAATATGAAGCCGGTGAAACGACAGCAGGCCGTAGCTATCTGAATGGCTGGCTTTCGGACTATGACGACCGCGCAATCTTGCATGGACACTTGAGCTGGCACGCGGCCCTTTGGGCACTGCATGATGGCGACGAGGCCGCGATGTGGCGTGCAATCGATGCAGGCGTCAGTCCAGGGTCGGCAAAGGGCTTGCCCATCAACGTTCTGACCGACACCGCCGCGATTTTGTATCGTGCCGAACTTGCAGGCGTTGCCGTAGACCCTGACAGGTGGTCCTCGCTGAGTGAATATGCCACGCGCTTTTTCCCTGAAACGGGACAAAGTTTTGCCGATATACATGCCGCGCTGGCACATGCGATGGCAGGCAATGGAGATTGTTTGGCTCATATCTCCGGCACTGCCAAGGGTTTTGCTGGTGATTTGGTGCAGCCAGTCGCACGCGCATGGGGCGCGATTGCACGTCAAGATTGGGGCACTGCACTAGAGGAGCTGGTTCTCGTGATGGGGAGCACGGAGCGCCTTGGAGGCAGCCGCGCGCAACGTGATCTGTTGGAACTGACCTACGCGAATGTCCTACTAAAACTCGGCAAAACCGCAGAAGCGCACCGAAGCCTGACGATACGTAGGTTCGTTTTAGCACAATCGCCGCCAATCGCGGCTTTTCATTTTTAGTTTGCGATCGCGAGCAGCATGGAAATCAAATTTGAATTCGTCTCTTCTTTGCCTGATCCGATGGGATTCGAGACATTGATGAAAGAGTATTATCAAATCATGGTCATCAAAGTCGTTAACGTTGGAGGCCCAACCTATTCGGCAAACGCTCTTGCGGCCGATACGATGACGCATTTAGGTGAACTATTGCCACCTGATGGGCGCATCTTATTGGCGACCAAAGTTGATGGAGCGCTGATGGACTGCGGCGTTATCCGAAAAACCCGCCCCGATGCCGCAGAGTTGAAACGCATGTATGTTCGCCCCGAAGCACAGGGCTTGGGACGGCGCCTGTTCGAAATGAGAATAACAGAGGCGCGCCGGATGGGGTGCAAGGCTCTTTATGCTGATACTGTTAAGGGTAACATCGCCATGCTTTCAAAGTATGAAAAGTTCAGGTTTTCGTAAGCGGTGCAAAGACCTGTAGAAAACACGGGTTCCTCGATCTCGCGAGACCAATCGGTTCAATTTATCCAAAGCATACAGCCGCCATGGCGCGCGTTCGAATCAAAGCGGACATTCGCTGCGTTGCTTGCCGAGGTCCGCTAAGC
>CBDTVI010000150.1:0-6072 GCA_965364065.1 uncultured Yoonia sp. | reverse complement strand
TAGACCCGACTGGCGCGCTGATGTTGATGGCGGGAATCACTGCCGGCAGTTTTGCGTTGTTGCCGTTCGCAACTGCGGCTGTGTTACGCATCAATCTACGGTGATCAGGGATTGAGGGCCGTTATGAGTAAGGATAGATAAGCGCCATGTCGATGTGGGAATACGCCAATCCGAAACGCTTTATGGGCTGGACCAGACCGGTCTTGCCATGGGCCTTTGCGCTTGCAGGGGCTTGCATTGTTGTGGGGTTGATCTGGGGCTTTTTCTTTACGCCCGATGATTTCCGCCAGGGATCGACGGTTAAGATTATTTACCTGCATGTCCCTGCCGCACTTATGGCGATAAATGCGTGGATTATGATGTTGGTTGCGTCATTGATCTGGGTCGTGCGGCGGCACCATGTGTCGGCACTGGCGGCACGTGCCGCAGCGCCCATCGGTGTGGTATTCACGTTGATCGCGTTGTTTACAGGCGGCATCTGGGGTCAGCCAATGTGGGGAACCTATTGGGCGTGGGACCCGCGCCTGACCTCTTTCCTGATCCTGTTTTTGTTTTATTTGGGCTACATCGCCCTGTGGGAAGCGATCGAAGATCCGGACACCGCCGCGGACCTAACCGCCGTTTTGTGCATGGTCGGATCGGTCTTTGCGATCTTGTCACGCTATGCAGTTTTGTTTTGGAGCCAAGGTTTGCACCAAGGCGCGTCGCTATCGCTTGATAAAGAAGAAAACGTAGCAGATGTATTCTGGTTCCCGCTTTTGGTCTGTATCGCAGGATTTGTTCTGCTTTTCATCGCATTGGTGTTGATGCGCACCCGTACTGAAATCCGCGCCCGCCGCATTCGGGCTCTAGAAGCGAGGGCGCGCCGTGCCTGATCTTGGAACTTATGCTGTCGAAGTTTTGTTGGCCTACGCAGTCAGTATTGTGCTGTTGCTGGGCATCGTGGGCTTAAGCTGGCGTCGCTATGTGCGCGTGCGGGCTGCATTGGAACGGGCTGAAAAAAATGGCTAGAGTATCACCGCTGATGATATTGCCGCCAGCGATATTTGCGGCATTTGCTGGTCTGGCGCTTGCGGGCATGTTGCGCGATAACCCGGACGAACTGCGGTCGACTTTTGTGGGTCAACAAGCGCCCGCCGTTCCCGTCGAGGCGGTGCAGGGCACAACGCAAATCATAGATGCAGACTTGCGTACAGGGGATTTGACGATTGTAAATTTCTGGGCCAGCTGGTGCCCGCCGTGCCGAGCAGAGCATCCAAACTTGCTTGATCTTCAGGCGCAAGGCTACCGGATTGCTGGCATCAACTTCCGTGACCAGCAACCGCAGGCATCAGAGTATTTGACCAATTACGAAGACCCGTTTTTTGCAACTGGCTTTGATCTACGGGGGCGGGTGGCGATTGATTGGGGTGTGACCGCACCGCCTGAAACGTTTCTCGTGGATGGTGACGGGACGGTCTTGTTCCGATTCGTCGGGCCACTGGTTGGATCAGATTACGAGCAGAGGTTTTTGCCGGAACTGGCAAAGGCTGTGGAGTAGGCGCTGGGGAAGTCCTCGACGGACATTGCAACATCAATAAAAAAGCCCGGTCGCGATGACCGGGCTTTTTCATTTTGTATCGTTGGGCGCTTAGGCAACTTTGGCCAAGTTACGCAGCACATAGTGCAGCACACCACCGTTCTCGACGTACTCGATCTCGACGGCTGTATCGATGCGGCACTTTACGGTGATCTCTTTGACCGTACCGTCTGCCATCGTGATCTTGGCTGTCATGTCCTGCAGCGGCTTTACGCTATCCAGACCTTCGATTGTCACTGTCTCTTCGCCAGTCAATCCCAGCGAATTGCGGTTGTCGCCGCCAGTGAATTCGAACGGCACGACACCCATACCAACAAGGTTGGAGCGGTGGATACGCTCGAACGTTTCTGCGATCACGGCTTTGACGCCCAGCAGGGCTGTACCTTTGGCCGCCCAGTCGCGTGAGGAACCCGCACCATATTGTTCGCCCGCAAAGACGACCAGCGGTGTGCCAGCTTCTTGATGCGCCATTGCCGCGTCAAAGATAGACGACTGCGTGCCGTCGGGGCCTTTGGTATAGCCGCCCTCAACACCGTCCAGCATCTCGTTCTTGATGCGGATGTTGGCGAATGTGCCGCGCATCATGACCTCGTGGTTACCGCGACGCGATCCGTAGCTGTTGAATTCGCGCACAGGCACCTGACGGTCGATCAGATACTGACCGGCGGGGGTGGTGTCTTTGAACGAACCAGCAGGGCTGATGTGGTCGGTTGTGACCATATCGCCAAGTACGGCTAGAACTTTGGCGTCCACTACGTTTTTGATGGTGCCTGCTTCCTTGGACATGCCTTTGAAGTACGGCGGGTTCTGGACGTAGGTTGATGCGGCCGGCCAATCGTAGGTTTCACTGTCTGTTGTTTCAACCGCTTGCCATTTTTCGTCGCCTTTGAAGACGTCAGCGTATTTGCTGATAAACGCTTCACGGGTGACGGTTTTTTCAACAAGTGCGTTGATCTCGGTTGAGGTTGGCCAGATGTCTTTCAGGAAGACGTCATTGCCGTTTTGGTCTTGGCCCAGCGGTTCAACCGCCATGTCGATGTCCATCGTGCCCGCTATTGCGTAGGCCACGACAAGCGGTGGTGAGGCCAGATAGTTCGCGCGCACGTCTGGCGAAATACGGCCTTCGAAGTTCCGGTTGCCGGAAAGAACAGATGTTGCAACCAAATCGCCTTCGGCAATCGCGTCAGACAGTTCTTTCTGGATCGGGCCAGAGTTACCGATGCACGTCGTGCAACCGTAGCCGACAAGGTTAAAGCCAAGCTTATCAAGGTCTTCTTGCAGGCCTGCGGCCTCGAGGTATTCGGACACAACTTGCGATCCGGGCGCCAATGATGTTTTCACCCAAGGTTTGCGGTTCAGACCCAATGCGGCTGCTTTGCGCGCTACAAGGCCTGCGCCGATCATCACGTAAGGGTTGGATGTGTTGGTGCATGATGTGATGGATGCGATGACCACTTTGCCAGATGACAATGTGTAATCTTCGCCAGCGACGACCACTTCTTTGTTCATCGGACGCTTGAAGGTTTCTTTCATTTCGCGCGTGAATTCGGTCTTGGCGTCAGTCAGTGCAACATAGTCTTGCGGGCGCTTAGGACCTGAAATCGCGGGAACAATCGTGCCCATATCAAGGTGCAGTGTGTCGGTGTAGATCGGTGCATAATCATCGCCGCGCCAGAAACCGTTTTCCTTGGCGTAGGCTTCGACCAATGCGATGCGGTCTTCGTCGCGGCCAGTGTTGCGCAGGTAGCGCAACGTTTCACCGTCGATCGGGAAGAAGCCGCAAGTCGCGCCATATTCAGGTGCCATGTTAGCGATTGTCGCACGGTCGGCCAGTGGCAGAACGTCCAGACCTGCGCCGTAGAATTCTACGAATTTGCCAACAACGCCGAGTTCGCGCAGCATTGCTACGACCTTAAGCACAAGGTCGGTACCTGTGGTGCCTTCGACCATTTTGCCTGTCAGCTCAAAGCCGACGACCTCTGGGATCAGCATCGATACGGGCTGGCCCAGCATTGCAGCTTCGGCTTCGATCCCGCCGACGCCCCAACCGAGAACGGCAAGGCCGTTGACCATGGTGGTGTGGCTGTCTGTGCCGACAAGCGTATCAGGATAGGCTACTTCGTCGCCGTTTTGGTCTTTGTCAGTCCAAACCGTTTGCGACAAATACTCAAGGTTCACCTGGTGACAGATGCCAGTGCCCGGGGGGACCACGCGGAAGTTGTTAAACGCGCCTTGGCCCCATTTCAGGAACTGGTAACGCTCCATGTTACGCTCATATTCACGGTCGACGTTCATCTGGAACGCACGCGGGTTGCCGAATTCGTCAATCATAACAGAGTGGTCAATGACCAGATCAACAGGGTTCAGCGGGTTGATCTGCTGGGCGTCGCCACCAAGGGCCACGATCCCGTCGCGCATGGCGGCCAGATCAACGACCGCAGGCACGCCGGTAAAGTCCTGCATCAGGACGCGGGCAGGGCGGTATGCGATTTCGCGGGGGTTCTTGCCGCCATTGTCGGCCCAAGCCGAGAATGCTTTGATATCGTCTACGGAGACTGAAAAACCACCGTCTTCAAACCGCAGCAGGTTCTCGAGAACCACTTTCAATGCGGCGGGAAGCTTGGAAAAGTCACCCAAACCGGCCGCTTGGGCCGCAGGAATTGAATAGTAAGCGACCGATTGGTCACCAACTGTGAGGGTTTTGCGGGTCTTTGCGGTGTCATTGCCGACTGTAATTGTCATGGCGATCCCTTTCGTGGCTGATGCAAGAGCAAGGCTATTATCAGCGCTTTTGCCCCATACACACAGGGCGATCAAGGGGGGGACGGCATTTTTGTATACCATTGCACACAATTTGACGTATTTCCGTGTTGATGTCTGAAACATTCCTCGCGGAACACTCGCAATTGCTTGATTGGTCATTTCAGACAAAGCTGACTAAACCAGACAGGCAATACAAATTTCGGGGCCTGACATGCGCTATCTTATCGCCGTTCTTTCATTTCTGGGCTTTTTTCAAGCGACAAGCGTGATGGCGCAAAACGGACCGGTCGTGGTCGAACTTTTCACATCGCAAGGGTGTTCATCTTGCCCCCCCGCAGATGCGATGCTGCATGATTTGGCGGCCCGCGATGATATTATCGCCTTGGCGCTGCATGTCGATTACTGGGATTATATCGGCTGGAAAGACGTCTTTGGGCGCCCTGAAAATACGCGGCGCCAGCACGGATATGCGCAAGCGGCGCGCGCAACGACTGTCTATACCCCGCAAATGGTGATTGGTGGCGTGGATCATGTGGTCGGATCGCGGCCTATGCAGGTGATGAATGCTGTGCAAGCGCAGGCGCGACGCGGCAATACGGTTAATGTGACGCTGACGCGGAATGGGGATTCTGTTCAAATCAATGCGACGACTGCGACCCGCGGCGATTATGTTGTGCAATTGGTGCGCTTTACCCCAGAAGAAACTGTCGCGATCCGGCGTGGCGAAAATGCGGGAAACTCTTATAGCTATGCAAATATCGTCAAATCTTGGGATGTGATTGGTCGGTGGGATGGGCGTGCGGCATTGTCGCTTGATGCGACGGCCGCAGGTTCAGACGGCGTTGTCGTTATTGTTCAGCAAGACGGATATGGCCCAATTGCGGGTGCAGCAGAGCTAAAATAATCGGGCAGCCCTTATTTCCAGCGACGATGTACCCAGAACCATTGCGCAGGGTTGCGTGCAATCTGCGCCTCGAGCCGAGTATTCATTTCAATTATCATATCACGCGCGTTTGTGTGCGCGATTGGCGCCTCGACCTCGACCTTGAAGCTAACCCCATCTGGTTGGCGAATGGCGAAATAGGGGATGATCAGCGCGTCTAGTCGCAATGCTATTTTCGCAGGCGAAAGCGATGTGCGGGCGGGGTGGCCCATAAAGGGAATGGTTTCTTCACGAGATGCCACATCGAAAAAGATCGTGCCCATGCCGCCATCGCGCAAATGGCGCACAAAGCCGATTGTCCCGCTTTTTCCCTTGGCAAAGACCGGCCCACCCCATGCGGACATGGTTTCAACGTAGTGGCTGTTGAAAAAGGGGTTGTTCATCGGGCGATAAAAGCCGCCGACATTGTAGCCCATATGTGTCAAAAGATGGCGCGCTGCTTCGTGATTGCCAAAGTGCGCAGTGACGAAAATGACCGGACGTTTGTTCGCTGCAGCCTGTGATAATTGGACCAAGCCCGCGCCTTCGGGCTTTGATTGCGCCATACGCGCGCCCAGATCTTGCCAGCTGTAGTTTTCGATTAATGTACGGCCGAAATTGTCACAACATTCAGCGGCGATTTGGCGTCGCTTGGGGGTGGGCATTTCGGGGTAAATTTTGGCCAAATTGGTTTCTGCGCGCCGTTTATAGCCTGCAATCGGAGCCAGTACATACCGCATGACGCGGCCCATCAACGGGACCCGCGTAGCGTAAGGCAGCAAGTGCAAGGCCGCAATGAGCCCGCGGA
>CBDTVI010000149.1:0-6082 GCA_965364065.1 uncultured Yoonia sp. | reverse complement strand
ATGCGCACATGGGGCTTGGGCGGTGATAGCGAAGTGCATGTGCTTGACGGGCTGGCCGGTGGTTTGCGGCTTGGGCCGCGCCGCTTGATGCCGATCTCGCTGGCTGCACAACACTATCCTGAATTGGTACACGCGGCGTTGGACCGTGCGCTTGCGCAGGACGTGCCTGCAGCGGACGGAGGCCAGTTCGTACTACCGTTGTGGTCGGATATGCCACAAGGATTGGACGCGCGCGAGCAGACTGTCGTGGATCGCTTGACTGACGGACCGCTGCGGTTAGGCCATGCGGTGCAGTCACGCATGGAAAGCCCCGCTTTGGCGCGATTGGTCGGGCGCGGATTGGTGATTTTGGCAGGTGTGACGCCTTCAGACGCGTCACATGTCTTGGGGTTGGTTGATGCATGGGATGCGCAGGCGGCGCAAAAGGCTGTGACGCTTTTTGCACGTCGCAGAACTGGCGGTGGGTCGCGCATTGCTGAAACCGGAGAAGTCCTGGCGCGCCAAATTATAGACCAACTGACCGCGCAAACGGTTGATTGTTTGCTGCAAGCGGGCTTTGCCGAAGACGATTTGGAATGGTCAGATCCAGCTGTGTTGGCCCAACACGCCCTGACGCATGCGGGTCTTGATCAACACAAGGGCGTTATGCAAATTCAAATGTCGCTTGGTGTGCCCGTGATCGGATTAGGTGCATCCGCCGCGACATATTATGGCGCAGTCGGTGCGCGCCTTGGCACACGTATGGTTTTGCCTGCTCACGGTGGCGTGGCCAATGCTATTGGTGCGGTCGTGGGGCAAGTTAGGATGCAGGCGACGGGCACTGTGACCAGTGCGGGCGAAGGGTCATATGCTGTTCATCTGGTGGACGGCCCAAAGATTTTTACGGACCGTGATACGGCCCTGTTGGCATTGGAGACGGCCCTGCAAGTCGAGGCCGAAGCGGCAGTGCGTGCTTCTGGGGTTGAGGAAATTCGACTGTCGGTCAGCCGCGATATCTCTGAAGCGCTGATCGAGAACCGGACAATGTTTATTGAGGCGACCTTGCGGGTAGAGGCAAGCGGGCGGCCAAGGATTGCGCATGAGGGTTTAGGCTGATTTTAGCTTTCGCTGAAACATCCCTCGTATAGTGCGTTGGTTCGCGATAAACAGCTTTGGGATTGGCTGCGGTCGATGCTAATATTAAGTCTTGCGACATAGGAGTTTTGCCATGCAACAGACAACCGAAGTTCAGCCTGCGAAGTTTGGGCTTTTGGGTTTCATGCTTGGTGTTGTTAGTCTTGTCGTGATCCTTATCCAGCTTTCTGTTTTCTTTGAGCCGCAAGAGAAAAGCGCTGGAGTGACCATAGGTGAGATAGCGGCAGAGATTAAGCAGTCCGCTGCCCGTGCGCTGTCGGGTGAACCCGCGCCTGCGCCAGAACCTTTGCCGCAAGATAATACGCGAGTGATCACAATTGCAGCGCTTTGTGCGGCCGCGATCGGGGTGGTGCTTGGCGGCATAGGATTATACCGAAACGAACCGCATCGGCTGTCCTATATGGCGGTAGGTCTTGGTATTGCGGCATTCGTCATGCAGTACGTGTTTTGGTTGGCGGTTCTGATCTGTGGTGTGGCATTGATAATCAGTATTATCGACAACCTAGGCGACATATTTAACTAACACCGACGCGATATGCGGCGCGTGTTAGCAAGTCATGAAGACATCATAGCGCGTTGATTTCCCCAAAATTTGATGGGTGAATGCTCTTACGCCATCAATCGGATCGGCTTTCGCCGGCCACTTTACGACAACGCGATTGCTCGCATGCGCAAGGGCCACACGCACAAGATCAGCCGCGTCTTCATCAGTTCCAACAATCTCGCGGACTTGGCGTAATTCAAGCTTTACCAGCGCAGAGCTTTTGCGTGGTGGGTGCATGGGGTCGATCAATATGGCCTCGCCTGCCAGTTCTGGCAGCAGGTCCTTGGCGTCGCCTTTCAAAAGGGTCATGCGGCTGATGATTTCGCTGTACGCGCCGCCTTCTTTGGCCGCTCGGTTCATGCCATCAACTAATAATGCATGCATTTTCTCTGATCTCTCGATCAATGTAACCTGTGCACCTAGCGACGCGAGCAGGAATGCATCGCGGCCAAGGCCCGCAGTGGCATCGATGATCGTTGGCGTTTTGCCCGCCCGCAAACCCATCGCTTTTGCTAAGTCTTGGCCTCGCCCTCCGCCAAAGCGCAGGCGGTGTGCAACGGCACCGCTGACAAAATCAACACGCAGGTCTGGGGTTGCTTGTTTCAAGAGTTGCTCATTTTCGGTTCTATCCCTGCTTTAATTCGCGCAGTCCTGCTTCTGTATTTGCTTTTGCACATATCCCACAGTCTCGCAAACTGCGCGCGTACAATGCAAAATCAAATTGTATTGGCGAAATAGCAAATATGACAAAACCTGCCGCCCCGTCACTTTACTGTCAGGTCGATTGCGTCACCGCGTCGCATGGTTCACAAGTCGTGAAACTTTGGACGAGACCGCATGCTTGACCGTTACGCACGTCGCTTGATTGATCCGCCCCTGAACCAGATTGGTGCAGGGCTGGCGGCGCGTGGGTACACGGCGAATGGTGTAACAATGATTGGGTTGGCATTGGGGCTGTTTGCGGCCCTTTTGATCGCGGTTGGTGCGCCAATGTTGGCGCTCGTGCCGCTATTGGCCAGCCGGATTGCTGATGGTCTGGACGGTGCTGTTGCGCGCGCCACCCAAACGACCGACTTTGGCGGGTATTTGGATATTGCGGCAGATTTTCTGTTTTATGGCGCGATCCCTTTGGCTTTTGTTTTGTCTGACCCAGCCGGGAATGGGGCCGCTGGTGCGTTCCTTCTCGCGTCGTTTTACTTCAACGGAACTAGCTTTCTAGGCTACGCGATTTTGGCTGAAAAGCATGGCGATAAGACGGATGCGCAAGGCCAAAAGTCGCTTTATTACTCGAACGGCATTCTTGAAGGGACAGAGACCATCGCGTTCTTTGTAATCCTTTGCCTGCTGCCAAATCTGTTCACACCGCTTGCATGGGTCTTTGGGGCTTTGTGCTTTGCGACGGCTACTTTGCGGATCTACGCCGCCAAACAAATATACACGACATAAAGGACGACACCGATGAAACATCTCGCCATTTTGGCCGCTTTTCTGGCCCCAGTGCCAGCACTAGCAGAGACTGATCCTGCCAACTGGGAGGCCGTCACTGCGGCGGCTCAGGGCCAAACAGTTTACTGGAATGCATGGGGTGGATCGACCACGACCAATGATTTCATCGCATGGGTCGGCGCACGCGTTGCCGAAGAATATGGCGTCACGCTCGAGCATGTGAAGCTGACAGATACCGCTGATGCCGTCACCCGTGTGCTGTCTGAAAAGCAAGCCGGTGAAGACGATGATGGCGCGATTGATATGATCTGGATTAACGGCGCCAACTTTGCCGCGATGAAAGATGCGAATTTGCTCTTTGGCCCTTATGCTGAACAGCTGCCGAATTGGGCCCTTGTTGATGTGGATGGCAAGACCGTCCAGACCGACTTTACCGTGCCAATCGAAGGCTTTGAAAGCCCGTGGGCCATGGCGCAGGTTGTTTTCATCCACGACACGGATGATCTGGCAGAACCGCTTGGATCGATGCAAGCTATCCTAGAATGGTCGCAAGCCAATCCCGGTCGTTTTACGTACCCGCAGCCGCCGGATTTCTTGGGAACAACGTTCCTAAAGCAAGCTTTGGTTGATGTGTTGGATGATGCGACTGTGTTGTCCGTGGCTGCCACAGATGAAAACTATGATGCGGTGACTGCTCCGCTTTGGGACTATCTTGATGCATTGACCCCGACGCTATGGCGGGCAGGGCGCGCCTATCCGACAACTGGTCCCGCACAGTTGCAACTGATTGCTGATGGTGAAGTTGATCTGGCGATTTCCTTTAGCCCCGGCGAGGCGACAGCCGCGATTGCTAATAACCAACTGCCACCCACAGCGCGTACTTTCGTTCTGGATAAAGGCACCATTGGAAACGCGTCCTTTGTGGCGATCCCCTACAATTCCGGTTCATCCGAAGGCGCGATGGTTGTCGCGAACTTCTTGATGTCACCGCATGCCCAAGCGCGCGCCCAAGATCCAGAAATTCTGGGGTATGGCACCGTGTTGAACATGGCTGCGCTGTCGGCTGATGATCGTGCTTTGTTTGATGCGCTAGAACTGGGTGTTGCGACATTGTCGCCAGCAGAACTGGGCGCTGTGCAAGCAGAACCACATCCAAGCTGGATGACCCGTATCGCGGACGATTGGGCCAGCCGATATGGTGTTGCGCAGTAAACGTAAAAATTGCGGCAAGGCATGAAGACTAATCGCGCCTTGCCGCTACTCCCGATCATCACCTTGTTGGTGATGCTTGGGCCTGTGATTGCGGGCCTTGTCGGCACTGTTTTGCCTGCCTTTGGGCATCTCCCTGCTGCAGGGTTAACCGGCCCGTCGCTTGCACCATTTCGTGATTTGTTTGATTGGGCGGGCCTGCCGCGCGCGGCCCTTTTGTCGATCTCGGCAGGGTTGCTTGCCACCTCGATCTCGCTCGCCATTGTTGTGCTTGTCACTGCTGGCTGGTCGGGAACAAAGCCGTTCCGCACGTTAGAGCGTTTGTTATCCCCGCTGCTATCTGTCCCCCATGCGGCAGCGGCCTTTGGATTGGCCTTTTTGATTGCGCCGTCTGGCTGGGCGTCGCGCCTGTTTTCGCCAGCCCTCACCGGATGGGACCGCCCGCCTGATTTGCTGATTGTGCAGGACACTTGGGGGCTGACCATGACCCTTGGCTTGATCGTGAAAGAGGTTCCGTTTTTGCTGCTAATAACGCTCGCGGCTCTTGGGCAAACGGATGCAAAACGCAGCATCACGATTGCGCAAGCGCTGGGCTATGGGCGGGTGACGGGCTGGTTGAAGACTGTTTTCCCACGGGTCTATACGCAGATCAGGCCGCCGATATATGTGGTGCTTGCCTATTCAATGTCCGTTGTAGATGTAGCCGTGATTTTGGGGCCGAACACGCCGCCATCACTGTCGGTGCAGATCGTGAAATGGATGTCCAACCCTGATCTCGCGATGCGGCTTGAAGGGGCGGCCGGTGCGCTTTTGCAGCTTGGGCTGGTCGTTGGGGCCTTGGCATTCTGGCGGCTTGGCGAAGTCGTGTTGGCCCATCTGGGACGCAAATGGATTGCGACTGGTGCACGAGGGCGGTGCGATCCGTTGGTGGCGAATGTGGCGTTGATTGCTGGTGCTGGGTCTGCGTTGATCGTTTTGCTTGGGCTTGTTGTGCTGACAATTTGGTCGTTCGCGGGCTACTGGGGATTTCCTGACGCCTTCCCTGATGATTTTACCCTACGCAATTGGATGCGCTTTGGTCCCGGCACCTTGGATGCGCTCTATGAAACGGCATTGATTGCGGTGACCGCAGCCTTGATCGCTTTGATCCTGACTGTCGGCTGCCTTGAGGCGGAATACCGCTATGGCCTGTCATTCAGCGCCCGCGCGGTCTGGTTGCTGTATTTGCCGCTGCTCATTCCGCAGACAGCATTCTTACCGGGCTTGCAAACATTGATGCTTAATATTGGCGCAGATGTTGGGCGGGTTCCGGTGATGATGGCGCATTTAGTGTTCGTGCTGCCTTATGTTTTCCTATCCTTGGCTGATCCATTTCGGGCGTGGGACGGACGGATGGGTGTGATTGCATCGGCGCTTGGGGCCAGCCCTAATGGCGTGTTGTGGCGCGTACGTTTGCCCATGTTGCTACGCCCTGTGCTGACGGCTTTGGCGGTCGGACTAGCGGTGTCCGTCGGGCAATATCTGCCGACGCTTTTGATCGGTGGTGGCCGTGTCGCGACCCTCACGACCGAAGCTGTTGCCCTAGCATCAGGCGGTGACCGCCGTGCGATTGGGGTGTACGGTTTGATGCAGACAGGTGCCGCCTTGATCCCATTCGCGTTGGCGTTGCTGATCCCTGCATTGGCCTGGCGAAACAGAAGAGGGTTGCTTCATGGATAAGGGTCTATCCCTGCAAGATGTGACGATTAC
>CBDTVI010000148.1:0-6109 GCA_965364065.1 uncultured Yoonia sp. | reverse complement strand
ACGCAGGCGTCGATCATCACCCTCATAGGCGGTAGTACAACGCCTTAAGATATCCGCTTTCAGCCAAATGCGGCATCAAGGGGTGGTCTGGTCCGGCAAAGCCTGTGTGGATGATTTGCCCACGGCGTCCGCCACGTCCAATACCGCGCGAACACGCATTGCGGAAGCGCGTCAGATCAACGGCGTGCGAACAAGAACACAACACAAGATAGCCGCCTTCAGCCACAAGTGGTGCAGCAAGGCGCGCCACACGTTCATAAGCGCGCAATCCGGCCTCAAGCGATGGTTTACCGGGGGCAAATGCCGGCGGGTCACAGACTACAACGTCAAATGTCTGACCTTCTTCGGCCAAAGCGGCCAACACATCAAAGGCATCGCCCTTGCGTGTCTCGAAACTGTCGGTGACATTCATCGCAGCAGCACCGCGTTCTGCTAGCTCAAGTGCAGGCGCTGAACCGTCAACAGCCAAAACTGATTTGGCACCAGCAGCAAGTGCGGCCAAGCCAAAGCCGCCAACATGCGAAAACATGTCCAAGACGCGCGCGTCTTTCGAAAGGTCGGCTGCAAATGCGTGGTTAGGACGCTGGTCAAAGAACAGGCCAGTTTTCTGCCCGCCCATGACATCGGCCATATAGGTGGCCCCGTTCATCGGCACTGCGACTGGTTCTGTCGGTGTTTCACCAACCAATGCCTCGGTGCGTTCTTCCAGTCCTTCAAGCGACCGCGCACGGCCCGTGCCGTTCATCACGACAGTCGTCACACCAGTGACCTTTTGCAATGCAGAAACGATCATATCCAACCGTGTATCCGCCCACGCCGCATTGGGTTGAATCACTGCCACATCGCCAAAGCGGTCAATCACAACACCCGGCAGGCCGTCGGCCTCGGCGTGGATCAAACGGTAGTAAGGCGCATCATATAGACGTGCACGGTGAACGTATGCACGCGTGATCCGCGCGACAAACCATGCTTCGTCAATCACTGCTTCTGGATCGCTGTCCAGCATCCGGCAAATGATCTTGGAATTCGGGTTCACGGCCACAACACCCATCGGGGTGCGGCTGGCATCTTCGAGGATCGCAAGCGATCCCGCCGTCAAATTACGGGTGCGTCGGTCAGTGACCAGTTCATTGGCGTAGACCCAAGGAAAGCCGTGGCGGATCGCGCGGGCTTCGGCCTTTGGGATCAGGCGCACAACAGGAAGGGCGGAGGGGGAAATATCTGTCATACCCGCCTCCTACCTGCTCTTTGCGCGGGTGGAAAGATCACTAAACCAGTTGTTGACGCAACAAGTTGGTCAAAAAGTCGGTAACACGGACCTTTTGGGTCTGTCCGCCCTGGATTAATGCATGCCCGCCTGCGCCACCCGGTGCCTTCAGATCACCTTGAATCAGGCGTGCAGGTTCAATGATCGCGCCGCTGCGCGCATCAATCACAGTCATGTTGAAAATAATGTTGTAGACACCGCCGACGGTCAACCGCGTGAGGTCTGTCACCCCGTGAAACCGCACCAGTGTTATCTGGATGTCGACAGGAGTTGTGCCGTTCAAGATCGGCTTGTTGCGATCAAATGCTGCCTGAAACATTTCACCAATCTGCGCGACACGGGGGCCGATTGGATCACCGCGCCAAACGACATCGGTTCGCGGATAATACGATTCTTGCTCGGACACCGCGATGTCGGGAACGGCACCGAACCTGAGGTTTTGAATATCATATGACCGCACCATCACCGGCTTGGGTTCTGTACCTGACCCAAATAAATTTGGCGAACACGCCGATGCCAAAGCAATGACCGAAGTCGATAAAAACGTGCGTCGCAGCATAGCATAGGCCTTCGTAAATTCATGTTGGGATCGTCCTAGCACGGCAGCCACTGACTGATAATACCCTATAATACCCTTTGCGCATCTACCTATGCCAAGGTAACGCCGCGCACCGCCCCTCTTGTTAGCGCTAACAAGAACTGTTATGCCGCGCGCAAACGAACCTACGAGGGCCAAATGACACTTCACCCTACAATTACCGCCGTCACCGACCGTATCCGCGCCCGCTCTGAGGGGCCGCGCCGCAAGTATCTGGACACGATGGCCCGTGCCGCTGCCGAAGGGCCGCGCCGTTCGCATCTGACCTGCGGCAACCAAGCGCACGCATACGCCGCGATGACCGATGACAAGGCGAAACTGACAGATACGGTTGCCCCCAATATTGGCATCATCACCGCTTACAATGACATGCTCTCGGCCCATCAACCGTTTGAAACCTACCCAACCCTGATCCGCAACGCGGCCCGTGCGGCAGGCGGTACCGCGCAAGTCGCAGGCGGCGTGCCCGCGATGTGCGATGGCGTTACCCAAGGCCAGACCGGCATGGAATTGTCGCTGTTTTCACGTGATGTGATCGCATTGGCTGCAGCCGTCGGCCTGTCGCATAACGTGTTCGATTCTGCCGTATACCTTGGCGTTTGTGACAAAATCGTTCCCGGCCTTGTGATGGCTGCGGCGACCTTCGGCTACATCCCTGGTATCTTCATGCCTGCGGGGCCAATGGTGTCCGGCCTGCCCAACGACGAAAAGGCGCGCATTCGCCAAGAATTCGCCAAAGGCAATATTGACCGTGCCGAGCTGATGAAGGCCGAAATGGCCTCTTACCATGGTCCGGGAACCTGCACCTTTTATGGCACGGCCAACAGCAACCAAATGTTGATGGAATTCATGGGGCTTCATATGCCCGGCGCGTCTTTCGTCAATCCCGGAACACCGCTGCGCGACGCACTGACGACCGCCGCGACAGAGCGCGCGCTTGAGATGACCGCTTTGGGAAATGACTACCGCCCTGTTAGCGATATCCTTGACGAACGCGCCTTTGTGAACGGAATCGTGGGGTTGATGGCAACCGGCGGGTCTACCAACCTCGTTATTCACCTACCCGCGATGGCCAAAGCGGCTGGCGTCATTCTTGATCTGCAAGACTTTAGCGATTTGTCCGCGATCACCCCTTTGATGGCCAAGGTTTACCCCAACGGTTTGGCAGACGTGAACCATTTCCATGCCGCAGGCGGACTTGGGTACATGATCTCTGAACTGCTCAACGCCGGTCTGTTGCACGACGACACCAAGACGGTCGCAGGTGACGGGCTAGAGCTTTACGCGCAAGAGCCAAAACTTGTTGATGGGCGCGTCAGCTACGCGCCCGGTGCAGGTAAATCCCTGAACGCGAGAATCCTGCGGCCAGCCAGTGATCCGTTTCAGCCACAAGGTGGGCTGACCCAGCTTTCCGGTAACTTGGGGTGTGGTGTGATCAAAACATCTGCCGTCGCACCAGAGCGTCACATTGTTGAAGCGCCCGCCCGGATTTTCCACACCCAAGAAGCCGTCAAAGATGCATTCAAAGCCGGTGAATTCACCCAAGACACGATCATCGTGGTGCGTTTCCAAGGGCCCAAATCAAACGGTATGCCGGAACTGCACAGCCTGACCCCGATCCTTGCAGTTCTGCAAGATCGCGGACTTAAGGTGGCACTGGTCACTGACGGGCGGATGTCGGGCGCGTCAGGCAAAGTGCCATCTGCAATTCATGTCTGCCCAGAGGCTGCCGATGGCGGCCCTATCGCAAAGATCAAAGACGGCGATGTGATCCGTTTGGACGCCACTACCGGCACTATTGCGGTCCTCAACGTCGATCTAGACAGCCGTGCTGCTGCCACTGCGGACCTCAGCGGGAATGGCACTGGCGTCGGCCGCGAATTGTTCGAAATGTTCCGCCAAAACGTAGGCCTTGCCGCCGATGGCGCAGGGGTTGTCGTATAGAGCCTTTGTTCTTCTTTTTCCCAAATAAACTTCCGCCGGAAGCGCCAAAGCCCGCCACCGCAACAGCCCTAAGGATTGCAAAATGACCCCGCAACAAGCCTCTATCGCCGCTGAAAAACTCTGCCGTATGGCGCCTGTCATCCCTGTCCTTGTGATTGACGACGCAAGCATCGCGGCACAATTGGCACAAGCTTTGGTCGCAGGCGGCCTGCCCGTCCTAGAGGTCACGTTGCGCACCCCCGCGGCCCTTGATGCGATTCGCGAAATGGCCGCAGTTGCAGGTGGTATGGTAGGTGCAGGTACGCTTTTGACCACAAAAGATGTTGAAGACGCCAAAGCCGCAGGTGCCACATTCGGGGTGTCACCCGGTGCGACGGGTCGGCTTTTGGATGCCTGTGAAGCCAACGAACTCCCGCTTTTACCGGGGGCTGCTACAGCGACCGAAGTTATGCGGTTGCTCGAGCGCGGCTACACCGTGCAAAAATTCTTCCCAGCCGAAGCGAACGGCGGCGCCCCTGCCCTCAAGGCGATCGGCGCGCCCATCCCGCAAGTCAAATTCTGCCCCACGGGCGGCGTCAGCTTGCAAAACGCAAGCCTCTATCTGGGGCTCAGCAATACGCTTTGCGTCGGCGGGTCCTGGGTGGCCCCAAAGGACAAGGTCGCGGCGGGCGATTGGGCCGGAATCACCGCGTTGGCAACGCAAGCCGCGATGTTGTCGTGATATAACCGAGAGGGCTTACCAAAACTTGGTAGGTCTTCACCCACTATTAGCATTTCGCCATTATGGATTGCGTCACCCGATTTCAGGAGTGATCAATGTTCGAAAAATGGCCAATTTCCAGACGCATCAGCGGCGGCTTTCTGCTTTTGACATGTATCATTGTCGGGCTATCCGTCTTTTCGCAGCGGTCGGTCAGCGTTTTGGGACAAGGCTATGTTGAATACCGCAGCATCGCACGGCAAACGATCTCCATCAGCGCCTACGTCGAAGATGTCTTTCAGGCGCGTGTCGCGGCATATCAATATCGCAATACGCTAGACCCGATGTTCCGGCAGTCCGTGATCGACAATGTTGACGAAGTCTTGGACGACACAGATTTTCTTGCGCGCTTTGATCAATCGCCCGACCGCCAGCGCGACGTGGAACGCCTGATTGCATTGACGGCACAGTACCAAGACGGCTTTGTCGACATGGCGGATAAGTTGGAATCGGCGCAAGCCATCAGGGATGATTTCAACCAACGAACGACAGCGTTCAAGACAGCCATCAATGATATATTCACGACAACGATGCAGCGCGGAAACCCGGCATCTATTGCGGCTGCTGGTCGCGCACTCCAGTCCTCAATGGAGGCGATTGTGCAAAGCAAACAATATCTGGCTACACATGACCCAGCGGACTTGTCCCTTTTTAGCAACTTATATGACGGTTTCACACGTGATTTTGGCAGGTTCGCAGCACTCAATGGGCAAGACAGCATCGCTACAAAAATTGAAACACTGCAAGCCAATCTTGATGGATATCCCGGGCTGCTCGTATCATTTTCACAGCTCCGCCAAGATGCGCATGCGATTGAAGTCAGTGTTTTGGATGTGGTTGGGACCGATGTCCAAGAAGGGCTGGATCTGATCGCTGGGCAAATCGTGTTGCGCCAAGATGAAATCGGTCCGCAAGGTGCCGCAATCGTAAGCGGGCTCCAGACAGTTATTCCTGCCGCCGGGATCGCCGCAACAATAGCTGCCATCCTTGCGGCCCATTTGATCGGGCGCGGAATCACCAGATCAGTGTCGCGATTGGCTGATACGACCGACGCACTTGCGGCTGGGGACAACACAGTCGACATTGTGGGCATCGAACACCAGCATGAGTTGGGCCGCATGGCACGTGCGCTTAGCGTATTTCGCGATGCCCAAGTTGAACGTATCGCGGCCTCAGCCGAGCGCGCAGAGCTACGCATGCAACAAGATTCTGTTGTCAGCACCATGAAGAATGAACTCGCACAACTCGCTAAAGGGGATCTGACGCGTAATATCAAACAGACGTTTACGCCCGATTACGACGACTTGCGGACAAATTTCAATGATGCTGTCAACGAACTCCATTCGACTATAACGCGTGTCAGGGACACTGTGTCTTTGATAGGTGCCGCGACCACGGAAGCGACGACAGCGACCAATGAACTGTCACAGCGCACCGAAAATCAGGCCGCCACACTCGAAGAAACGGCCGCCGCCCTAGACGAGCTAACGGCAAGCGTCAGGTCCGCAGCCGAACATGCGAAAGCGGTTGATCTATCTGT
>CBDTVI010000147.1:0-6136 GCA_965364065.1 uncultured Yoonia sp. | reverse complement strand
GCCAATGCCCAAGCAATCTGGAACTTCTGCGCAGACAAACCTTGGATTGCCAATCTGGCGGTTGATCCAGCGACACGGTCGAACACTTCTGTTTGCCTGAAGTTCACAGATGCGCGGATCACCGACGGTGCGGCTTTCGCCAAGGCGGTGGCCAAACGGCTAGAGGCGGAAAATATCGCCCTTGATATCGGTGCTTACCGCGATGCCCCTGCAGGCTTACGGATCTGGTGTGGTGCCACGGTTGAAACGTCTGACATCGAGGCGATGTTGCCTTGGCTGGAATGGGCGTTCGAGGCTGAAATCGCCGCAACCGCTTAATCAATTATTCAAATTTATGACGGCCTACTGGCCGACCCAAAGGACATGAAACATGGCTCCTCGCGTACTTATCTCTGACAAACTTTCCCCTGCGGCCGTGCAGATCTTTAAAGATCGCGGCATCGACGTGGATTTCCAGCCTGATCTTGGCAAGGACAAAGACAAACTGCTTGCAGTGATCGGGCAATACGACGGTCTTGCGATCCGGTCGGCCACAAAAGTGACCGAGAAAATCATCGCTGCTGCGACCAACCTTAAGGTGATTGCCCGTGCCGGTATCGGCGTCGACAATGTCGATATTCCTGCGGCATCCAAAAAGGGTATCATCGTGATGAACACACCCTTCGGCAATTCGATCACCACCGCCGAACATGCGATTTCGATGATGATGGCCGTGGCCCGCCAAATCCCAGAGGCAAACGCATCAACACACGCCGGAAAATGGGAAAAATCCCGCTTTATGGGCGTAGAGTTGACAGGCAAGACGCTGGGCGTGATCGGTGCAGGTAACATCGGATCAATCGTTATTGACCGCGCCAAAGGTCTGCGAATGAAGGTCGTGGCCTATGATCCGTTCCTGTCAGAGGAACGCGCCACGGATATTGGTGTTGAAAAAGTAGAACTGGACGCATTGCTGGGCCGCGCTGATTTCATCACGATGCACGTGCCCCTGACCGATCAGACCAAGAATATCCTGTCGAAAGAAAACATCGCCAAGTTGAAAAAAGGCGTGCGGATCGTGAACTGTGCCCGTGGTGGTCTAGTGGACGAAGCCGCGTTGGCCGAAGCCCTGAAATCTGGCCATGTGGCTGGTGCTGCATTTGACGTCTTCGCGGTTGAACCTGCGACTGACAGCCCGTTGTTCAACTTGCCCAATGTCGTCGTCACGCCGCACTTGGGTGCTGCAACGACGGAAGCGCAGGAAAACGTGGCCTTGCAAGTGGCCGAACAGATGTCGGACTATTTGCTGACGGGCGCCGTGCAAAATGCGCTAAACATGCCGTCGGTCACAGCAGAAGAAGCCAAGGTCATGGGGCCTTGGATCAAGCTGACGGGCCATTTAGGCAACTTCACTGGCCAGATGACAGATGAGCCGATCAAAGCGATCAACATCCTGTTTGACGGTGAGGCCAGCGAGATGAACCTGAAAGCGCTGACCGCGGCGACCATCGCAGGCATCATGACCAAGGCGAACCCTGACACCAACATGGTCAGCGCGCCAGTCATCGCCAAGGAACGCGGCATCAAGGTGTCCACCACAAAGCAAGACAAATCAGGCACGTTTGACGGCTATGTCAAAGTGACCGTGGTGACTGACAAGCGCGAACGTTCCGTCGCGGGTACCGTGTTTAGTGACGGAAAGCCGCGCTTCATCCAGATCAAAGGCATCAATATCGACGCCGAGATCGGCGAACATATGGTCTACACCACCAACGAAGACGTCCCCGGTATCATTGGCGCGTTAGGCACCACGATGGGTGTGAACAATGTCAACATCGCGAACTTTACGCTAGGCCGCTCTGCGGCAAAGGGTGAAGCTATTGCACTGCTTTATGTCGACGAACCAGTGCCTGCCGCGGCAATCAAAGCGTTGGAGGACACTGGCATGTTCCAGCAAGTTAAGCCTCTGAAGTTCAGCGTTTAATCCCGCCTTATAACCCCTGTCACCGCAGCCGCTCCGATTGCGGTGACAATCCAACCGAGTGAAATCAACCACCAGCGTGCGCCCCACAGCCACCAACCCCAAGGGCCACGTGTTGTGGACGGCGCCCAAGCGGCCTCTTGGCCCAGTGACACAATCGGCACCACCAAATCGACCGCATATGATACCGCATTGAATGTCTCGTAGTCGCGTCCTGCGGTGAGGGTCGGCATGCCATCGGTGGACAGCATATATTTGTCGGACCACACCTTGGCAGGGTTCGCGATACGCGGGTCTGTGGCGAGCGTTTGCCAGCTATCAGACATCAAAACCGGGCCAGATGTGGGCGCAAAATCGCCCTCTTCCCATGCATTGTGCGCCAGAAACCAGCCAATAAAGACCAGCGCCAGCAGCATGTAAAAACTGCGCTCTGGTTTATGTCCATAGCCGACGACCAGCCCAAAAATCCGGTCGGCAATCACACTTCCTGCGTTGCGCCACCAGACCCGCACATTGTGCCAATGCTGTTCGCCCCGAAACTGCTGTTGGGCATATGCAAGCGTTTGCGCACCAACGCCAAGGTCGCGGCCATCATACGGGTGCAGCAGGATCAGACGTACCAAATCGGGATCATTGGGGCGTGTCTTTTGCAACGTCTCAATCGCCTCTGGGCGCGTGTCGTTCGGCATTTGGCTGGCATCCAATAAGCCTTGCCGCCAAGCAGCTTCACGCCGCCAGCGTTCCCGGGACGCTTTACGTTGTTCCTGTTCCTTGGCCACCATGATTGCGCGGGCGTCTGAACGGTGACCGGTGTCGCGCAACAGCTTTGCCAACTGCTCATAGGGTTGCGGATAAAATTCACGCCGCGACACCGCACCCATTTTGAGCCAAGCTAACCGGTCAGGCACATTGATCCCGCCGTGCAGCACGTCATAGATAAAGCCGCTCAGGTACAAACCATCGCACATGGCCCAGCTTTCGGGATCATCCCAAAGATCGCCCACATGCGCCGAGGTCAGATCAACCGCGCCCACCACATCGCGCAGATTTCGCCAGATAAAGCCTTCGCGCACGATCAGGCGTTGCGCATTCAGCGCCTCGCCTTGGCCAGCGCGCAAGGTCGCATAGCTAAAATCAAAAACACCGTCGACTTCGGCCCCCATAAAGCTGACCTCACCATCGGCTTGCGCATAACGCATGAACACATCGCCGCGCACTAGGGTGCTTTGTGCGTTAAACGCGTGGCCTTCGGGGTTATGAAACGCTGCCCCGATCGCCACAAGTTGCCCGCCAATTTGCGCACCAAGCAAGCTGACCTGCCCGTTGGCGGTCGTCCCTTCGAACAAAACGCTGCTGGCAACCTTCATGCCTTGCGCTTTGAACGCCGAGCCATCCACGTTTTGCAAGCTGGCTTGGGTGCAGGACAAATGCCCTTTGATATCGCTGCCAGACAACGACACTTTGCCGTTTATCTTGCTGCCATTCAGCGTCAGGTTACCCGAAATCTGTATGCGTGCTGCATTGATCCCGTCAGCAAGTGTACAGCCCACAATCGCAAGTCCGTCAGCTTGCAATTGCACCATCTGCGCGCGCTTGGCCACATGGCAGCTGAACAGATCAACGGGTCCGCGGGCGGTTGTGAAGCTCAGATCAAGCATGCCTGAAATCCACGCCCCGTTGACTGTGATACCAGACGGTTGCGTGCGAAAATCTTTGCAGCCACCCAAGATCAGATAGCGCAGTAATTGCGCACGTATCAGCACGCGCGGGTCTCTTAAATTCGGCACGGTCAAGCTGATCTGCGCTGTGGTTCCAGATCGCGCGCCTTCAAGCAATAAGACTTCCGCTGGGGTCAAAAGATCATTGTCGCGTAATTGGACAACTTGCGCCCATGTGGTGATCAAATGCAGGTCTTCATAGCTCATTTTTTCACGCTAGGCGGCGCAGCCCAGGGTCGCAATGGCTTTCGGCCTTTTGCCTGTGCCCTAACTGGCGTAGACCACCCGTCATGCCTATTGAATACACCAGCCTTGATGCGATCCTGAACCACGGGTTTGATACCGTGATCGACGTGCGCACACCCGCCGAATTCGCCGAAGATCATATCCCCGGCGCGATCAATCTGCCAGCGTTGAGCAACGACCAGCGCGTTGAAGTCGGCACAACTTATACCCAGATCAGCGCCTTTGATGGTCGCAAGATCGGCGCTGGCATGGTGGTCCGCAACGTGGCTGACCACATCGACGGCCCTTTGATGGAAAAAGACGGTGCATGGCGACCGCTGGTTTATTGCTGGCGCGGCGGGCAACGCAGCGGTGTTTTTTCAACGCTGTTGTCGGAAATCGGCTGGCGCGCAGATACTGTAAAAGGTGGCTACACGTCATTTCGACGATTGGTGAAAGCCAGCCTTTATGACGATCCGCTGGCGCATCACTTTGTTCTGTTGGACGGCTATACTGGCACCGCAAAGACCGAGATTTTGCCCCGCTTACAAGCACGCGGCGTACAAACGATAGACCTTGAAGGGCTCGCCTGTCATCGCGGATCGCTGCTGGGTGAAATGCCCGGCGGGCAACCGTCACAAAAGGGCTTTGAAACGGCCCTTGCGATGGCGCTGCGGGAACTGGACCCGAGCCGCCCTGTGGTGGTCGAGGCCGAAAGCAGCAAGATTGGGCGGATCGCCATACCGTCGTCAGTTTGGGCTACGATGTTGGCCGCCCCGCGCATTGTGATCAACGCGACAACAGCCGCGCGCGCGACCTATCTGGCAACGGCGTACCGCGAGGTCATCGCGGATCCTGCGGTTGTTGCCACCAAACTGGAACCACTGCGCCGCTTGCGCGGTCATGCGACCGTAGATCACTGGATTGCCTTATCGAAAGAAGGCGCCTTGGTCGATTTGTCCCATTCGCTGATGGTCGATCACTATGATCCAGCCTATGCAAAATCGCGCAAAATCGATGAACGACGCGTGTTGGGCGAAGTCAGCGTTGATACGTTGGATGATGCTGGACAGGAACGTGCCGCGGACGCGATTGCTGCAGCGCTTAAATCGTTGTGATCGTAAGGCTGTCGTTGATTTGACCGACAACTGCGGCTTGGTAGCCCGCTTTGATCAGGGCTTTGACGGCCGCTTTGGCCTGATCGGGGGCGATTGCCGCGAGCAAACCACCGGCCGTTTGCGGATCGTATAGCAGATCAAATTGCGGCCCTTCGATCGGGCCTGCGCCTGTGCGGTTGTCTTCAAAAAGCGACGACCGAATACCAGCGGCACTTAGTTCCAGTGCGCCATTCATCAGCGGGATTTGATCCAGCTTCAGCTCTGCCCCGACATCAGATGCGTCACAAATTCCGCGCAAGTGCCCTGCCAAACCAAAACCGGTGATATCCGTCATCGCACGCGCCCGGCCCAGAATTTCAGAGGCGTGCGCTTGGCCTTGAACCATCAATTCAAAACAGGCGATGACGTCAGCGCCACCCGCTTTGCCCGCCATCTCGGCTGCCATGATCGTGCCACTGCCAATAGGTTTGGTGATGATTAGCGCGTCACCCGCCTTGGCCCCTGCCAGCGTGATTGGCTTTTTGGCCAATCCCGTGACCGTGAAGCCAATGGTCAGTTCTTCGCCCAACGACGAATGTCCGCCGATGATTTTACCGCCTGCCTTGCCAAAGACTTCGCTGGCGGCCGTCATAATCTCGGCCATTGTCCGTTCTTGCAGCGCCGCAGACATGCGCGGCAAGATCAGGCTGGCAGTCGCCGCCTGCGGTTTCGCGCCCATCGCCCAGATATCGCCCAGCGCATGCACTGCCGCGATGCGCGTCATGAGAACAGGGTCATGTGTGAATGCGCGCAAGTGATCGGTGCTCATCACCTGACCTGGTTGAATTTCGGCGGCATCATCACCAAACTGATCCGTCAGAATATTTTGTAGGGCAGCCCGCCCGACCTTGGCCCCGCAACCGCCGCACATGGGTTTATCGCCCAGCGCCTCTTTCATGCCCAGCGCCGTCGTGCGTGGCAGCTTTGGCGCGCCCATTTCAGGCAGCCCGTCGAACTGGCCCATGAATTTGCGGTCGATGTAGTCCTTAAACTTCCACAGTAAATTGCCCTGCCGCGCCGTTCCGAATTTTTCCGCTAGGGCAGATTTTTTACCAAGCGATACCAGCTTGAGGTAG
>CBDTVI010000146.1:0-6163 GCA_965364065.1 uncultured Yoonia sp. | reverse complement strand
TGATCTGGCTGTATTGCATCGGCGCGATGATCGCGGCCTCGCCGGATTGGTAGGCCGCAATCACAAGGCGGCTGGCAAACCACGCGAATGTCGCGATGACAGCAAGCAGCCCCAAATGTTCGATCGGCATTGGCACATAGACGAAAGGCAACGCAACAGCCATCAAGATGAAATTGACCATCATCGGGTAGAGCAACATCACAACTGGGCGTTCATCGTTGCCAATCTTGCGCACCACGATTGACGCAATCGCGCCGCCAATTGCGGCAGCAAGGGCCGCGAGGTGACCCAATGAGAACTCGGTTTCGCCCGGACGCAGAACCACCAAAACACCCACCAAACCAACAAGCACCGCAAGCCAGCGGCGCAACCGCACCGTTTCACCCAACACCGGAATTGCGAGGATCGTAATCAATAATGGGGCTGCAAAGAGGATCGCATAGACCTGCGCCAACGGCAGGACCGAGAACGCGTAGAAAACAGATACGCCAGTGACAACCGCCGCCCCCGTGCGCAACGCCAACCACCACGGGTGGCGCGGCACCAATGTGCCCGGATTGGCATCCCGCATCATCATCACGGTCGCCAATGGGAAGCTAAGCAGGACACTGAAAAAAACGATCTGGAACGGGGAATAAATCCCGCCCAAGATTTTCACCACGACGTCGTGCGTCGAGAAAATGCCAAAGGCAAGCAAAGCAAAAAGCGCGCCTTTGGCATTGGGCGACATCAGACGCTCGCGTCGAGTGCTGCGAGGATCACATCACCCATTTGGGTCGTGCTAAGTGGCGTGCCGTCTTCGGGACCCATCAAGTCCGCCGTGCGCGCGCCATCTGCAAGAACCTTTTCAATCGCTGCTTCAAGACGATCTGCTTCAGCGCCTTGATCAAAGGAATAACGCAGCGCCATCGCGAACGACAAAATACATGCAATCGGGTTCGCTTTGGCTTGGCCAGTGATATCAGGCGCGGAGCCGTGCACCGGTTCATACATCGCCTTTGGTCGTCCGTTCGCCATTGGGAAACCAAGCGACGCTGATGGCAGCATGCCCAGCGATCCGGTCAGCATCGCCGCGCAATCGGACAGGATATCACCGAACAGATTGTCGGTTAGAATAACATCAAACTGCTTGGGCGCGCGGACAAGCTGCATCGCGCCGTTATCAGCGTACATGTGGCTAAGTTCGACATCCGCATAATCCGCTTGATGTACTTCTGTGACCACATCACGCCATAGAATACCGCTTTCCATCACGTTTGCTTTTTCCATCGAGCACACTTTGTTGCCACGCTTGCGGGCCAGATCAAAGGCTGCACGGGCAACACGCTCGATCTCGGCCTCGGTGTAGCGTTGGGTGTTGATGCCGACGCGCATATTGTCTTCGATATGAATGCCGCGCGGTTCGCCGAAATAGACGCCAGAGGTCAGTTCGCGCACGATCATAATATCAAGACCGGCCACGATGTCCTTTTTCAGTGATGAAAAATCAGCCAACGCATCAAAGCACTGTGCAGGACGCAGGTTTGCAAACAGGTCCATCTCTTTGCGCAGACGCAGCAGGCCGCGCTCTGGCTTTACGCTGAAATCAAGATCGTCGTATTTTGGGCCGCCAACGGCGCCCAACAAAACGGCGTCAACGTCTTGGGCTCTTGCCATTGTGTCGTCATGCAAAGGCACGCCATGCGCGTCGTAGGCCGCGCCGCCAACAAGGTCCTCTGAGACGTCAAAGTTTAGGTCACGCTTGTCGCCGAACCAGCCGATGATGCGTTTGACTTCGTTCATCACTTCGGGGCCGATGCCGTCACCGGCGAGGATCAACAGAGAAGGGTTTGCCATGGGTCATGTCCTTGTTGGAATTTGTTGGGTTTGCCCTAGCGCGACGCGACGTCAGATTCAAGATACCAAGATTACGGCGCGCGGCGGATATCTACCCAGACAAGCGCATGTGATCCGCCTTTATCGGTCAATGGACCGCTTCCGCTAGCTCCGGCCACCTGCCATTCGGCAGACGGCAGAACGTAACTGACCCGCAATTTACCCGCACTCTCGGGTCCCCAATCGGCGTTTGTGGTGCCTGCATGCGGATCGGTTAGATCAGCGCGGGCCAAAAATGCTACCATCGCCGCGCGGTCACCCTCCCCGCCAGTAGGATCAAGGTTGCTATTGCCCGCAAGGACGAAGCTGTCCGGAATGGGTCCAAATTTACCGTCCAAAACGTGTTCCCAAAGCTTCAATTCATCGCGGCTGCGCAGGCCGTTCATGTCCTCTGGTCCGTCGAAAACGGGGGGTGTCGCGGCAAAGGCCATGATCGACACCAGCGTGGCATCCGGCAAGCGGATCGGCACGATCCAATGCGCGTTAGAAGACAAGCGCAGTATGTCCAAAACTTCGGGCGGGAAAAATGCCGCGTCGTCCACCTGCGGCAGCACAGCGTCTGGCAGATCGCGCCATAACACCGCGCTAAGATCGGTGACTGCTTCCACCTCAATCGGGTAACGGGACATGATTGCGATCCCGCCATCACCCGCAAAACGCCCATACCCTTGAGCGTCCCGCGCATCGCCGGTCCAGCCGTTGCCGTCAATGTCATGGCCCGTCGCAAGCCCTGCGTTGGGCCTAAGCGCAAAAAGGTATGGATAGAGCGCGCCGAATCCTTGCGCAAAAGCAGCCAGAGCAAGCCCATCAAGGTCATAGTCAAAATCCGTCAACACCAAAACATCCGGTGCGGCTTGCGCAATGGTGACATTGATCGCTGTGAGGCTGTCGTCTTCGCCCTTCTGGATATCGCGCAGCAGCAAGCCGGGTCCATCACGGCTAAGTGGGGCTGCGAATGTAGCGATGCGTAGGTCGTCGGCTTGGGCTACATTTGCCCAGAGCCCAAGTATCAGACCACCATAGCGCCTTGCGATTCTTCTCGTGCGTAGGCGCGCAGGCGTTGCTGGTGGATCATATTCGCAACCCGACTGAGCGCGACACCGCGCATCAAAATACTGGCTGGCAAAAATGCCCATGCGGATACGGTCCAAATCAATGTCTGCGTGCTATCAAGGTTAATCGGCGTACCAACGATATCGGACAACTTAACAACCGCTGGCACCAAGAAGGGCAGCAAAAGTCCTAAGATAATGTTAATGCGACCATCCCGTCTAAGCCGTTTGACCACATCGCCGCCTGCTGTCGGATCAAACGTTGGCAGGTTGATCCAGACATTGAAGGCCTCGGTCCGGCGCGGCCATTGGTAAAGAACCAACAAGATCACAAACCAAATCACTGAAAATAACGCCAGCAGATAACTGAGACCGGCCGCATCGCGCAGTCGCTGGATGACAGCAGGGTCTGTGCCTTCTGGCAACATCAGCACCATCAAGCGGACCGGCGAATAGGAGAAATCAATCGCTTGCCCGATTTGTGAGCCGCTGTTTTGGAAAAATGCTGTCACCTCAGATGGGGCAGTTTCGCCACGGAAAATCACCGACAGGCAAAGCACGGTCGCGAAAAGCGCGGAAAATCGGACACGGTTAAATGGCGGGGCATCACGAAATTCAACCAAGCTAGGGCTTTTTGAGCTGTATTCAACAATCGTAAACAGTGCGCCGAAAATCGCCACGAGGGCCACAATCTGGGTCCCATCCTGGTTGCTCTCAGGCAGCAACGCAAAGGGCATGACGATCAACATCACAACCATCACAGCTCTAGCTAACGCGCCTGGCAATCGAAACAGCACTGTCTTTCTATCCTTTTGAGGCCGCAAACCTTGCGTACGACCAATAGCGGGGTGGGCAGGAAATACCCTGCCGTCCCTAACAGACTGAACAAATCAAGCCACATGCATCAATATCGTTGCTTAAGAAACTCTAAATAATGGCTAAATTGGCGGTGGAGTGGTGCTGTATTGCAACCCAATCTCGAAAATTCGGCCCCAATTTTCATCAAAGTGGACCAACGGCCGTTCTTCACTGCCCAAAGTCCACACCATATTTGACGTTCTCAGAACGCAAAAAAGCCGCAGATGATGCGGCTTTTTCGCAATATTTAGCCAGCTTTAGACCCAGGGGCGCGCGGCAGATGCCGCAACTTCGAACTGATCGATGGATTTCACTTTTTCCATTGTCAGTCCGATGTCATCAAGGCCGTTCATCAAGCAATGCTTTTTGAATGCGTCGACTTCGAAACTGAAGACATCCCCATCTGAGGAGGTGATCGTTTGCGCTTCCAGATCAACTTCGATCCGCGCGTTCGATCCCTTTTCGGCGTCTTTCATCAACACATCGACCTGTTCTTGCGGCAAGGTGATCGGCAAAATGCCGTTCTTGAAACAGTTATTGTGAAAAATATCTGCGTAAGACGGCGCAATCACGCAAGTGATCCCAAAGTCCGCAATCGCCCAAGGTGCGTGTTCGCGCGATGACCCACAGCCAAAGTTTTCGCCCGCCACAAGGATTTGCGTGTCGCGATACTGCGGCTTGTTCAGCACGAAATCTGCGATCTCGTTGCGATCATCATCATAGCGCATCTCGTCAAACAAGTTCACGCCAAGACCAGTGCGCTTGATCGTTTTCAAGAACTGCTTGGGAATGATCATGTCGGTGTCGATATTCACCAAAGGCATCGGCGCGGCAATGCCACTGAGTTTATCAAATTTTTGCATTACATCATCTCCCGCACGTCGGTCAGTTTTCCAGTAATGGCAGCAGCAGCGGCCATCTGTGGTGACATCAAGTGCGTGCGTCCGCCGCGCCCTTGCCGTCCTTCGAAGTTGCGGTTCGATGTGGCTGCACAGCGTTCACCCGGTGCCAATTGGTCAGGGTTCATCGCCAGACACATGGAACAGCCCGCAAGCCGCCATTCGAAACCTGCATCGATAAAGATCTGCGCAAGCCCTTCTTCTTCGGCCTGAGCGCGTACAAGTCCCGATCCGGGAACAACCATCGCACGCAACCCGTCTTTTTTCTTTTTGCCCTTGAGGATGGCCGCAGCCGCCCGCAGGTCTTCGATCCGGCCATTGGTGCAAGAACCGATGAACACCGTATCGATCTCGATCTCGGACAGTGGTGTGCCGGGTGTCAGCGCCATGTAGTCAAGCGAACGCTGTGCCGCACCAACTTTGCCGCCTTCGAAATCGGAAGCAGCAGGTACATTTGCAGTGATTGGCAGCACGTCCTCTGGGGATGTGCCCCAAGTGACCACAGGTGCGATATCTTCGCCTTTCAGCGTGATGACCTTATCGAAATGCGCGTCCTCGTCAGTGAACAGCGTTTTCCAATACGCGACCGCTGCTTCCCATGCCGCACCTTTTGGTGCGTGTGGGCGGCCCATGCAATATTCATAGGTCTTTTCGTCGGGTGCGATCAGGCCCGCGCGCGCGCCGCCTTCAATGGCCATGTTGCAAACCGTCATACGGCCTTCCATGGACAGATCGCGGATCGCCTCACCACAATACTCGATCACATAGCCCGTACCGCCAGCCGTACCTGTGGCACCGATGACAGACATTGTGATGTCCTTTGCCGTAACGCCCGGAAGTAGTTTGCCAGTAATTTCGACCTTCATGTTCTTGGACTTTTTCTGGATCAGCGTTTGCGTCGCCAAAACGTGCTCTACCTCGGATGTCCCGATGCCGTGCGCCAGCGCGCCAAACGCACCGTGCGTTGCTGTGTGGCTGTCGCCGCAAACAACGGTCATGCCCGGCAAGGTCCAACCCTGTTCGGGTCCAACGATGTGCACGATACCCTGACGGACGTCAGTCACAGGGTAATAGTGGATGCCAAATTCTTTGGCGTTGGTATCAAGGGCTGCCACTTGGATACGGCTGTCCTCGGTCATGTTGTCTGCGTTTTCGCGACCCAATGTGGTCGGAACGTTGTGATCGGGCACCGCGATTGTTTTGTCCGGCGCGCGTACTTTGCGACCCGTCATGCGCAAACCTTCAAAGGCCTGCGGGCTGGTCACTTCGTGTACCAGATGGCGGTCGATATAAAGCAAACAAGTGCCGTCATCAGCTTCGTGGGCTACGTGCGCATCCCAGATTTTGTCATAGATCGTTTTGGGGGACATTGTCCTCTCCCGTATTTGAAATGTCAGTGGTCGTCAGGCGTGCGGAAACCGTGTGTTACCCGCGAGCTAGGATTGTGCTGCGCGCACCAAAGAACCGCCAAGGCAGGCG
>CBDTVI010000145.1:0-6174 GCA_965364065.1 uncultured Yoonia sp. | reverse complement strand
CGGATCAGAGAAGATGACCAAAGGTTTTGGCCCGCTTTTGCCTGGCTTTACAAATCTTGAATTCGGCGATCACGAAGCACTGCAAGCGGCCGTGTCTGATCAAACGGCCGCGATCATGGTCGAACCTATTCAAGGCGAGGGTGGTATCCGCCCGTTGCCCGACGTTTGCCTGAAAGGTTTGCGCGAACTTTGTGATACTCATGGTATCTTGCTGATCTTGGACGAAGTCCAATGTGGCATGGGTCGGACCGGCAAGTTGTTTGCGCATGAATGGGCAGGGATCACACCAGACATTATGATGGTTGCGAAGGGAATCGGCGGCGGCTTTCCGTTGGGTGCGGTGCTGGCCACGGAAAATGCGGCCTCTGGCATGACTGCAGGCACACATGGGTCCACTTATGGGGGCAATCCCTTGGCCTGTGCTGTTGGTGCAAAAGTGATGGAAATCATCGCTGATGACGCGTTTTTGGCCGAAGTGAACCGCAAAGCGGCGTTGATGCGTCAAAAGCTTGAAGGCTTGATCGCGGCATACCCCGATGTTTTCGAAAGCGTGCGTGGATCAGGTTTGATGCTTGGCCTCAAATGCAAAGCCAACAATGCAGAATTCGTAAAGGCAGGGTACGGTCAAGGTATTTTAACAGTCCCAGCGGCAGACAATGTTGTGCGGCTTTTGCCTGCGCTGAACATCGCGGACGAGGACATCGCACAGGCAGTCACACGTCTGGATGCGGCGGCAGCACAGTTAGTGGGGGGCCATGCGTAATTTTACTTTTCGTAAGCTAACATCGGCTGATTTGCCATTGATGCAGCACTGGCTGGAGGCGCCGCATGTGAAAGCGTGGTGGCCTGATGCGGAACGGCAAGTCGGAATGATGCTCGATGATATCGAAAATCCCACGATCAATATGCAAGTGGTTTGCCTGATCGACCATCCGTTTGCCTATATCCACGACTATGACGCCAGGAAATTTGGGCAGTTTCAATATGCTGACCTGCCGCCTGGCGCCCGCGTGATGGATAGCTTTGTGGGCGATTCCGATTTCATGGGGCAGGGCCATGCGGCCGCGTGTATTAGCGCGCGCGTGCGCGATTTGCGTTTGCATCATCCGATGATCGCGGTTGGTCCTAACACCAAGGACATCCATGCGATCAGCATTTATACTCAAGCGGGGTTCTTGAAACGGCGACTGGCAGCCGCGCGCGATGGCCGCCTTGTTCAAGTTATGACCCACCTTTGAATTCCCGGGCCGAGAGCCCCAATAAAAGCGAAACTGATGAACCACTTTCTTGATATACACACGACGCCCACCGATCAGCTGCGGCAGATCATCGACAACGCCCAAAGCATGAAAACTGCGCGCGCAGGCAAACCCAAAGGCACGCTTGATGCAGATCAGCCGCTCGCGGGCCATATGGTGGCGCTGATTTTCGAAAAACCATCGACGCGAACACGGGTGTCCTTTGATGTAGGTGTGCGGCAAATGGGCGGGCAGACTTTGGTGCTTTCTGGCGCTGATATGCAGCTGGGTCACGGCGAAACCATCGCCGACACGGCTCGCGTGCTGTCGCGTTATGTGGATTTGATTATGATCCGCACGTTCGAGGAGCAAACCCTGCTGGACATGGCCGAATATGCGACTGTGCCAGTGATCAACGGGCTGACCAATCGCACGCACCCATGCCAGATTATGGCCGATATCATGACGTTCGAAGAACATAATGGTCCGATCAAAGGCAAAAAGGTTGTCTGGTCGGGTGACGGCAACAACGTTTTTGCAAGCTTTGCCCATGCAGCGAAACAGTTCGAATTTGATTTGGTGTTTACAGGACCGCCGCCGCTTGATCCCGAAGCTGCACTTGATGGGCTTTACACCACTGTGCGTGACCCAAACGAGGCCGTACAAGGCGCTGATCTGATTGTGACGGACACTTGGGTCAGTATGCATGATCCGCAGTCTGCGCGCGAACGGCGGCATAACCAATTGCGGGGCTATCAAGTCAATGACGCGTTAATGGCCAAGGCCAAGGACGATGCATTGTTTATGCACTGCCTACCCGCGCACCGCGACGACGAGGCGACAAGCAGCGTCATGGACGGCCCGCGTTCGGTTATTTTTGACGAAGCAGAGAACCGGTTGCATGCACAGAAAGCGATTATGCGATATTGCTTGGGTGTTTAGCGCCATTAGAAGCAAAGTAGTATCTTCACATGACCTATGAAACTTGGCTCGCTTTTACACTTGCGAGTGCGTTGATCGTTCTCATTCCCGGCCCAACATCGTATTGACGGTGAACTATGCGATCAGGGACGGACAGCGGTCTGGTTGGGCCACGATCCCGGGCGTGGTATTAGGGGCATTTGTCGCAATGTCTCTGTCGCTGTTGGGCGCAGGTGCACTACTGGCAACATCGGTTTTGCTTTTTAACGTTTTAAAGTTTGCGGGGGCAATTTATCTGGTTTGGCTTGCATATTCTCTTTGGACCGCCCCCGTCACACCGGAAAATATGGGGCAAAAAACGACATCAAAGCCGCTTATTAAGTTGTTTCGACAGTCCTTGTTGATCAGCGTGCTAAATCCAAAGGGCCCTGCATTTTATACGGCGTTCGTCCCACAATTTGTCAGCCCAACAGGGTCAATCTTTCAGCAATTTTCTGTGCTGATTGCCACGTTTCTTATTGTTGCCACGCTGAACAGTTTGTTCTGGCTGTTTTTCGCATGTGGACTGCGCCGCCAGTTCCAAAAACCTATAGTGATGCGGCGCTTCAATCGTGTTGGGGCAAGTTGCTTGTTTATCGCTGGTATTTTCACGGCAAGGTTGTCGCGATCCGCATAGTTGGTGCTACGCCATATATGCCTGTTTGGATAATGCAGTTCAGCTGCCGGTTTACGTCAACGCCTTAAGCAGCGCCCGTAACCCTACATCATCGACCTTCTTTCTGGCCTTCTTCAGGGGCATCCATTTGCGCTTGCGCTGACCTGCCTCTGGATAAGTGTCGGTCATTTTTGTGACGTCAATCCGGTAAACGCTGACATGGCACGGCACGCGCCGCCCGTCACCAAACCGCTTTTCGGTCATATAGCCGCCAACGGGTGTCTTGCTGACGTTTCCTTTGCGCACGCCGCCTTCTTCCCATGCTTCGATTTTGGCGGCTTCCGCGTCTGTATGCCCGTCCATCGGCCAGCCTTTTGGGACAATCCAGCGTCCGCGTGACGACTTGACCAACAACACCTCTGACCCGGCTTTGCTGTCGCGCAAACAAAGTGCACCGATCTGCAGCATCGCCGTCGGATCTGTGACATGGACCTCGCGGCCCGTCCAAAAGGATTGGTCTAAATTGCTCATGCACCTGCCAATAGGCTGTTTTTATTGAATTTAGGTTAACACAAGGTGATTCGCTGCGCAAATGGGCCTAGTTGCCGCGTGGTTTGGCCCGCAATGTGGGGTCCGCTTGGGTCGGATCCTCTGGCCATGGATGGCGCGGATAACGCCCGCGCATATCGCGGCGTACGTCTGCATAGGACGTTGCCCAAAAGCCCACGATATCTTGGGTCACCTGCACCGGTTTTTGCCCCGGCGATAGCAGCGTGACGCGCAAGGGCGCGCGCCCGATCATCGGGTGGATGGTGACGCCAAACATCTCTTGCAGGCGCAGCGTGATTTCGGGGGCTTCGCCTGCATAATCAATTGGAATCTTTCGGCCCAAGGGTGTGGTGAAATGCGCAGGTGCTGCCTGATCCAAACGTTGGGTCTGCCCCCAATCAAGCATTGCGCGCAAGGCGGGCAACAGATCGAAACGTTTCCAGCCTTCGGTTGATCGCACACCTGTCAGGTGTGGCAGGAGCCATGTTTCAGCTGTTTCAAGTAAGGTATCATCATCCATCGCGGGCAGATCGTCGATTAACGCCACGCGCGCGCGAAACCGCTGTGCTGCAGACGAAGGTCGCAACCCCAATTGGCGCACACCTTCGAGCATGGCCAGCGCGATTGCTTCTGGCGCTGCATCAACCCAGATGCGGTCATCTAACACGAGCGCGCCAAAACACTCTTGTTGGCGAGCAACGACACGACCTTCGCGCTTGGACCACGCACAGATATCCTGCCATGCGATCTGATCGGCGTAGAGCTCGCGCAATTCGCGTTCTGAAATGGTCACGGCCTGCCGAATTTTCGCTTCGCGGGTGTCGCCGTCAAGATCAGTCGCGACAATCAAACGCTGGCCCGCCAACGGATCGGTCGCACTCATGATTGCACCCTTACCGCCCGATAGAACATAGCGTGGATCATCACCTTTGCGCCTGATCCCGACGCGGTCTGGATAAGCCAATGCTGCCAATTGCCCCAAGCTAAGTGCTGCCGCCTTGGGCAAGCCCTTTGATAGCCGTGGTATTTCTGCTTTGATTTGGGCAAGGGCCGCGTGTTGTAGCGTGCCCTGCCCGTTGTAACGCCCATGTAGGGCGTTGATCCGAAGCGAAAGGTCAACAGGTGCACCGCGCAACGGATCACGCGCCGCCAACAAGGCCGCCAATGGTGCGGCCTGCGTGCCCGCACGTTGCAGCATATGCGCAAGGCGGGGATGCAGCGGTAGCTTTGCTAGCGCGCGTCCATGCGCGGTGATGCGGTGGTCTGCGTCCAAGGCCCCAAGGCTGACCAGCAAGCTGCGTGCTTCAGACAATGCACCGACGGGCGGTGGGGTCAGAAAGGCCAGATCGTCGCTGCCCCATGTGGCCAGTTCGAGTGCCAAACCTGCGAGGTCTGCCGCCTCAATTTCGGCAGGGGCGAAAGCAGGCAGGGCGCCGTGCTCGCCTTTGGTCCACAGGCAATACGCATCACCAGGTGCGACACGGCCCGCGCGGCCTGCGCGCTGGGTGGCTTCGGCTTTGCTGACCTTTTCCGTGACAAGGCGGGACATGCCAGAGGCCGGATCGAATCGCGCCCGCCGGGCGCGGCCTGCGTCGACGACCACGCGGATATCTTCGATTGTCAGAGAGGTTTCCGCGATTGAGGTCGACAGCACGATCTTGCGCCCAGATTGAACAGGTGCAATCGCGCGGCGCTGGTCCGCAAAAGGGAGCGCGCCGTAAAGTGTGCGAATAACGGCATCCGCGGGCAGGCGGCCTTCTAGCTGTGCTGCAACCCTGCGAATTTCGCCTTCGCCCGGCAAAAACACTAGCACGCCGCCTTTTGTTTCATTCACGGCCTGCATAACCAAATCTGCGGTTGCCGTTTCTAGCCATACGCCTTTGGGAATCGCGCGGTCTAGAAAATGTGTCGTCACCGGAAAGGCCCGCCCTTGCGACGTGACGACAGGGGCATCGTCAAGCATCGCGGCGACGGGGGCTGCGTCCAAAGTCGCCGACATAACCAAGACAAGCAGATCAGGGCGCAGCACGGCGCGGCTTTCCCATGTCAGCGCTAGGCCAAGGTCCGCATTCAAGGACCGCTCGTGAAATTCATCAAAGATTACGGCCCCGACGCCTGTCAGTTCGGGGTCAGATTGGATCATGCGGGTCAAGATACCTTCGGTCACTACCTCGATCCGGCGGCCCGCTTTGCTTTCGCCGCGCATCCGGTAGCCGACAGTTTCGCCGGGGACTTCGCCTAACCCTTCGGCCAAACGCGTCGCTGCGGCACGCACGGCAAGACGTCGGGGTTCAAGCATGATGATTTTGCCAGTTGTCACATTTGCATCAAGCATCGCGAGCGGCACACGAGTGGTTTTACCGGCACCGGGGGGCGCTTGCAGGACGGCGCGGCCGCTGCGCTGCAGGGCTGCGATCAGGTCGGGCAGGATAGGGTCGATAGGCAAAGCGGTCATAGCAAAAGCTTTGCCATATGGCGGGTCAAGACACCACCTTGCGCAACCCAAAGAAAAACCCGGGCGCACGAGGCACCCGGGTTTTCAATTCATAAACGGTCAAAAGAAGTGCTTAAGCAGCGGTTGCTTTAGCAATCTCTTTTTTGACCTTCAGCGCATCCAAAGAAAGCTCTGCTTCTTTCGCTTTCGCCATGAACGCATCCAGACCACCACGGTGATCAACAGTGCGCAGTGCAGCGTTCGAGATTTTGAACTTGAACGTCCGTCCCAGCACGTCGGACATCAAAGTCACGTCCTGCAGGTTCGGCAAAAAGCGGCGGCGGGTACGGTTCTTGGCGTGGCTGACATTGTTGCCA
>CBDTVI010000144.1:0-6192 GCA_965364065.1 uncultured Yoonia sp. | reverse complement strand
ACCATAATGTGGTCCTGTTTGAAGCTGAGAAACGTCTTGGGGGTCATGCCCGCACGCGCATGGCAGGCAAGAACAAAGACCAAGCAGTCGACACCGGCTTTATCGTGTTCAACTATGCCAACTATCCCAACCTGACAAAGCTCTTTGACGACCTGAGCGTCCCGGTTACCAAAAGTAACATGAGCTTTGGCGCCTCGTTCAATGACGGCAAATTAGAATACGGTCTGGCGAGCCTCGACGCACTGTTTGCGCAGCGCAAGAATATCGCCAACCCAAAGTTCCTGCGCATGGTCCGCGATATCCTCAAGTTCAACGCCGAAGGGCTAGCCGCCAGCCAAGACCAAGAAATGACCATTGGGCAGCTGTTGAAAAAGCTGAAGCTGAGCGACTATTTTCGCGATCATTACCTCCTGCCGTTTTCAGGAGCGATCTGGTCAACGCCCAAAGAAAAGATCCTCGATTTTCCTGCCTATGCGATGATGCAGTTTTTTGACAATCACGCACTGCTGGGGGCGAATGGCCAGCACCAGTGGTATACCGTTGATGGCGGATCAGTCGAATATGTAACGCGATTGGGCACCGATATGGTGCAACGCGGGGTCGATATTCGCCTTGCTGCGCCCATTGATGCGGTCCGCCGGACGGTGCACGGCCCAGAGGTCAAATCGCAAGGCGGCGATTGGGAGTGCTTTGATGAGGTCATCTTTGCCACCCATTCAGACGACACGCTGCGGATGCTTTCAGATGCCAGTGCGGTTGAACATTCAGTGCTGGGAGCAGTGCGCTATCAGCCCAACAAGATCGTCCTGCATTCGGACACATCCATCATGCCTAAACGTCGTCAGGTATGGTCCTCTTGGGTCTATACCGAGGACGCCCAGCGCACAGATACAGAGATGAATCTGACTTATTGGATGAATTCCTTGCAGCCTTGGCTTAAAGGTCAAGACATGATGGTCACCCTCAACAGCGAGCGTCCGATCAATGAAGACCTGATCTGGGACGAAGTATCCTTGCGCCACCCTGTCTACGACCTCGCAGCTATTGCCGCGCAAAAGGCAGCCACAGCCATGAATGGCGCGAACCACACGTGGTTCTGCGGCGCATGGATGAAAAACGGCTTTCACGAAGACGGGCTGTCCAGCGGTTTGGATGTGGTGCATGCGCTCAATGCGTCTGACCGCATGCGCGTCGCGGCAGAGTGACCCAACAGGTCCATCATATTGCAGGTGAAACCTATCACGGACGGCGTGGAGGCACAAAAAACGCCTTTCGCTACTCCATCGACTATGTGCTGACCGACGCTGAAGCCACGCCGCAAACACCGGCCCTGTTTTCGCGCAACGCTGGCAATCTGATGTCCCTTCAAGACAGTGATCATGGTGGTACGCCCTCAGCCGGCACAGGGGCCGCTTGGGTGCGCGACGTACTTGCGACTTATGATATCGACGACACCGCGCGGATTGAACTGCTCGCCCAGCCGCGCCTGCTGGGGCATGTGTTTAATCCGGTGTCGTTTTGGTTGTGCTATGACATTGCAGGTATCCTGCGCACTGTGATTGCCGAGGTGTCAAACACCTTTGGCGACCGTCATTCCTATTTATGTCGCCACGAAGACGGGCATGCGATCACGAAGGAAGACACGCTTTCCGCGCAAAAACTGATGCATGTCTCGCCCTTTCAACCGGTTGAAGGTGGATATGTTTTCCGTTTCGATATCCAACCAGACAGCATTGGTATCTGGATCGATTATTCGCGCGGGAACGGTGGACTGATTGCAACGCTCACTGGACCGCGCAAGCCAATCACAAATTGGTCCATCATCAAGGCCGCGATGCGCCGTCCGTTTGGATCACGCCGCGTACTTGCACTGATCCACTGGCAAGCGATCAAGCTGTGGTGGAAAGGTGCGAAGTTTCGGTCGGCACCCAAGCCCCCCTCGGACGAGGTCAGCAGATGAAAGCCCTCACCGAGCGCTTGCCCGCATACACGGTGTTCGCCGCTGTGTTGTCCGGAGCCGGCCTGCCGATCTATATTTATGCGCCCAAATACTACGCTGATACGTTTGGTGTCAGCCTTGCCGCGTTGGGCGCGCTGCTGTTTGCGATGCGGCTTTTCGACATGATCCAAGACCCCGTCTTGGGTTGGATCAGCGAACGCCTGACCCGCAGCAAGAAGCTGGCAATGACATTGGCCGCAGTCGTCATGGGCGTTTCCATGATCGGGCTGTTTGCAGTGCCGCCACCAATTGCACCGCTTTGGTGGTTTGGCATCACGGTGACTGGCCTCTTTACCGCATTCAGCTTTCTCACCATCAATTTCTACGCCCAAGGCGTCAGCAAAGCAGGCAACGACCCGCAAGGGCACGTCCGGCTTGCCGCATGGCGCGAAAGCGGAGCGCTTGTGGGCGTGTGTATCGCCGCGATCGTACCAACCGTCTTGATCGGTGTTGTCGCCCATCCTTTTGCAGCATTTGCATATGGTTTTGCGGCCCTCACACTGATCGCGGCGTATTTTATGTGGCCTGAATGGAAAGGCCGCGTGAACCAAGAGCCGTCACAAATCAGCGAGATCATCCGTGACAAAACGGCACGCAAATTACTTATTTTAGCCTTGGTGAATGCCACGCCATTGGCCGTCTCTTCGACGCTTTTCTTGTTCTATGTCGAAAGCAAACTGGGCGCTGTTGGTTGGGAAGGCGCGCTCTTGGTGCTGTTTTTCTTGGCTGCAGCGATTTCATCGCCGATATGGTCGGCGCTCGCGCGACGCTATGGGGCCAAGCCGGTTTTGCTGTGCGCAATGGTGCTTGCTGTGGCGTCATTTACCTACACCCTAACTTTATCGTCCGGCGATGTGATCCCTTTTGCAGTTATCTGCGTATTAAGTGGAGCAACCATCGGGGCAGACCTGACACTTCTACCCGCGATGTTTGCGAAACGTATGGCCGCCATTTCGCCAAATGGGGCGCAGGGGTTTGGCCTTTGGAACTTGGTAAACAAGTTCACGCTTGCCTTCGCCGCGGTGGTTTTGCTGCCGTTACTTGAACAATCCGGCTTTCAAGCTGGCGCAACCGATGTGCCGCAGGATGCCATTACGATGCTGACGCTGCTTTACGCATTGGTACCGTCACTTTTGAAACTGGTGGCAATCGGCTTGCTGATCGCCACAAAGCTCGAGGACTAAACGATGTCGTTTATGACCTACATCCTAATCGGCGCGACCCTCATGGGTGCAGCGGCCATGCTTAAGACGCGGTATTTGTCCTTTTGGGCGCAAAAATCCGACGACTACGCAGATGGCCCGATCTTTGACATCCGCGAACGCTTCAACGGACCCATCGCCTGCGAGGGCGTGATTTACGGCCCAACAGGCAAAGTCACATCCCGCTTTGTTGCGGATTTCGAAGCTTCTTGGAACGGCAACGTCGGTACAATGCGCGAGAAATTCTACTATGATAGCGGCAAGGTGCAGGACCGCGAATGGACCCTCACCATTGGCAACGATGGCCACATCACAGCAGAAGCGCCAGACGTCTTGGGCACAGGTACAGGCCAACAATCCGGTTCTGCTGTGTTATTGAACTATCGGATTAAACTGACCGAGGACGCAGGCGGTCATGCGCTGGACGTAACTGACTGGATGTATTTAATGTCAAACGACACCATCATAAATCGTAGCCAGTTCCGCAAATTCGGCATCAAAGTGGCTGAACTGGTGGCAACAATGCGCCCCAAAAACCAAGCTTACGCAGGAGAATAATGTGACAGATTGGCAAGGAAAACGGTACTGGCTTGTAGGCGCAAGCGAGGGATTAGGCCGCGAAGTGGCGTTTTGCCTAAGCCGCGCAGGGGCCGAAGTGATCGTTTCCGCCAGATCAGAAGACCGCCTGAAAGAACTGGTCGCAGCCCTGCCCGGTAAGGCATCGTATGTGACCGTGGATGTAACCGACCGCGCGGCAGTTGAAACCGCCGCCAGCCAGATCGGTGACATTGACGGCGTCGTGTATCTTGCCGGTGTCTATTGGCCCATGAAATCCCAAGAATGGGACAATGAAAAAGCCGATATGATGGGCGAAGTGAACTTTCTTGGCGCATCCCGTGTTGTCGGTTCAGTGATCAAAGGCATGGTCGCAAAGAACGCGGGCCATATCGTCTTGGTCGGGTCTTTGTCCGGCTTTCGCGGGCTGCCCGGCGCGATCGGCTACTGTTCCTCCAAGGCCGGCATGATGGCATTGGCCGAATCGATGCAAGCCGATCTGCGTACATCTCCGATCAACGTCCAATTGATAAACCCGGGCTTTATCAAAACGCGGTTGACCGAAAAGAACGATTTTAACATGCCGTTCATCATGTCACCCGAAGATGCCGCCAAAGAGGTGTTCGAACACATGAACACCGATCACTTCAAGAAAAGCTTTCCAATGTTGTTTTCTTGGGTGTTCCGCCTTTCACAGTTCATGCCGGACTGGATGTACTACCGTCTTTTCGGAGCAAAGTAAGTTGATTGCAGCAGTCGTTGATCAAGCCGCCAAGCTAGGTTAATGTCTGGGCATGAAACATGTTCCCAAAGAAACCACTGACGATGCTCTCATTCAGGAATTCCTGAAAAATGGCGGCAAAGTCAGCGTCGGCAAAACCAAACCATTGTCCTCAGAGCTTGGCCTGAGCAATAATCAATGGAACAACAAGCTGACCAAAGAAGAAAAAGCGGCGCGCGACAAAAAGTGACCTAAGCGGTCATTTTCAATGCAGTTGCGCCAGATCAAGGTGGTCAGCGGACCATTCTCTATGCTGATGCATAAGGAGGACGCACTATGTTACCTATTTCTGCTGATAAAATTGCTGAAGTCATCATTCTGGCCCGCGAGCTTGACCGAGCCGAGAATGAATTTAACGGCTTTGTAGACCAACTCAATGACTATGAAAAAGCCGGACTAGTTGCGATCTTCTGGATCGGGCGCGGCAGTTTCGAGCCCGAGGATTTGGCAGAAGCGATTGCTACTGCCACGCACGAAGCCACAACGCCAACCGCAGATTACCTTAAAGGATCACCGCATCTTGCTGATCACCTTGAGGCTGGGATGGAAGCGCTGGGCATTAACCCGTCTGCTGCAGAGGACGATCTTTACCGCCCCGCGTAAGTTGGATCGTTACTCGACAGACCTTTGATACCACTCCTGCGCGCGCGCCCAGACGTCCTGATCAATCGCATTCAACGTCAGCAAGTGCGGCAGCAGCTGTGTGGCAAAATCCTCGCTGCTTTCAGCAGGCAACATTGATGGCAGGTTATCAATCGCCGTCACATCCAATACCGGCTGATCATGCACGCGCAACGCGGGCGCATCCCAAGTCGTTGTGCGATCGTAAACTTTGATCGGTGAAAAATCGCTGTCAGGGTCGCAAGCGATATCCCCGATAACCGACAGGCCGCGCGCGGCCGTCTTTGCGCTGGCGGGGACAAACACAGGTGTGCCGGGCCGCGCAAGAATACAGTTCAAAAAGATATCGTGCTGCAAGACTTCGGGGAAAGGTCCACCAGATGCGGTTTCGGCCATGTCCCACTTCGTCACGGATATACCCATTGCCTCGCACAGATCAGCAGCCCCGCTGCCGACGCGGCCCAGCGCACCAATCGTCAATGCAGTTGGTCGCACTGTTCCACATTCAACAAGGGCCTTCTGTAGTTCTTTCAGCATATGATTGGCGCTTGGATAGGCTTTGACAGGTCCAGCTACCCGGCCCTTTTGCTGGGCCAACCAACACATCAGCGCGACAGCAGCCCCCGCGTATCCTGCCCAATACCCGAACGCCGCGACACGGCGGCCCTCTGTGTCGGTCAGATATTCGAGGTCCAGCAATGTCCCACCGCCAGCTTTGAACCGCTCAAGCAGGATTTGCCCCGAGGGCTGCCCCTTATAAGCGTGACCGAACATGATGTGCCGATGCAGCAAAGGCGTGCCGTCCTCGGGCAATTCTTTCAGCCCGAAAATAATTGCGTCGTCAGGCGCATCAACCCATGAAAACTCTGGCGCAATTGTGCAGCCGACAGCCGCATAGTCCGCGATAGGTAGAATTCGCTGGCGGCTTTCTTCAACGGTTACGTCATATCCTGCAGCAAGCAGTTTGGCTGCGCCCTGTGGCGTCAACCCGACACGTTCTTCATGTGCGCGGCTTTCGGACCGGACCCAGATAT
>CBDTVI010000143.1:0-6251 GCA_965364065.1 uncultured Yoonia sp. | reverse complement strand
GTAGCTCAGTGGTAGAGCGCGTCATTGGTAATGACGAGGTCGGGAGTTCAATCCTCCCTCACAGCACCATATTTTTAACGGAAATATTGGATGTTAGTGGGTGTTTAGACCCTTGTGTTGCGCGTTATTTGCGCCTTCAAAAACATCAATGGCTGCCATGCAGAACACAGCAGCCAAGTAATTTTCTCTAATTTCGATCCTGAAAGCCAGTTTCGGCTGAACCTATTTGCGCAAACCACTTTCAATGTCGAAGTAATGGGCAAGCTCCGGTTTGATCGTAAAGCCAATGGTTGCGCCTTTTTCGGCGGCTGGTGGCTTTTCGGTCTTGGCAATAAACTCGATTCCGTTTGCCGAAATCAGGTGAACAAGCGCGTATTCGCCAAGGTTTTCGACCAATTCAAGCCGCCCTTCGATAACCGCGTTGGCGGCATCTGTGACGACCATATGTTCGGGGCGTAGACCAACATGCTGGGTCGCCGCCAGTTCTTTGCCAAGTGCTTTGCTTGCATTCGCAGCCAAATCGCCGGCTGCGAAGAAGTTCATTTTCGGGCTGCCGATGAACTGCGCCACGAAGGCGTTTGCAGGGCGCTCATATAGTTCAATGGGCGAACCCACCTGTTCGATACGGCCGTCGCGCAACACGACGATCTTGTCGGCCAATGTCATCGCTTCGACCTGATCGTGGGTCACATAGATCATCGTTGTCTCAAGGCGGGCATGAAGGCGCGCGATCTCAAGGCGGGTTTGCACGCGCAAAGCCGCGTCGAGGTTGGACAGCGGTTCGTCGAACAAGAATACTTCAGGATCGCGCACAATCGCACGGCCAATGGCGACACGCTGACGCTGACCACCCGACAAGTTGCGCGGGCTACGCTCAAGATAGTCGGTGATCTGCAAAATCTCGGCTGCGGCACGTACGCGGCGGTCAATTTCCGCCGGATCCGTTTTGGCCTGCTTGAGGCCAAACGCCATGTTTTTATAAACTGTCATGTGCGGATAAAGCGCATAGGATTGGAAGACCATTGCCACGCCGCGCTTGGATGCGGCCACGTCATTCACGACTTTGTCGCCAATGGCGACCGTCCCGTCCGAGATTTCCTCGAGGCCGGCGATCATGCGCAGCAATGTTGATTTACCACAGCCTGATGGGCCGACGAACACTACAAATTCACCGTCTTGAATATCAAGATCGACGCCGTGCATTACTTGCACATCGCCATAGCGTTTGCGGACATCGCGTAAGGTTAGACCGGCCATTGTGACTCCAATTCTTTGATTTCTTGCCGCAGGGTCTGGACGAATGCGGGATATTGTTCAGGAAGATCGCCCCAAAGTTGGCGATTGGTCAAAAACGTATCAGTGCCTAACAGCGCCTGAAGGTCGTCCCAGCGGGGATCGACATATTCAAAAGGTATTTTTCCTGCCAACACATGCTGGGCGAACAGGTGCCAACTGGCGATGCTGCGGATGGTGAAGATCGGCAGAATACCTTGCTCAAAGCAGCCCTCAAGGGTGGGGCGGATGAAGATAGGGAATTTTGCCATGCCATCCGCACTGATGCGGGCAACTGTATCGCCAATGGCCTCGTTGCCGAAGCGCCGTGCGATGTCGCTTAAGTAATCCTGCTTTGAGAATGGCAGATCAATTGTGATCGCAGGCAGAACCTCTTTGCTCTCGAAATTATGGAAATGCGCGTTCAGTTTCGGGACCCGCATAGCGGCATCAAAGGTTGCGACGCCTTCAAGTGCGGCCATGTAGACCAGCGCCGTGTGCCCACCGTTCAGAACACGGATCTTGGTTTCTTCGTAAGGATCGACATCCGCCGTGACGGTCACGCCAGCTTGCGCCAAATCAGGCATCTGGGCTGTTGCACTGTCCTGGAGAACCCATTGAGTGAAATCTTCGGCCATCACGGGCGAGGTAATGTTTTTGCCCGTTAACGCAGACAACTCTGGGCCAAGGTCCGCAGGGCTGCGCGGCGTGATCCGGTCCACCATCGAGCAGGGGAATACGGCATTTTCTTGAACCCATGTGGCAAGGTCGTGGTCGCCGCATGCCGTGAGATAAGCCAGCAAATTGCGGCGCAGCATTTTGCCGTTTTGGCGGATGTTGTCACAACAAGCGATGGTTAGCGGTGCGGCCGTGCTTGTCATGCGCTGGCCAAGTGCAGCGCGCAGATAGCCATAAACGCTCTGCGGTGCGCGGCCTTTAATTTCGGCGGCGATTGTCGCATCAGCAGTGTTCAGATCAACGTTCGGGTCCGTGTAATATCCGCTTTCAGTGACGGTAATTGTGACAAGGTGAACCGTAGGATTGCTTAAAAGTGCCTCGGCCTTTTTGCGTTCGGTACTCCAATCCGCAAATGCGATATGCGGGCGCACCATGCGCACAGTGACGGCGCCATCGGATGAATAAGACTTTAGGTAATAGCCATCATTGCGCGTGATATCCGCTTTGGCCGTTTCAAAATGCCCCGTTTCGGAGCCGCGCAAATTGACGGCTGCAATGCCCCAATTCAAATCGCCAGATGTCTCCATGTAGTCGTCCAGATAAACCGCCTGGTGGGCGCGATGAAATGCCCCAAAGCCAAGATGAACGACACCGACTTGGCACGCGGACCTATCGTATGTGGTCGCTGACAAAGGTGCATGCGTCGCGTCGTTCATGACGTCGGTTCCATCTTTTTTGGTGCGAGATCTTTGCGCGCGGTTTCGCGGTACTCGGAAGGGGTCATACCCTTCACTTTCAAGAAATGCCGGTTAAAATTGGCGAGGTTCTTAAAGCCCGCCATTTGCGAAATCGAGATGATCTGATCGTCCGAGGCATATAACATACCGCATGCCTCACCGATGCGAATACGGTTTACAAACTCGACAAAGCTGTGGCCGGTGCCGGTCTGGAAATTGCGACTGAATGTGATGTCGGTCATGTTCGCCATTTCCGCGGCTTGACTGACGGAAATTCCATCGCTGAAATTTTTGACAACATAGTCAACGACTTCTGCGATACGCGCCTGTTTACTACCGCCCTCGGGCTGGATAAGTTTGGCGGCTGACAGCGTCTTTTTCTCTGCATGTTCGTTAAGGCGAACAAGAAAGCGGATGAATGCCAAGATACGTTCTGCGCCGCTGGAATCACGGATCGATTCCATGTGGCCACGCGCGAATGTGGGGTTGAAGCCTTCAAAGATGATACCCGATTGCGCCAGTTGCAGCAGTTTCAGGACTTGCGAAAACTCAGGAAAACCTTCGGCAAGTTTCTCTACACTTTCGTGGCTGAATTGGACGAGCATGTCCCGCAAAGCAATCGGTTGTTCAGACCACACTTTGTCAGTGACCCAATTGTGCGGCAGGTTTGGCCCTGTCATGAACAGGTCACCAGCCTTAAAATCACCAATGTGGTCGCCAACGAATGATTTGCCGCGCGACGTTAAGATCAAGTGAAGTTCGTATTCCTCGTGCGCATGCCAACGGTCCAAATGGGTTGGCCACCCATGTTCAAGATAGCGAATGGACCGCGTGCTGCGGTCAACCATTTCAATTTCGGGGGCTATTATTGACATCAGGTTACCTCAGCACGTTTCCACCATCGACGCCGATGGTTTGTGCAGTCATATACGCTGATTGATCACTGGCAAGAAAGACAGCCGCCCGTGCGACATCGGACGGATCGCCCATGTAGCCCAGTGGTACGGCAAGGCCTACTTCACGTTTCTTTTGACCCGGTTCTTTATTTTCGAATTGGGCAAACAATGCGTCAACGGTTGCCCACATCGGCGTGTCGATCACACCGGGGCTGATGGCATTGACGCGGATTTTATATGGCGCGAGCGCCAGGGCAGCGGATTGCGTGTAGCTGATGACAGCCGCTTTGGTTGCGCAATAGTGGGCCACCAAAGCCTCGCCACGGTGGCCTGCCTGCGATGCCAAATTTATGATCGACCCTTGCTGGCCATTTGCGACCATGGACTTGGCGCAGGCCTGCATCACGGCATAAAACCCACGTACATTGACCCCGAACAAACGGTCCAGCTGCGCAAGGTCGCCCCCATCCAAGATGCTACCCATCCCAAAGAGGGCAGCGTTATTGAATAAAATGTCTGGTTTGATGTCGGTGATCCAGTCGGCGCATGCGGCAAGACCTGCTTCGTCCAGTAAATCGAACCGTTTGTAGATCGCATCGCCTTCAAAGCTATCGGCAATATCAGTTGCATAGACCGTGGCACCAAGGGCTGCGAAATGTGCCACCGCACTCGCCCCGATGCCGCCCACGGCACCCGTAACCAAGGCTACTTTGCCTGTTAGGTCTGTTGGTGCTGCGTTTAGCATTATTTGACGGCTCCGAATGTCAGACCCTGCACCAATTGTTTCTGGCAGAACCATCCAAGAACGACGATGGGTGCAATTGCGGCGGTGGACACTGCGGATAAGCGACCAAAGAACAGGCCTTCGGGAGCGCGGTTACCTTCGATCAATTTCGACAAAGTAGCCGCATCAATCGTGGTTAGGCGGACGGTCCAATAAGCCTCGTTCCAGCAGAAAATAAAGGTCAACAAAGCAGTGGACGCAATGCCACCCCATGCCAGCGGGATCAGAATATCTTTGATTTCGCCCCAAGTGGTCACGCCGTCCATTTTACCAGCTTCAATGATCTCTTTCGGGATTTCCTTAAAGTAGGTGAACAGCATCCAGATCACGATAGGCAAGTTGATCAGGCAAAGCACCAAGATCACCAAGAAATGCGTATCAAAGATGCCAAGGAAGTTCTTGGTCAGGAACGTCATCGGATACAGCACCGCAGCCGCTGGAAGCATCTTGGTCGACAGCATCCACATCAGGATATCTTTGGTGTGACGGCTGGGATCAAAGGCCATGGCGTAAGCCGCGGGAACGCCCACGATCAGTGCGAACAACGTCGCAAAGGTTGAGGTGATGACCGAGTTAATGGCAAAGCGCCAATAGTCGTAGTTGTCAGTCATATTGGTATAGTTTTCGAGCGTCGGTGTGAAGAAGAACAGGTGTTCTGGTTTGACCGCGTCCGCGTCCGTTTTAAAGCTGGTGAACACCAACCAGAAGATCGGAAAGAAGAAGATTAGCGCGATGGTCCATGCCAAGACGGGCCAAAGGAAATTTCCGAGCTTTGAGTTTTGTGAAACTGTTGCCATTGTCTTTTTCCTTAATCCATCAAGCTTTTGCCGACCATACGCAGCAAGAAGATTGCGATGATGTTGGCAAGGATGACCGCGAAGATACCTGTGGCACTCGCGGCACCAATGTTATTCGATGTGAATTCACCGATCAGATACGGCAGGTTTTTGTTGCCGTTACCGCGGCTGACGATTTCGATCTCGGCGTAAAGCGACAGGTGAAAGATCGACTGGATCATCACTACAATCGCGATGGGGCGGGCCAGATGCGGCACTGTAAGGTTAATAAATTGCGACCATGGGCTTGCACCATCAAGGGTCGCCGCCTCTTTCTGCGACTCGTCCTCTGACTGCAAGGACGTCATGAAAATAAGGACCGCAAAGGGCGTCCATTGCCATGCCACCATCATAATGACCGCATAGGATGAGGTTTGGGTTGCGCGGAACGAGATCGGCTCGAGGACGGGCCAAAGGTTGAAGAACCATCCAAGGACAGGGAAGTCGCGCAAACCGTCGATCACGTCGTTCAAGCCACTGACTGCAAGGCCCTGCAGACCCAGTACTGGATCAAGGATCATGTTAATCCACAAAACCGCGTTCACCGCTGGCATCACAAAGAAAGGCGAGATCAGCAAAACACGCACAATGCCGCGTCCGGGGAATGACCTGTTGATCAAAACCGCAATGCCTAGACCCAGCACAACAGTGGCGACCAAAATACTGGATACGATGAACACAGAGTTCTGGATTGCGAACCAAAAATCTTTGGCATTCAAAACGTATTGGTAGTTTCCGAGACCACGCCAGTTACTGATCGTCGGTGTCATCCACTCTGGCCGGATCGAACTGTTCAAAACGTATCGGATGAATGAAAAGTACAGCGTCATGCTGAGCGGCACTAACATCCAAATCAGCAACAGCACGACGGCCGGTGTTTGGAGAAGACGGGGGAGCGTTCTATTGGCCATAGTGCGGGTCACCTTACGAAGCGGAAATTTCGTTGATTTTGTATTTCGGCGGGTGGTTCCGTTGGCGAGCGGCGAATTTCATGTGCCGCGATCAAGCCAAATAACCAGATAATTCGGGGGTAGTGAAGGGCCCAGAT
>CBDTVI010000142.1:0-6255 GCA_965364065.1 uncultured Yoonia sp. | reverse complement strand
GGCAAATCAATCCCGAAGATGGGCGCGACCGGACTTGGCTATCAAATCGCTACACAATTTGGCTTGCCTGTGATTACCCCGCATCCGGGATTGGTGCCGTTGACGTTCTCGGACGAAAAATTCAAACCACTGGCCGGCGTGGCCGCAGCCGCGCGGGTGACGGCCAATGATACCAGCTTTGATGAAGCCTTACTGTTCACTCACCGTGGCCTTTCAGGTCCAGCCGTCTTGCAGGCCTCGTCCTACTGGACCGAGGGCGAGGGCATCGTTGTGAACTTGGATCCAAGCGGCACGCTAATGGCAGCACTTCAAGAGCATCGCCAAACCGATGGGCGCAAAGCGCTTACCACGGTGCTTGGGCAACATATTCCGGCGCGGTTGGTGGAACACTTGCGCGATGAACTCTCGCTTGATGGCAATATCGCTGACCAAAGCGACGCGGCACTCAGCGCTCTTTGCGAAAAGCTATCAAACTGGGAATTGCGTCCTGCTGGATCAGAAGGATACCGCACCGCAGAGGTCACTCTGGGCGGCGTTGACACCGACGCGCTGTCGTCAAAAACGATGGAAGCAAAATCCATGCCTGGGCTTTATTTCATCGGCGAATGTGTCGATGTGACAGGTTGGCTAGGTGGTTATAACTTCCAATGGGCATGGTCATCAGGTTGGGCCGCAGGACAGGCCATAGCTACTAAGTAAGGCGGATCGCGATCCACCTTACGAAATAGCACCCTGAACACAGCGGATGAAATCATCGCCGCGTTTCTCAAAGCTATCATATTGGTCGAAAGATGCGGCCGCCGGTGCAAGTAACACGACGTCGCCGTCTTGCGCATCTGCCATCGCACGCGCGACAGCTGCGTCCATGGCCCCACAAACCTGAGCGTCAACGCCCGTCAATTGACGTGCGAACTCTTCTGCCTCGCGACCAATCACATAGGCTTTGATGACCGAACCGATATGCGGCAGCAGTCCATCCAGCCCGCCCTCTTTCTGCAATCCACCGCAAATCCAGCGGATCTTGGGAAAGGCCTGCAGTGCTTTTGCGGCACTATCAACATTCGTGGCCTTACTATCATTCACAAAAGTAACGCCCGCATGGGTCGCGACAATCTGGCTCCGGTGCGGCAAGCCGCCAAAACTGCGCAGCGCCGCTTCAATCCCTTTTGGGCCAAGACCAAGTGTGCGGCATGCGGCATATGCTGCACACGCATTTTGATGGTTATGTGCACCAGGCAAGCCTGCGATAGCGCGCAGATCAATAGACCCAACTTGGCGCCCCTTGCGGAATTCCGATAAGAAACCCTTGCGCGCAAAAACGCTCCATCCCTGCCCCGTCAGTTTTTGGCCCGACGAGACACGAATGACGCGGTCATCTTGCGCGCCTTCGATCAATTGATTGGCAAGATAACGCCCTTCGACCTCGTCCACGCCAATGACCGCACGATCAGGACCGCCTTCTGCAAACAAACGCCGCTTGGCCGCGAAATATCCACCCATCCCCGCATGGCGATCAAGATGATCAGGGCTCAGGTTTGTCCAAATGGCAACGTCGGGGGTCAAGCTACGGGCAAGGTCAGTTTGGTACGAAGACAACTCGAGCACGACAACTTCGCCGTCATGCGCCGGATCAATGTCCAAAACACCGCGCCCGATATTGCCGGCCAATTGCGCAGGGCGACCATTTTCGATCAAAATGTGATGGATCAACGCCGCCGTCGTGGATTTTCCGTTTGATCCGGTCACGGCAATCACGCGGGGCGTGCTGTCGAAACCATCCCAATCATCAGTCGCAAAAGAGCGGAAGAACAACCCGATATCATTATCAACAGGCACGCCTGCGTCCCATGCCGCGGCAATCACGGGGTTTGGCGCAGGGTAAAGATGCGGAATGCCGGGGCTGACGATCAAAGCGGCGACATCTTCAAATGCACCCGATTTGGTCAAATCGCATAGATCAAGCCCATCAGCCTCGGCGGCTTCGCGCGCGACGGCACTGTCGTCCCAAACCAAAGGCGTGGCACCACCCTCGATCAGTGCTGCGGCCGTAGCACGACCGGAACGGCCAAGCCCAAGCACAGCAACTTTGCGTCCGGCGTATCCTTGAACGGGTATCATATTATGCCCCTTGGCCTATCTGACTTTCAGCGTTGCCAGACCAATCATCGCCAAGATCAGCGAGATGATCCAGAAACGGATGACGATCGTTGGCTCTGCCCAGCCTTTTTTCTCAAAATGGTGGTGAATTGGGGCCATTAAGAACACGCGTTTGCCAGTGGCTTTGAAATATAGAACCTGAATAATAACTGACAGTGCTTCGACCACGAACAGGCCTCCGACAATGACCAAGACAAGCTCGTGCTTGGTCGCGACCGCAATTGCCCCCAATGCGCCGCCCAAGGCCAGTGATCCCGTGTCGCCCATAAACACGGCAGCTGGTGGCGCATTATACCACAAAAAGCCTAAGCCCCCGCCGATTAGCCCCATGGAAAAGATCAGAATCTCGCCCGTTTGTGGCACATAGTGCACGTCTAAATATTCGGTAAAATCGGTCCGTCCAACCGCATAGGCAATAACTCCAAAGGTGCCTGCTGCGATCATGACCGGCATAATGGCAAGACCATCAAGCCCGTCAGTCAGGTTCACCGCATTCGCTGACCCTACGATTACGATGATCGCAAAAGGGATAAACAAAACGCCAAGATTGATCAGCGTATCCTTTAAAATCGGCACAGCAAGCTGATTGGTCAAATCATCAGGGTGATAGGCCGCAGCCCAATATCCTGCGATCCCTGCGATCAGAATACCCAACAAAATCCGCACTTTGCCCGATACACCGGAACTTGTCTGCTTTGACACCTTGGCATAGTCATCGGCAAACCCGATGGCGGCGAAGGACAAGGTCACAAATAGCAGCATCCACACGAACGGATTGTCTAATCGTGCCCATAGCAGTGTCGAAAAAGTCAGCGCGCCAACAATCAGCAAGCCACCCATAGTCGGCGTACCTACTTTCACAAAATGCCCTTCGGGGCCGTCTTCGCGGATGGGTTGGCCTTTGCCTTGCTTGCGGCGCAACACATTGATCAAGGGGCGGCCAAAGATGAACCCAAATATCAGCGCTGTCATAAACGCGCCACCAGCACGAAATGTGATATAGCGAAACAAGTTAAAGAAATCGCCACCGTCAGAAAGCGCTGTGAGCCAATATAACATCTAATCTACCTTATTGATCTTAAGAGCGGCGATGCCCCAGTTTTCGGATGGCGTCAACGACAAGGCTGACTTTGGACCCTTTGGACCCTTTGACCAACACCACATCGCCGGCATCGACCAAACGCGTCACGCGCGGCACAAGTTCGGCAGCAGTTGCGGCCCATTGGCCTTGTTTTTCTTCGGGCAGTGCATCCCAAAGATGGCGCATCAAGGGACCTGCGCAGTGAATGATATCAAGGCCTTGCAGGTGTGAGTTTTGTGCGAATGCGCTGTGCATTGCAATCTCGTCTGGGCCGAGTTCCAGCATGTCCCCCAAGATCGCGACGCGCCGCCCTTTGACAATCCGGCCCACGCCATCTGTGGGTTTTGATGCCGCCAATACTTCAAGCGAGGCAATCAAAGACGTCGGGTTGGCATTGAATGCATCATCCAACAACTCGAGGCTTTCGCCGTCGTTGGCCATATCGGTCACGATTATTTCGCGCGTGCCGCGCCCTGCGGGCGGCACCCAACCAGCGATATCCAGAGATGCTGCAACAGGATCAGCGCCAAGTGCGTCGACCACGGCCAACACACCGACGGCATTCATCGCAAAGTGACGACCCGGCACAGAGAGCTTGAAAAGATAGTCATTCCCTGCGCCCGCTGCTTTTATAACTGTCACATCACCGGTTATCCGCACGTCGCCCACTGTCCAATCAGGGGCGGTTTCCCCAAAAAGAACCTGACGTGCGCCAAGCTTTGCGGCGTGATCTTGCAAAATCTTGCTTGTCGTGATGTCGCCATTCAAGACAGCCACGCCGCCCGCCTCAAGCCCATCCATGATGCAGGCTTTTTCTTGGGCGATCCCCGCGAGATTTTCAAAAGAAGCCAAATGCGCGGCAGCGACGGTCGTGACCATCACTACATTCGGGCGCGCCATTTGGGACAGTGGTGTGATTTCACCTGGATTACTCATCCCGATTTCAATCACTGCAAAGTCGGCATCAGCAGGCATTCTTGCCAATGTCAGCGGCACACCCCAGTGATTATTATACGAAGCCTCTGCTGCGTGGCATTTGCCTTGCTTTTCCAAGACCGCGCGCAGCATTTCCTTGGTCGAGGTCTTGCCCACCGAACCAGTGATCGCGGCAACACGCGCCTGCGTGCGCGCACGCGCAGCGCGTCCCAATCGTTCCAGAGCATGAAGCACGTCGTCTACGATCAGCAGTGGTGCATCTTGTGTAACGCCATCGGGGCGGTGCGTGACCAAAGCAGCCGCAGCCCCTTTTTCCAACGCTTGCGCAACAAAATCATGCCCGTCGCGCACGTCGGTCAACGCCACAAAAAGATCGCCTGCTTTGATCGTCCGCGTGTCAATCGATACGCCTGTTGCAGCCCATTCAGCAGTCGTTTGCCCACCGGTTGCCGCAACTGCATCTGCCGATGTCCAAAGGGCGGTCATATCCGCCCCTCAAGTGCCGCAACAGCGACACTGGCCTGTTCCACATCATCAAAGGGCAGCACGGTATCGCCCACAACTTGCCCGCTTTCGTGGCCTTTGCCTGCGATTAACAAAGCATCTCCTGCTTCAAGCATATCGATACCACGCAAGATCGCCTCGGCACGGTCGCCGACCTCAGTTATACTATCAGAGCCACCTGCACCCACAGCGCCAGCCATCACTGCCGCGCGAATACTTGCAGGGTTTTCCGAGCGTGGATTATCATCCGTTACGATGACGATATCGGCATTCTGTGCGGCCGCTGCACCCATCAAAGGACGCTTTGCAGTATCACGATCCCCGCCAGCGCCAACGATCACGACAATCCGGCCCATGACGTGCGGCCGCATGGCTTTCAAAGCCGTCTCGACCGCGTCAGGCGTATGTGCGTAGTCAACGAAAACAGCAGCCCCCGTGTCACGGGTCGCGGCCAACTCCATTCGGCCGCGGACGGTTTCAAGATGTGGAAGCGTGTCAAAGACATCTGCAGGCTCAGCACCCGCAGCAATGACCAACCCTGCCGCCAAGAGAACGTTTTCGGCCTGGAAACCACCAATTAATTCAAGCCGCGTTTGGCGTGCGCGGCCTTGCCATTCAAACAAGACATCCTGACCAGTGGCATCAAAACGCTGCCCCGTTAGACGCAGGCGCGCATCTGGATGACGTCCGACACCAATGATTTCCTGCCCGCGCGCCGTGCAAATTGCTGCAACGTCCGCGCCTTTGGGATCGTCAAGGTTAACCACGGCCACACCGTCATCGGACAGGACGCGAGTGAAAAGCCCCATCTTGGCGTCAAAGTAGGCTTCAAACGTTTTGTGATAATCAAGGTGATCTTGGGTGAAATTCGAAAACCCTGCAGCTGTCAAAATAACGCCGTCCAAGCGACGCTGATCAAGGCCATGCGATGAAGCCTCCATAGCAACATGGGTGATGCCGTTTTGGGCCGCTTCGGCCAAGACACGGTGCAATGTGATCGGCTCTGGTGTGGTGTGTTTGAGCGGGTGCGTCCACGCGCCCTCTACCCCTGTCGTGCCAAGGTTCACGCCTGCGATACCTAGTTCTTCCCAGATCTGGCGGCAAAAAGTCGACACGGATGTTTTGCCATTGGTTCCTGTCACCGCCAAAACGGTCGCCGGATGTGCCCCAGACCAAAGCGACGCTGTTTGCGCCAAGGCCTGACGCGGGTCTTGCGCAATGATCAAAGCTGCATCTGACGCGGCCAATTCGATAGCGGCAATAGCGGCCCCTTCAGCATCGGTCAGGATCGCCGCGGCCTGCATTCGCAACGCATATTGGATGAATTCACCGCCGTGGACTTGCGCGCCAGGTAATGCGGCAAACAAATACCCGGGCTTTACGTCACGGCTATCAACCGCCAGTCCAGTGACTTGCGCTTCGCGCCCACCTTGTGCCGTCAGCCCCAGTTCTGCCAGTGATGTCATTGCCGCTGCCCTCTTAGTTTGAGGTGAGTGTTACACCGACCTGTTGTGGCGTGTCTACTTGCGGTCGCAAGCCCAGTAATGGTGCGATGCGCCGGATCATTTCAGCGGCAA
>CBDTVI010000141.1:0-6311 GCA_965364065.1 uncultured Yoonia sp. | reverse complement strand
TCCACCTGCCGCCGGGCCGGCGAGGGCGAGCGATTGGTGCGTGCGGACAAATGGGGCGGTTGGGGGCCGACGCAGATGCTGGGCACTCATGTGACCGGTAAAACTGTCGGGATTGTTGGCATGGGCCGTATTGGTCAGGCCGTCGCGCGCCGCTGTCATTACGGGTTCGAGATGCCAGTGCTGTATTTCAACCGCTCGCAAAAGACGGTCGATCTGCCTGCCCGTCAGGTGGATAGCTTGCACGCACTGATGGCAGCGTCTGATATTATCGTCGTGACCGTGCCGGGTGGTGGTGCAAACACGCATATGATCGATGCCGCGGCATTGGCCGCAATGAAACCCACAGGGATATTCATCAATATCGCGCGTGGCGATGTAGTGGACGAACCTGCGTTGATTGCGGCTTTGCAGACAGGTCAGATCGCAGGAGCGGGTTTGGACGTTTTTGCCGCAGAACCGGTCGTTCCCGATGCGTTTCGTGCAATGGAAAACGTGGTTTTGCTGCCCCATCTGGGAACGGCTGCGCTCGAAGTGCGTGAAGCCATGGGGCAGATGGCCTTGGACAATATCATCGCTTGGGATGAAGGCCGCCCACTTCCGCAATCGGTTTGATAAAATGCCGCAATGCAGGGGCTGGAACCTTGCCTTGCGCAGGATTATAATAAGCTCACGATGCAGTTGAAAAAGCTCCCCTTTGCCCGTTTGATGATTGCCGTTGCGTTGTTTGTCGCAATGGCCAGTTCTGGTTTGGCGCATCGGTTTGCATCTGGTTCTGATACAGAAAACCTAAACGCCTATCTGGCAGCGGGTGGCACCTACGCAGACATCTGTGATGACGGTGGGCTTGGCGGGCATAACGCCGGTCAGTCTTGTGATGCGTGTCGTTTGGTGGATGGTGCTGCACTTCCGCCTTTGGCTGCGTCCTGTGCAGTGACACATGCGGTGATACTGGCCACAAATGCGGCCTTTGCTGCATTGCCGCCGCCCGCGTTTGTGCCCGATCCGTCACGTCCTGTTCGTGCGCCGCCTTTGGTTTGATGACTGCCTAAAGACGCAATCAAACCACGCGCGACCCGTTTGAACGGGCGCATCTTTCGGAGATACCATTATGAAACTTATCACTCTTACCGCAGCCGTATTCTGTGCGCTGGCAACAACCCTTTCCGCCCATGAATACAAAGTGGGCGACATTGTCGTTGATCACCCGATGGCGTTCGAGACCGCCAAGACCGCCCAAACGGGGGGCGGGTTTATGACGATCACCAACAATGGCAACATGGCTGACAGACTGGTGGCTGTCGCTGCCGCGTTCCCGCGCGTCGAAATTCACACGACCGAGATGGACGGTGATGTCGCACGGATGATGCAACTAGAAGACGGAATAGCATTGCTGCCGGGCGAAACCGTGACCCTGATGCCGGGTGGGATGCACATCATGTTTATGGGCCTGGGCGGCGATCCTTTTGAGGTTGGCGAAGAAATTCCGGCGACGTTGATGTTCGAAAACGCAGGCGCGCTTGAAATCAAGTTCAACGTAGAAGAGCGGAAAATGGGCGAAGACGGCGGGATGGATAACAGCGGCCATACTATGGATAACTAAATCCAGTTTCCCTAAAAATTAGGGCAGGGCAGCCAAACGCTGTCCTGCCCTTTTTTGTGCCGAAATTCGCGATCAGTCCTTGGTCGTGCGATCTGCTTTCTTACGCACCAGATTGCTGCGCAGGTCGTGCATCGCAATCAACAAATTCTCGGTGACATCTTCAAGCTGCGCGTCTGTCGCTTTGGACTGCACCCAATGACTTGTGATGTTGATCTGATCGATTGCACGGTGAATGTCGTCCATTTGCCGCACAGCCAACAGGTCCAGCCGCGCGTTCATCCACCCTGTGATCGTATCGCGCTCTTCGTCGGTCAGGATATGATCGCCAAGTGCTTTAAAATCGCCGCGGTTGGTGTTGACCACTGCGATCTGGTCAAACTCGAGCCTGCGGTCGCGGTTTTCACCGTCCACCCTAAAGACGACAGCGCCATTGTCGCGCACCCGAAAATATAGATCAGGAATTCCGGTCATGTCAGCGCTTTGCAGAAATTGATGATCCGCTGACAAGCTTCTTTGAGGGCCTCATCAGAGGTGGCATAGCTAACGCGGAAATTGGGGGACAGTCCGAAGGCTGCGCCAAAGACAACGGCAACGCCTGTTTCTTCCAGTAGTGCGGTCGCAAAGACCTCATCATTATCAATTAATGTGCCAGCGGGCGATGTTTTGCCCAAGCAACCTGCGATCGACGGATACACGTAAAACGCACCTTCGGGTTTGGGGCAGATGATCCCGGGGGCTTGGTTCAGCATTGCGACGACAAGGTCGCGTCGGCGCTCAAACAACACATTGTTGGGGGTTAGAAAATCTTGGGTACCATTGAGCGCCTCAACGGCTGCATATTGGCTGACCGAACACGGGTTCGACGTTGATTGCGACTGCACCTTGCGCATTGCTTTTATCAGGATCTCCGGACCTCCCGCATAACCGATCCGCCAGCCTGTCATAGCGTATGCTTTGGACACGCCGTTCACAGTCAGTGTGCGATCATAAAGCTGGGGTTCGACTTGAGCGGGCGTGCAGAACTTGAAGTTCCCGTAGGACAAGTGTTCGTACATGTCGTCCGTCATGATCCAAACATGCGGATGGCGCAGTAATACGTCGGTAAGCTCTTTCAGCTCTGACCAGCTATAGCCAGCACCCGTCGGGTTTGAAGGCGAGTTGAACAAGAACCATTTGGTTTTCGGCGTGATCGCGGCCTCTAGTTGGTCGGCGGTGATTTTGAAATTGGCCTCAAGTTGGGCTTCGACGGTGACGGGCGTGCCGCCCGCAAGCAGGACCATATCGGGGTAGCTGACCCAGTAAGGGGCAGGGATGATCACTTCGTCACCTGCATTCAGCGTCGCCGTGAAGGCATTATAGAGGACCTGCTTGCCGCCTGTGCCGACGGTGACTTGGGACGGGGTGTAGGTCAGTTCATTGTCGCGGATGAACTTGGCGCAGATCGCCTGCTTTAGCTCTGGAATACCGTCAACGGGCGTGTATTTCGTCTTGCCTGCCGCGATTGCCGCGATACCTGCGTCCTTGATGTTCTGGGGCGTGTCGAAATCAGGTTCGCCTGCACCCAAACCGATGACGTCGTGGCCAGCGGCCTTAAGCTCGGCGGCTTTGGTTGTCACAGCGATTGTCGGGGACGGTTTGACGCGGTCGAGTGTCGCAGAAAGAAAGGTCATGTAAGGCATCCGGTGGTAAGAGGGGTAGGTCTGTGACATAGGACGCAAGCATGCATCATGGCAAGCATCAAGGAGTTTGAGATGACGGAAGACCAAGGTTGGTTTAGCGAAGATACTGCGACATTCGGGGACCGGCTTGCTGCCGCACGCGAAGCGGCGGGACTAAGTCAGGCTGCGTTCGCCAGTAAGTTGGGTGTCAAACCAGGCACAATGACCAGCTGGGAAAACGACCTGAAGGAACCACGCGCCAATCGCTTGCAAATGATGTCAGGGATCCTTGGCGTGTCGATGAGCTGGCTTTTGACCGGTTCTGGGAATGGACCTGATGCGCCTGATGATGCGACTGAACTATCTGATGATGTGCTAGACTTGTTGGCCGAAATGCGTGCGCTGCGCAGTCAGATCGCGCAATCTGGTGAAAAGCTGGGGCGTTTGGAAAAGCGTCTGCGCGCCGCACTGAAAGATCCCGAATGACCGAAGATCGCGAAACCATGATCAAACGGCTGCGCATGCGCTCGATGCGGCGTGGCATCAAAGAGATGGATTTGATCCTACAAGCCTTTGCAGACGCAAATCTGGCGGGATTTTCTGATGAGGCACTTGTGCTTTATGATCAGCTTTTGTCGGAAAATGATCACGACATTTATGGCTGGGTCGGAGGGCAGTTTGCTGTTCCAGAGGAATATCTAAGCCTCGTGTCGCAGATCGCTGATGGTGCGCAGGGTGTCACGAAACCCGCCTAGTGGGCATGAATTCAGAAACCGTTCCACGCTTAACTAAATTTTGTTGATTTCAATTTATTCCATTCTCAAGTTGAGAGCGGAGCACTGAAAATGACAATTCATAGTGAAATGGGTGACCCCCCAAACACAGGCATATCCAGCACCGAAAGTGCCGCATTTATGACGGCATATCTTGATGCATTGACCCTTGTTGAAAGGTTGCACCGGCTTCTACTGGACGTGATCAAAGACGAGTTCGAGCGCCTGGGTTTGCTAGAGATAAATCCGGTGCAGGCCTTGTTGCTGTTTAACGTCGGCGACAATGAAGTCACCGCCGGAGAGTTAAAATCGCGCGGATACTACCAAGGATCAAATGTGTCCTACAATCTTAAGAAGTTGGTTGATGCGGGCTACATGCACCATGAACGCAGTGAAATTGATCGCCGATCCGTCCGCGTGCGTCTGACTGAAAAGGGTCGGGGGGTGCATTTGATCGTCTCGAAACTGTTCAAGACACATGCTGAGGGGCTGATGAACCGTAATGTTCTTGATCAGGAGGGGGTAGAGGATATCGCGGGTGCCCTGAAACGCGTTGAACGTTATTGGACGGAACAAATTCGGTATATTTATTAGTTTATCCGAATGAAACACATTTATGTCTAAATTGCATTCAATAAGGCTATACAACTTTTAGTTGTGTTTTAACGAGGATAACGGTTTTTGTGGGTCGGCATACCAGTGTGCCGGCCCACCTTTTTATGCGCATACCATATGCGGCCCATCTGTGATCAGTCAGTGAGCGCGATGTTCTCTGGATTTACTTGCCCGATTGCGATGCTAGCCAGTTCGCGCAACAGTTTACGCTCCATTGTGGCCGCATACTCTTCATAGCCCAATGCCACCTCGACAAAGGCGCCGGGGCCGCGGATGACATTTGCGCGGTAGTACGAAGACAGCTGTTTGATGTCGACATAGCGCTCGTCATCGCCATCTAAATTACCAGCACCCACGACGAGGCCGTTTACTATGACGCCAACCGGTCGCAGGTTTTCACCGATCGTTTCAGGCAAAGGGCCGACGTTCGTTTCGCCATCGCCGGACAGATCAAGCGTGCGTTTCCAACAATCTGGTTGTGCCTCAAGATAGTCATAACCAGCAAGGATCGCAGACCCGATGGCAGTCGTTGGCGCCCGAACACCACGGTTATGCGCAAGCAGTTGTCGTGTGACCTGCGCCAAATCTGCAGGGTTTTCAATCGCAGTCCATGGTACAATAATCGTTTGATTGATCGGGCCACTCCATTCGAACACATGCAAACGAATAGGGGCCTCGGGCTGCATAAAAAGCACGTCTTTAACTGCCTGCGCGTTCAACGCGGCAATGACCCCTTCAAGCTGCAAACGGTATTCATCATCATCAACAGAGCCAGAGACATCCAGTGCCATCGACAGCGCTTGCCTGCAGGCCGCATGTGTCAGCCCGGGCAAGAGCATCAGGAAAAGTACAAGCCGTATCATCCTTGGTCCTTTGTTGGAGTGACTGTGCTGCCGATGATCTGCACGTCAAGTTCACGGATCAGCTTGCGCTGCATTGTCGATTCGAAATCGGCAAACCCGCTTGCGACTTCGACAAATGACAAGGGGCCGCGCATGACTTCGGTCTCATAGTATCGCTGCGCGCCGTTCTCGCCCTCGCGGATCACGAGGCCGTTCACCGTCACACCGTCAAAAGGGAATGTAGCATAGACGCTGGCGGGTTCAAAACCTGCGTTGTTGGCCCCGTCACCTGCCATGTCGATGGTTTGAAACAGACAATGCGGCGCATCTTGAAGCTGGATCGACGCATATGCCAACGCGTGCCCCATTGCGGTGGGTAGGCCACTGGCGCTGCGCATGCTGTTGGACAACTTTGAAGCCACAACCAATAGATCAGATGGCGCCTGGATCATGGTCCAGCCCACAAGCTCAGTTTGATGCCCGCGCCCGCTCCATTCAAAAATCTGCAGGGCGACGGGATCGGGGCTGATGAAAAAGGCGTCCTGAACTTGCTGCGACACAAGTGCTGCCGCAAGGCCATTTCGTTGAAGCAAGTCCTCGGCGTTATTGACCGACGACGAAACATCCATCGCAAGCACCAATGCCAAGCGGCAGGCATCCGCTGGTGCCGCAAAAAGGCAAAATGCTGCGATGAATGCCGGTTTCACCAATGGCCGGTGTTTTCCATGCTTGCCCAAGGTTCGGCTTTTGGCAGGTCATCGCCTTCTTGAAGCAATTCGATCGAGACATTGTCAGGTGATCGCACAAACGCCATATGCCCATC
>CBDTVI010000140.1:0-6317 GCA_965364065.1 uncultured Yoonia sp. | reverse complement strand
GCCATTGATGGATCCGACCACGCTTGGAAGGCACTGGGCGTCGCTTGCGATTTAGCCAAGCATTACGACGGCAAAATCCACCTGATCCACACACCTGAACTGTCATCAACGGGTATCGCCGTGGGGTCAGGAGCTGTCGAAATCCCGCCAACTGACGCGCAGATAGCCAAAGCAGGCGAAGTTGTCATGGCCGAGGCCGCGACAATGGCACGCGACGCGGGCGTCGAACCGGCCAGCCAGTTCGTGCGCAACGGAACCCCATCGGCCGAGGCCGTCAGTGTCGCCAAAGAAACCGGTTCTGACCTGATTGTAACAGGCAGACGCGGGGTGGGTGGCATTCAAGGCCTTCTGATGGGTAGCACGTCACAAAAGATCGCGCATGACGCGCCTTGCGCGTTTCTGACAGTGAAGTGACTGACATTGGTTTGGGTGGTGGCGCAGCTACCACCTACCGATGTTTGCTAAACAGCCTTTTGTTGAGTGCGACAAACCGGTCAATCGGCCAGGTCCAGAACGACCGGTCATTGGCCCGCAGGTAAATGTAGCCAAGCCAACTTGCGAAGCCTGCACCGATCACGTCGACGATCAGGTCTTCCATCGTGTCTAGCAGCCCGGATTTTTGCATGTTCATGCCAAACCCGCGGTCCATCGAGAACTCGAATATTTCCCAGCAAACGCCGACTGTGACAGCCAGCCCAAATGCCATCAGGCATAGTGCCCAAGGTGGGGCCGCGAACCTGTCGCCCTCAAACATCATCAACACAAACACAAAGCCGATCAGCCCGAAACCAATGGCCGATGATCCATGCAAGGCAATGTCCCACCACCAGAATCGTTCATAAAAATCAAACGCCTCGCCCATGAAAATTGAGGCGATGACAAAGATCGTGATCGCGGCCACGAAGGGAAGGGGTAGCGTGATATCAAACCTGCTGGCCAAAAACAGTGGTGCTAACGCCAACGCAAGTGTGGCCAATGCCACAAACGCAAGCGACCAGCGCCCTTCGAACGCCGCCGCAATCGCCGACAGCACCAAGAGCGCCCAAAGGCTGCGCACAAAGTGTCCCTGTTGCCGGAATTGCTGTGGCATCGATCTGACCTCTGTTTTTCAAGCCGTTCCATACCTATATGCCTGTCATGCCACATCCAATCAAGGACCGGCCCCTCCGGATCGCAAGCTATAACATCCGCAAAGCCCGCGGCCTTGACGGGCGCCGTGATCCAGGGCGTATTCTGGATGTGATCAACGGGTTGGATGCCGATGTCATCGCCCTGCAAGAGGCGGATCGCCGTTTAGGTGAACGCCCTGCAGCATTGCCTAAGGATCTGATTGCGCGCGCAACTGATTTTGAAGTGGTCCCGCTTGCCAGCAATGATGTCAGCCTTGGATGGCACGGCAATGCCGTGCTTGTGCGCAAAGGGACCAAAATAGCCCACGTCAAACAGATTACACTGCCTGGTGTTGAGCCGCGCGGGGCGGTGGCGGTCGCACTTGAGGGCGGCATCACAGTGGTTGGTGTGCATCTGGGCCTGCTGCGCCGTTCGCGCCGAAAGCAGCTTGCGGCTATCACCGCAAGCCTTGGCACCCCTGAAAAGGTTGTGGTCATTGGCGATATGAATGAATGGTCCCAAGCCCGCGGGTTTGAGGCTTTGCAAGGTGCTTTTACCCTGCACAGCCCCGGACGCAGCTTTCACGCCTCTCGTCCTATCGCCGCATTGGACCGTGTGGCCTTGTCCCATGATTTGGATCTAATCGATGCGGGCGTCGACCAACGCCCGCTGGCCAGCCGCGCATCGGATCATCTGCCGATCTGGGCGGATGTGGCTATTTAGAATACATCACAGGCAGTTTTGCGTCCCTGAGCAATTCTCGTGTGGCCGCACCAATTACAAAATCATAAGCCCGCGAATGACCAAAGGCCCCAGAGGCGATCATATCTGATCCTGCCTCAAATGCCTCATGGCTCAAGATATCCGGCACTGTATGGCCATCCTTATCACGGTGTACGACTTCTGCCTCTGCGCCATGGCGGGACAGGGCCGATGCAAGGTCGTTGGCCGCGAAATCTGCCAACGTGTCGCTGGGTGGCTTACCAATTCGCAAAACGCGCACTTTGGCACCTTCGCTGGCGACACTCATCATGTCGTGCATCGCGCGCGTTGCCTCGCGGGTGTCGCTCCAACCTAACAGAACGCTGTCGCCTATGGTCTCGGCTGCATAGTCGCGTGGGATCACCAGAACAGGGCGGCCGCATTCTTTGATCACCCGCTCTTGCAGGTTGTTGATCAGGGGACGGTCTTCGCCGTCGTCTTCTTGGGCCATGACTACCAAATCGACGCTGCGCGCATTGGCAACAATGCTATCTGCCAAAAAGCCGCTTTCGCTGCTGATTTGCCGCCATTCATTTGGGAAGGTTTCTGCTTGCGTCTGTGCCTCAAAGATCACTTTGACCTCTTTGGCGTGGGCCTGCTGGCTTTCCACAAAACTGTGATAGCTGGCTTCTGGGATGTGCATCGCAACGCTGGGATAAATGACTAGCGATTCCGCGACATAAAGCCCGATCACATGGGCGTTGTCGCGGCGCGCCAGCACTGCGGCGGCTTTCAACAGATGTTTGGCTGACGCGGTACTCGTCAGGCAGACAAGAATGGTGCGCAGGGTCATGATGGATACTCCTCTTGAATGCAGCGCACTGGCCAATGCCGCACGCCGACGCAATTGCTTTGCGTTGGTCGCTATCTTGCGCGCAAAGAGGCGGCGCGTTTTGACATTGCTCAATCACGGGTGGGGCAATGTGCCCTAAGACGGTGTGCGTAACGTGACCTTTTTAAGGAACCCCATCATGCGACATCTTATGATTTTGACCCTGACAAGCATTGCTCTGTCATCTTCCCTCGCAATGGCCGAACAAGTCGGCCGCACCCACGGCGGCGACACCTACCTTGCCGGAGAAGCGGTGACCGAAACGCTGACCGCCACCGGCGATGTCTTTGCGGCAGGCAGCGTTGTCAGCACATCAGGTAGCACGAACGGCGATACCCATGTCGCAGGCTATGACGTAGATATCAGCAACCAGACGGGCGGCGATGTCTATGCCGCAGGTAGTTCCGTCAGCATTGATGCGCCCGTGGGCGAAGATATCACCGCCGCTGGCTATAGCGTGCGCAGCACTGCTGACGCCGTTACCCAAGGCAATGCACGCTTCTTCGGGCGCACATTGACTATTGAAGGCCCGATTTCTGGCGCATTGACCGCGTTTGGCGGCACTGTGCATCTGAATGCACCTGTATCGGGGGATGCGTGGATCGTCGCCGAAACGGTCACCTTTGGCTCAGAGGCGCGGATCGACGGTAATCTGACGTTATCGGCAGACGATGACCAAAGCGTACCTGACCGCGTGATCCCTGCCGCGCGCATCACACTAGAGGAATGGGACCGCGGCGAGATGTACCACGCATTCGACCGCAGTTGGGACGCGGTTGACATGCCGATGTTGCCGGCGTGGATGTCACTTTTTTCGGCATTCTTGATTTCAACGATCTTTCTGACACTGTTAGCCGCGATTTTCCTGACGCTGGTGCCCAACCGCGTGGAAAAGATGCGAAGACGCGTCACGCGCCAGCCTTTGCAAACCTTCCTTTTGGGGGTGGTCGGGCTGTCGGCACTGTTTGGGATGGTGCCTGTAACGGCGCTGACAATCGTAGGTTTGCCGTTTGTGCCATTTGCACTTTTGGCGATTATCGTGGTTTGGGCTCTGGGATACTTGTTGGCGGCTTACGGTGTCGCGCGGCGTGTATTGATGGCCTTTGGCGCTGACGATGATGACCCATCGGTGCTGATGAAACTATCGACGATTGTGTTGGCTATTGTTGTTATTGCAATGCTGAACTTCATCCCGTTTGTGGGCTGGGTTGTGAATTACACGCTGGTATTGCTGGGTGTAGGTGCGATGACGGCAGGGCTGCTGTCGGTGTTTATCACAGATCCTGATCCGGCGTTGGACGTTGATATGCAAAACCCAACCGAGGACTAGACATAAAAATGCCGAGGCGTCGCGCTGATGCGGGGCCGCCTCGGCAGTCAGGGGGGACTTTAAATGCTTTCGTCGCCTACTGCGATACACCGCAGCGCGATTGGCTTAAGGATAATAATCGTATTCACGTGATCAATCGCGATGACGCGCGATTTGCGCAATTGGGTAAACGTGCGGCTGACGGTTTCGGTGGTCAGCCCAAGAAAATCCGCGATGTCGCCTCGTGTCATAGGCAATAGTACTTGGTTGAAATCACCCAGTGGTGCGCCCACGCGGTCAGTCAGAACCATCAGGAACGAGGCCAGCTTTTCGATGGATGATTTCCGGCCCAGCATCATAAAGTGATCCTGCATCCCGCTAATTTCGCGCAAGGCGGCACGCAGCAAGCGCTGATGCAGCGCCGCGTCACCCTTGGCGGTTTCAAGATCAGAACGGCGGTGCACCACAAGCGTTGTGGGTGCGAGCGCGTCGCAATCGGTGTGATAAAGCCCGTCACTGGGGAAACCGACGGTGTCACCGGGGTAGCCGAAAGCAATAACTTGCCGACGCCCATCCTCCATGATCCGGGTCAGGCGCAGGACGCCACTGGCTACCTCATAGATGCGATCAGCGCGGTCACCTTCCAGAAACAAATGCTTGCCCGGATTGATCGTAACCGTGCGTTGACGGGTGATATTGGGCCTTGGCATGTTGGTGCGTAGGACATCATTGGCAGTGTGTGTGGCAGACACATACATGGCGGCTTCCTCTTTGTTGGCTCAGAGGAAATCTATGGTTTGATTGTATCTGGCTTAGTGCAGCCAAGGTATCCGATCGTATCAATTTGTATCGGTGCGCCAGATTTGTTAGAATGTCGTAAGTTGAGTCCCTAGATAATCGTTGTGGAAACGGGCGAGGGCAGTTCATGAAAAACGCTAGTATTCTGGTTGTCGATGACGACCCCAAAATCAGAACCCTGCTGCATCGTTGCTTTGCAGGCGAGGGCAGTATCGTGCGCGAGGCTGGCAACAAGCGTGATGCGCTTGCGGTTCTTGCAGCCAACCCTGTTGACCTGATCACGCTTGATCTGGACCTTGGTAAAGATGATGGTTTGGATGTTGCGAAAGCCATCCGCAAAACATCGTCTGTTCCGATCATCATGGTGACTGCCAAAGATGATGTGATTGACCGCGTTGTCGGGCTGGAAATCGGGGCCGATGATTACGTCACCAAGCCGTTTCACCTGCGCGAGGTCGTGGCCCGCGTCAAATCGGTGCTGCGGCGTTCGCGTGATGCATCGCAACCCACCACACCGGCACCGCAAAGCCCCTGCTGGCAGTTTGACGAAATGGCAGTCGTTCCCGAACAGATGACATTGCATGACCGCTTAGGCGCGCTGGTCGACTTGACCAGCGGCGAATTCAAGCTGCTAGAGGTTTTCCTTGATCACCCGAAACGGGTATTATCACGCGAACAGTTGATGGATTTTACGGGTGGCCATTCCTATGCCCCGCTGGACCGCACCATCGACAATCAGATCGCTCGCCTGCGCAAGAAAATTGAACGCAATCCGGCCTCGCCAAGGTTGATTTCAACCATTCGCGGGATCGGATACTCGTTTACCTGTGACGTGCAGCCATGTGCCGGTCAGCCTTTTTCAAAAAGTGCAGAAAGCGCGTTGGCAAGATCCGACTGACGGTAGGGTTTACGCAAAATTTGATGATCCGTATCTTCGGTTTGACTGCTTAGAATGTCTTCTGCATAGCCCGACGTCAGCAATATACGCATGTTGGGGTAACTGGCCACGATATGCCGTGCAAGTGCCAGCCCATCCAATTCCCCCGGCATCACCAGATCGGTGAACACAGCGTCAATGTCTGCGTTCTGCTGCAATATCTTGGCCGCGACATCGCCGGATTCAGCCTCTTGGATATTATAGCCCAATTCCTTCAACCGCGTCGTCGTCAGCCTGCGCACTTGCGGATTGTCTTCGACAACCAACACAGTTTGACCACGTGCTACGTGTTGGGCTAGCGCGTCACGGGTTGCCTGTGTGGGTGTAATCGGCGCATCTAAGACCGGAAAATAAAGTGCAATGGTCGTCCCGTGCCCAATCTCGCTATAGATTGTGACGTGCCCTCCGCATTGACGCACAAAGCCATAAACCATGGCCAACCCCAACCCCGTGCCTTGCCCGATGGGTTTGGTCGTAAAGAAGGGTTCAAACACCTGTTGTTGCGTGTCCGGCCCCATGCCTTGACCCGTATCAGTGACTGAAATCCGCACATAAGCGCCTTCGGCGAC